>JAIPJR010000013.1 GCA_021734045.1 Fidelibacterota bacterium
ACTTCGTTCGTCTTACTCCGCTTCGCTCCGTTTGACGGATTCGGAAATCCCAAATCACAAGCATCAAAAATCAAACAAATTCCAAATCGCAAATTTTAATGATTAAAACGGAAATCCAGTCCCGGCAGAAGTCTGATTTATCTCCCGCTCCTCTGCGACCTCTGCGTCTACTCAGTACCTTTGCGGTTTATGCCTTTTTAATTCGTGGTTCCGAAAATAACTATCACCGAATGCACCGAGTTTGTGGATTAGCGGATTGACGAATTGGCGGATTGAGTCGTTGGGTTATATTGGGTGGATTAAAAGACTCTTCATATTTTTTCACATTTGGAAACCGCCTATATTAAACCATTCAAAAGAACAATACTCAGCACCGGAACATCGGAGGATGAGACCATGGCGACTGAAAATATTACGGCTGATCAACACAAAGCGTTGGGGATTACACTGTTTAATCAAACCTGGGATTTGATTGAGAAACCAGACCGGACACCGGATGAAGAGGCTGACATGATTCATATGGCCCATGCGTCCGCATATCATTGGCGGCAGGTGGGGACACCGCTGAATTTTGCCCGGAGTGAATGGCAGATTTCCCACGTGTACGGCATACTGGAACGCGGAGAACCAGCCATTTACCATGCAGCACGCTGTCTGAAACTGTGCCAGGATAACCAAATCGTTGATTTTGACCTAGCTTACGCCTACGAAGCAGTGGCACGCGCCCATTGGTTATTAGGCTCAACGAAAGATGCGCAACACTTCTTAAAACAGGCCGAAGAAGCAGGATCGTCCATTGCCAAGGAGGGTGATAAAAAGCAGTTTATCAGTGATTTGACCAATTTACAGAAGTTGATAAACGGGTAAGCTTGGGTATCAAGTTTTCTATCATTAAAACTCTAAAGTCACGCCACCCACCGGGAAGGTCTTGAATTGCCAGGACATTTCCCGTGAACCATCCGCTTTGTAAATGTACTCCCAGGGATTATCCCGGTTGGTTACATTCATAATGTCCCAGAAGGCTACCAGATTCATTTTTTCAAAATAAAACCGCTGTAGCAGCATTACATCAAAACGGAAATAAGCATCATAACGCAGTGTATTCAATGGACTGTCCGCCGGAATATACCAGCGCCTGCGATAAGGATTGTACTCCCGTTCTGTATACGGACGACCACCCACATACCGGGCACGGAAGCTCAGCTCATATTCATCGGAGGGCATGAAGGGCAACCAGGAGAATACCTTTACAATCAGGGACGTTTTATAGCGGGGATACCAGTCATAATTCATATACTGAATTTTATAGCCGCCAACCAAGGTCATCACATCCCCGTAATCATACGTCCAAGGGTACTCCGTTTTACCATCCCGCGGATCAATGCCCCGGGCGATGGATTTGGAGTAGCTGAAAGAGCCGTACCAGTTATCCACAAACTTTTTTTGAATGAAAAATTCAATCCCCCGGGAATAACCGGAGCCGGCATTGACCTGGCGTTCATTATCGAAGGAGATCACGTTCCGGCCGTTTACAATAGAATCCTTCCAGGCTGAGGTAACCATCTGGTCAAAACGCTTCTCATAAATTTCCAGTGTCAGGCGCACATCTTCGCGTGGTAAATATTCTGTACCTATTACAACCTGATCGGCATAATAATTTTTCAGGTCATTAGTATTCAGGTAATCGCCATTCAGAACCACATTGAATGGTCGCTGATAGTATCTGCCCCCCGACAGATTCACTTTCAAGCCCCGTGTAAGCGGGTAGGACAATCCCATTCGTGGTGAAAAATAGCGGTAGTTTGTGTACCCGGTTTGCCCCATCCGGCCTCCAAAAATCAATTCCAATTCCCCCAACAGGTAAAACCTCACCTGAGCCCAAAATGAAGGTGAGACCAAATTTAAACGACTTCGCCAAGCATCATCCAATCCCACAGTGAGTGTATCATGAATAATATTGGTGTCACTTAGGGTGTCTAAAGCAGAATAGTAAAAGGTATTTTCGAATGGGTGGACCGGCTCGCCTGCCCAGGAAGTACGAACTGTGGGATCTCCCCAATACTTCCCTTCATACCGATAGATATAATTGACCAGTGGCGAACCCTGGTAAGTCTGATCGTAATCAAGATGAGTGAAGGCGACTTTCAGACCACCTGACAATTCAAATTTGGGCGAAAACTTGTAATAAATATCCGATTTGAAAGTATGCTCAAGCTCTAAGTCCGCCTGTGTGAAGTAGGTATTATGAGTCGCGTCTTCCTCAACCCGGTAAACATCGGTTTGCACCTGTATCATGTTCTGCGCCAATGAAGTCATCCAATAGCCATGATTCTTGATGAGACTCTTATATGTCACACCCAAGGTGTACTGCTGGGTGGCAAAATCCACATTCTCCGCACCGCGAGCCTGAGGTGTATCCTCTCCCACGATGTCAATTCCATCGATACCACCCAGAAAATTAAACATAACCTCTTTGCCTGGTTCAGGATGATAAGTTACTTTGGCCTGGCCGGTCCAGTATTGGGGAACGGCCACCAATCCGGTATTGGCGATGACAAAGTCCAGAAATGAGCGCTTCAGGGTGGCGATATAGTTAGTCTTTTCATTAAGTGGACCCTCAAATGTCAACCCAAAACCAGCCATATTGAAATTAAACTGACCACGCTGGTGCTGGCGATTGCCCTCTCGCAGAGAAACATCCATGACGGACGAGACCTTGCCACCGTATCGCGCCGGAAATGAGCCGGCATAAAAATCAATGCGTTCAATAAATTCCGTATTAATCAGCGTAATTGGTCCGCCACCACTGCCAGCCTGAGAGAAGTGATTCGGATACGGAATTTCCAGATGGTCCATGATAAACAAATTTTCTCCCGGACTACCACCTCGAATAATGATTTCATTATCCTGGTCTGCACCAGAAACGACTGCCGGCAAAGCCTGCATCATGCGCATCACATCATAAGCTCCTACCGGGTCAGATCGGATTTCCTCAATGTCCACTGACCGCACGCTAACCACGGCGTCCCGCGCACGCTCAAAAAAGCCGGCCGTCACCGTCACATCTTCCCCTTCAAGCACTGTAGGAATTAATTCAAGATTCACTTCAACCATCCGACGAGAGACAATGTGGATATTCGCACGCGCCTGGGACTTGTATCCAATCATATCGATCCGCAACCGGTAGGTCCCAACCGGAATATTCTCCATATAAAAATACCCCTCACTGTTCGTTGCGCTACCATAGGGCGTATCCTCCAGCATCACATTTGCTCCCACAAGTGGCTGTTTTGTATCCCGATCAAGAATAATTCCTGAAATAGCACCAGTGGATTGACCAATGCTATTCTGTACCCACAGTAAAGTTAGGAGCACGATGAAAAAGCGCTTGAACATCGACCACTTCCCTCTATTTATTTAGACGAATCATTATTGCCACGCTTTTGACACGACACCCTAAGCGAGGTTGTCTGTGATTAATCGGGTGGTTGGAGCGAATTCTTAGATGAAGCAGATTCTTGTTCTACAGTTGAACCCGTCACTTCCGAGGCATCGGCTGCAAATTGAAATTTTAGTCCGGTTTTAAAGAAGATAATCGCTCCCGGTAGTGCCATCGCCAGATAATTCAGCAGATGAAAGACAATGGCAAAAGCCTTGGCGGGTGTACTGGGGATATCCACTAAAGCCAAAGCAGCCACGACGGCACCATGATATGTTCCCACGAAACCCGGTGCGGATGGAATGGAGAGGGAGAGAGTCGTAAAGGTAAGCAGAATCATGGCGGCAACGAAAAACTCCACCGGTGTAAAATCAAAATGAAACGCTGCCAAGCCCAATGCCGTTACGATGATATAAAGCACCCACAGATAGATTGTAAGCAGCGTTACTTTCAACGGCTGAGGCATCTGCCAGATGGTTTCCACTCCCTTGAACAGCGACATGATATGACCGGCCAGTTTTGCCTTCCCGGCAGCCTCTTTTTTCAGCGCCCACTTCTGAATCCATTGAAATAATCGCTCCCGTTTTCCCCGCAGGAGAAATGCGCCAAAGAAGAATACCACCAATGCTACAAATCCCAGTACCGCCACTGTCTGCGCCCAATCCGCAAGGGGATACAGCATGAAAAGACAAACCGCAATAATAAGAAAAGAGAGCATATCCAGCAGCCGGTCCACTAAAATGGATGCGCCAATACCGCTGATTCTCAATTTGGTTTTTCGTGCAGCCAGAGCGGCGCGCAGTACCTCGCCCAATCGGAAGGGCAATACGTCATTACCTAGGTAACCTATCAGCAGAGAATCAAATAAATCTTTCGTCCGAGACTCTCCCTGCGGCGAAATCAAAATCCGCCAGCGCTGTGCGCGCACCCAGACGCTGTAAATGAGCAACACGGCTCCAAAAAGGATATAGCTGATGGAGACACCCTCCAGAGCTTCCCAAAACCCATCAATATCCAAGTCCTTGAATACAAACCAAACCAGGAACGCACTCAAGCCGAAAGAGAGGATAAACTTGATGGGATGTGCCCGAAACAAACTTTTCCCGGCCATGTCAGCGGTACTCATGTTGGTCAGATGGTGTGGTTTGACGCGTCAGGTCTGCAATCCGGTATCCATAGGAATTTTCCAAAATATCCTCCGCGTAAAAACCATCCATCAAATTTAAGTATTGTAGCTGGACATAAACCCGGTTCGACTCCACATCCTCCAAAACCATCTGCTGCACCAACCAATCATTTTTTGCCCACACCGTAGCAGATGACCATTCTGAATAAGGATCACGGAAACCAAATCTAAGCCGCATGCCATCCCTTTCGAATTTCTGCTCCTCAAGTACGACATCGGTAAATAGAGGTCCCAAAAATCGCTTCACCAAATCATGGGGTTTCAACGGCTCAATTACAATCTGACGCTGACCGTGGTTCACCGTGTACAACTTCGAATCATACCCCAGTATTTCCATGTTCTGCGCCTGTAAAAACAATCTAAAATGTGTACTATCCTGAATCATCACTTCCAATACAAGGGAATCGATTCGTCCGGAGAATGCCCATTCAGTAGTATTTTCAATGTGCAGGTGGGTGTCTTTTACTTGTAGAAAACGATTAATAATCTGGTCAACACCGGAAGAATCTACTGTCGATGATTGTGCAAATAGTTGCACGGGAAAAACAAGCCGGGTGATAATTACCAAATTGAATAAAAAGAGAAGTAGTTTTATGGATAGAACCTGTATCCGGCGAAATTGCAGCACATAATTAATCATCGTCTGCATCAGCGCCATCATCTTCAAACGATGGATTTTCCAAAATTTCCGGACCAACCAAAACCTCACGAGCTTTACTACCCGTATTGGGACCCACTACGCCAGCCAATTCTAACTGATCAATCAGGCGTCCGGCACGGGCATAGCCGATTTTTAACCGACGCTGCAACAGGCTCACCGACCCCTGCTGATGGGTCACGACCAGCCGGTAGGCTTCATCAAACAATTCATCCCTGTCACTATCGTCGTCCCCAAAAATACCATTGCCGTCGCCCCCGCTTTCGCGCACCTCAGGCAGAAATTCCTCTTCCGGTTTGGGTTCATTACTGATATGATCCAGGATGCTCTCAATCTCCTCCAGCGTCACCAAAGCACAATGAAGTCGTGTGGGTACCGCGGCGCCGGCATACTGGAATAACATGTCACCACGCCCTAATAACTTCTCAGCACCATTCTGATCCAGAATGGTCCGTGAGTCATTCTTCTGGGCAACCTGGAATGCGATGCGAGTAGGAAAGTTCGCTTTTATCACACCGGTAATAACATCCACAGAAGGTCGCTGCGTAGCGATAATCAGGTGAATGCCGACTGCACGGGCCATTTGCGCCAGCCGGGTGATGGGCTCTTCCACCTCTTTGGCAGCCGTAATCATGAGGTCGGCCAACTCATCGATCACAACCACAATGTACGGCAGTGGCTCCATATCCTCAGATTTTGCCGCTCGCTCATTATACTGCTCGATATTCCGGACCGTGGCTTCGGATAATATTTCGTACCGTTTTTCCATCTCCAGTTCCGCCGCCCGTAATGCCTGAACCGCGTTTTTAGGCTTGGTCAGTACATGTTCATCCATCCCCTCACCGGTAATCAAGTGATAGCCCACCAACTGACGATAAATGGATAACTCCAGCTTCTTGGGATCAATCATGATGAATTTCACCTGGTCCGGCCGAGCGCGGTAAAGCAGTGATGTGATAATGACATTGATACACACCGACTTGCCCGATCCGGTAGCACCTGCAATGAGCAGATGGGGCATTTTTGCCAAATCCGCCACAAAGAGCTCACCACTGGTGGTTTTCCCCAGGGCAATTGTCAGCAAGCCGCCAGCATCAGTAAATTTTTCTGAATTAATGACGCTTTTCAGGTACACAATTTCCGGCTTGGGATTGGGCAGCTCTACGCCCACAGAATTTTTCCCCGGAATAGGCGCAATGATGCGAACCCGGCGCGCTTTCATCACCCGGGCAATATCATCAGACAGGCTGGCGATTTTTGCCACCCGAATGCCGGGTCCCGGTTCGATTTCATAGCGTGTGATAACCGGTCCTGGTGCGATATGGGTTACCTTTCCCTCCACACCAAATGATCCCAGCGCCTGCACCAGCAAATCGGCATTATGCAGCAGCTCTTCCCGACTCATGCTCTGATCGACTTCAATCGGTGTTTCCAAAAGGTCAACGGTGGGTAATTTGTATTCGCGTCGGGGTGCTTTCGGCTTGGTTTTGTCGTAATCCACTTCCTCTTCGACCACCGCCTCTTCAATCGCTATATCATCCCGCTCCACTTCTTCTTCAGGTGGCTCTTCTTCAGGTGGGGCTTCGTCAGCATCTCCAGACACCACAGATTGTGACTTGCCCGTCTCTGGTTCTTGAGGAATCTGAGAAGCCGGTATTTTTTGCTCATTTTTATCACCGGTGTCCTCGACAGTAATGGATGGCATCGCCGGCTCTGTCGGTTCTATTTTTGCCCCTGCTGGTTCAACTTTTTCTTTGGATTTCTTAAGTGCTTTTTGGGCATACCGTCGGCGCCAGTCACTAATAGCCTGACCTATTTGTTCGAAAAAGCGTTTCCATGAAAATCCCAGCCAGCCCTGAACTGTTACAACCAAAAATCCAACGGTAACCAGAAACGCACCCCAGATACCCAGAAAATCTTCCAGCAATACTGTACTCTGAACCGAAAAAGCGCCTGTATGCCGGTACGCTAAGGCCAGACCATTCTCCAGATGCAACATGACCATCGCTGAAAAAATGGCAAGCAGGATAAAGACTACAACCGTATAAGCAGTGAATCGTACCAATGGTTTATAACTTTTGTCAAGGAGCGTGTAAACACCCCATCCCATACCCAGCAGCGGCAATATTAAAGCTCCCCAACCGATAAACATTTTCATGAGATAATAGCTAATAAAAACACCAGCATATCCCATCCAGTTGTGAAGCTCGATATTGGGACCAATGGTGGGCTCTTCAGTGGGATCATGACTTATGAGGCTCACCAGCACTAACAAACTGACAATAAGGGTCAGAATCCCGATGATTTCCCGGCGTTTCTCCTGATATGTGAGTCCGCGTTTAATGGTTTAACTCGCTATGGAAGTATTTTTCACCAATGGTGGTTTAACGATTTTAGCAGGGATTTTGCGACCCCGGATATCAATTTGAATCTCCGTACCGGTTTTCTGGTAAGGATAATTCACATACCCCATCCCGATACCCTTTTCCAGGACCGGTGAATGGCCGCCACTTGTTACCTGACCAACCATTTCATCTCCGACATAAATTGTATACCCATGTCTGGGAATGCCTCGTTCCGTTAATTCAAATGCAATGAGCGCTCTTTTCAATCCAGCCATTTGCTGGGCTTCCAGGACTGCCTTTCCATGAAAATCGGGTTTATCCATTTTCGTAATCCAGCCCAACCGCGCTTCTAATGGCGTGGTGGATTCATCAATGTCATTTCCATAGAGGCAGTATTTCATCTCCAGTCTCAGTGAATCACGAGCCCCCAAGCCGGCAGGTTTTAATCCTAAATCCCCGCCCGCTTCCATGAGCGCTTCCCAGAGCATCGAACTCAATGCCGGGTCATGATACAATTCGAACCCCAGTTCCCCGGTATAACCTGTACGTGCAATCACCATGGGTTGATCGGCTATGTTGCCTTCCGCGAAGTGGTAAAACGGAATTTCATCTAAATCCAGATCGGAAAGTTTCTGCAAAATGTCGCGGGACAAGGGTCCTTGTAAAGCCAGTAGAGCAAACTGGTCGCTTTGATTTTCAAGCGTTACCTCAAACGCTTCTGCCAATTTGGACAGGTGATTCCAATCCTTCTCAATATTGGAGGCATTCACCACCAGCATAAATTTATCCTGAAACTTGTAGATCAGCAGATCATCCACAATTCCACCATTTTCCAGGCACATAGCAGAATATTGGGCCTGTCCCGGGACCATACCACGAATATCATTTATTGTGGCATAGTCCAGGAATTCAACCTGCTGAGTCCCCGTCACAAGAAATTCTCCCATATGAGACACATCAAATAAACCGGCCGCCTCTCGCACAGCCAGGTGTTCGGCTACCATACTCTGATATTGAACCGGCATGGCATAACCTGCAAAATCGACCAATTTGCCACCCAAGGCGCGATGTTTCTCATAAAAAGGGGTCTGTTTCATAGCGTTTCATTCCATCCAACTGTTATGTATCCTTTTGGGATAAAATCCCATTTTCTTCCTGATTCACTGTAGATTGCAGGCATGAGGTAAAGGTAATTTGTGACCCTCCTTCCTCCAACCATTGCTTCCCTGGAAATGAAAATAGATTTCATGGATCAGTATAGATTAAAATGTCCAACGCCACCGGGCCGTGAGCGCCGTAAACCAGTATTTTTTCAATATCTGCCGTCTTGCTCGGACCTGTTATCATTGTATAGCACAAAGGCGCTTCCCCGCTGGCCAGATAGTCTTCGAGCGCGGGGTAAATCTTGTTTGCATCGAGAATGGCAATATGCCGTTGCGGGAGTAGCGATGCCAAATGATCCGGCGCTGTTAAGTCCACTATCAGCGATCCGGTCTCCGCAATTCCAGTTACCATTTCACTGATGCCCACCATTTTTCTTGCCAGATCATCCCGTGGAATTGGTGCGTCATTGCGCGCATCATAAATTTTTTCCGAAGGCACATCCTTCGTTAATTCCGCTATCTTGGCATCCAATGCAGTTCGGGGCACCAGGTATAGATTCGCATGCACCAACTCTGCTTCTTCCATGAATTGTCTAATCAAATCGGCCATCACGTACCTGCTGGAGAAAGGTCTCTTTTGCTAATCGGGGTAATTTTCGCGCGTCACTGCCCCAGTGAAAACGAACTGGGATTCGTGCACCAAACCACCGCATGATTCGGAAAATCCCCGGATGTCGCATCATCAGGGACCAGGATTTCCAAACGGATCGCTCAGCGAGATTATCCCACGATTTATGGTGTGTGTTCACCACATCACCACGGGTCTGCAATAGAAGTTTTGTAAGGGGAATCTTAACCGGGCAAATATCTACACAGGCACCGCACAATGAACTGGCAAAAGCATGGTCCGGCGCGTTTCCCGGCTCACTCAGACCGGGTGTGAGGATTGATCCCATAGGTCCCGGATAAACCGAGCCGTATGCATGACCACCACCCCTATTGAAGATTGGGCAAACATTCAGGCAGGCACCACAACGAATACAGGCCAGCATTTCCCATTTTTCTGACGCCAACATTTGCCGTCGTCCGGCATCCAGAAGAATTACAATCATCCGTTCCGGACCACCAGACACGCCCGGTGTCAGAGCCGAGACATAACCGGCCATTTTTTGCCCGGTAGCGCTGGCAGGCAGTAAACGCATGAGATTGGCGTAGTCTTGCTGTGAAGGTACAACCTTCTCAACTCCTGTAACGGCAATGTGAATTCGCGGGAGAACAGTGGATAGCCGGATATTGGCCTCATTCTCTACCAAAATCACCTGCCCTGTTTCCGCAATGATAAAATTACCACCGGAGATACCCACATCGGCATCCAGATATTTTTGCCGGAGAAATTGTCGGGCATAGCCGGTAAGTAACTCCGGATCTTCCGTGTAAGGCACCCCCATCTTTTCGTGGAGGAGTTGGGCGATTTGCTGTCGATTTTTGTGAATCGCCGGCGCAGTAATATGGCTGGGATGTTCACCTGCCAACTGGATAATGAATTCGCCCAAATCTGTTTCCCAGGTCTCAATATCCTGAGCGTTGAGGAATGTGGCCAGTTCCAGCTCCTCAGTAACCATGGATTTTGCTTTAACCACCGTACGGCCATTTTCAGCCTTGATAATGTCTAAGATTTTTGAGCGTGCGTCTTCGATCGTAGTAGCATGAACCACTTCGCCACCCAGAGCGGTAAATTGGTTTTCGAATTGCGCCAGATAGCGATCCAAGTGCAGTAAAGATTCACGCCGGGAAGCCGCAGCGGCATCGCGCCACTTATTCCAATCTGGAGCGGCTGCTTTTAGAGCGTCTCGTTTTTCAATGGTGTGATGTGTCGCTTTGGTGAGATTTTTCCGCAGGGTGAAATCTTTCAGGGATTCGGTGAAGTTGGCTTTTATCGAACGGGGGGTAAATTCCATGTCAAGCCTGCTCCCCTGTGGAGATCATAGCGTCCGCCAGCACTTCTACAACATGTTTTGCGTGCAGGGTAACCCCCATGCCTTCCGCTGTGGATTGGATATTCATCAGACAGCCACCATCCAGGCTGACCACCGTATCCACATCGGCCGCCTGAATCGTCTTTACTTTTTCCCTGGCCATATCCTGTGATAATTCAGCCATTTTCACTGAGAAAGTCCCACCGAATCCACAACATGCCTGCCCGTCATTCAACTCCACCAGATCCAAACCAGGTATGCGCTTCAGCAATTCCCGGGGTTGGTCATACAGCTTCAATTCCCGTAGCGCGTGACACGCATCATGAATCCCGATCCGTTGAGGTGATGAGTGAAATCGCAGCGACTGGCCATACTGGGAAAGAAAGTCCACAATCTCAAAAACCTGTACCGACTCGGGAAAAATCAGCCCCAGTTCTCTGTAATGATTTTTCAGCATTGAGATGCAGGACCCGGATGGACCCACAATGATTTTAGCGTCGTGAAAAATCGTTTTAAAATGATACGCCACTTCGCGTGCTTCCTCGCGAAAACCGGAATTAAAAGCCGGTTGTCCACAACAGGTTTGATTGGTGGGAATCACCACCTCATGGCCGGTCGCACGCAGTAGTTTAAGGCAGGCAATGCCCACCTGGGGTGTGAATTGATCCACTAAACAAGGGATAAAGAGATGTACTTTCAAAAGTGAAATGTCCGTGAATTACCGACGGCGCCAAAATCCGGAGTTACTGGTGAGCTCATCCGTTTCTTCCTCCAGTTCTTCCGGTCTGAGAACCTTGATGTCATTTCGATTGACCTCTACCGAAAATGCCAATTGAATTTTGTCCAACGCCAATATGAGTCTGTCCGCTCCAGCAATGCGCTGAACAATGCCCCGGGCACCGGTGAAGGGTCCGGAAATGACACGCACATATTCCCCCACCTTCACATAATTCTCAGGTTGGAGCGTTTCCGGGTGATCAATCATGATTTGTAGCGTTTCAATCTGCTCCTCAGGAATGGGGGCCCAATTTCCGGCAAAACGGAGAATATTGATAACACCCACGGTCTCCAGCACCGGCATCCTGTCTTTTAATGCGATTTTACAGAAGGTGTAGCCGCGTATCAGCGGTTCCTGAACCGATTTTTTCCGGTCGCTCCACTGTTTGATTCGCGTAACCATGGGGGTGAAGACTTCAATCCCTTTATTTTTCAGGCGTTCATCCACCTTTTTTTCATGGCGTGCCTGGACATAAAAAGCATGCCAGTGCGGCAGATTTTGCAGATCAGGTTTTTCCACGCTGTAATGCCTTCTTAATGATTTCCTGGGTTGTAGTGTTTTCGTCCGCCGGAAGGCCCAGCCGGGCAATGGTGGACTGGGCTTCGGTCCGGCTGTAGCCTAACGCTTCCAGTGCCATAACAGCCTCCGCTTCGCTGGCTGAAAGACCAGATATCTTCAGTTTCGGTTGATTGGTAGAGAGGCTGAAGTCCACCTTTTCCAATCGTGACTTCAGTTCAGCAACCAAACGACGAGCTGTGGTTGCACCCACACCGGGGAGGGTTGACAGTGATTTCACATCCTCCGCCAATACCATGCGCTGAATATCCCCGGGCGTGCCACCAGAAAGAATGTTTGCTGCTGCCTTGGGACCAATTTTGGAGACCAGTAAAAGCTCGTGAAAAAAAGCGCGCTCCTCCTCTGTCGCGAATCCGAATAACTCCAATGCATCTTCCCGGACATTGAGGTGCGTAAATAATTTCACGGGTGAATCGATTTTGGGGAGCGATTCATATGTATGTGATGTTATCCGCAGTTTGTACCCGATGCCTTGAACATCAATCACCGCCAGATCAGGCCGCTTCTGAACCAGTTTTCCGGAAAAGTATTCGTACATAATGAAATTCTACCTCAGCTTTTGGGTTCGGGCATTGAGTCCGTGACACATGGCAATTGCCAGAGCATCCGATGCGTCCAACGGGGTGGGTAATGCTTTAAGACTCAACAGGCGTTGGACCATAAACTGCACCTGTTCTTTAGTGGCATTCCCATTCCCTGTAATGGCCGACTTTACTTTGCGGGCAGCATATTCGAACACCGGTATTTTGACATGTCTGCCACCCAGCATTATAACGCCCCGTACATGCCCCATAAGCAAAGCTGTACGGGCATTGGTACCGTAAAAAGCTTCCTCCACGGATAGAACCTGCGGGTCGTAAACATTAATCATCTCCATGAGTCCATCGTAGAGCGCTTCCAGCTTATAATCCAGTGATTCTGTCGCCTGCGTTTTTACAACACTGTAATGCACGGGTTTAAACTGTGTATTCTCAAAATCAACGATTCCAATTCCCATGATCCGCAAGCCCGGATCCACGCCGATTATTCGCAGGTTATAGCTCCAAATCGTTCAGCATTTCGTCGGTGAAATCGACACTGGCCGACACTTTTTGCACATCATCATGGTCTTCCAACGCTTCCAGCAATTTCACCACTGCAGCCACATCTTTCTGAGATATTTCAGTAAAATTACTGGGGATTTTGCGCAGTTCGGCATTGTCCACTTTCAGACCGCTTTCCACCAGTTTCGTGCTCACACTGTGTAAATCATTCATGGCCGTGATAATTTCAAACACATCCTCTTCACTGTTAAAATCCTCAGCACCGGCATCCATGCTGGCTAATAACACCTCCTCTTCGTCCACGTCATCCGCCAATACCGTGATAACGCCTTTTGATTCAAACATCCATGCTACTGAACCCGAACTTCCCAGGTTGCCGCCATGCTTGGTTAGAATATGGCGAATTTCGCTTACGGTCCGATTTTTATTATCCGTCATGACATCAACCATCAATGCCACGCCACCCGGCGCATACGCTTCATAGGTAATTTCCTCGTAGGTCACCCCTTCCAACTCGCCTGTGCCCTTTTTTACCGCCCGTTCAATATTTGCTGTGGGCATATTGGCACCCCGGGCTGCAAGAATCGCCGTACGTAAACGCGGATTTGCCGTCTCATCACTCCCGCCGACCCGGGCAGCGACGGTGATTTCTTTCGCCAGTTTGGTGAAAATCTTACCACGCTCCGCATCCACGGCTGCCTTCTTGCGCTTGATAGTTGACCATTTACTGTGTCCTGACATGTAAGCCTCAATAAACTTTAATTGTTAGTTGATTTGATATATTCAATTTTCTTCTTCCGGTTTGTGCTCAATCTCCGTGCGAACTACCCAGGCTGTACGAAAGCCGCGACGAAAAGCCTCCTGCTGTAAGCGCTCGGCCGCATCTCGCTGGGGTTCGTTTCCAATACGGATTTTGTAGTACGGACTGTCAAATCGCATATAGACATCTTCTTTCCAGATAGTCCTGGCCAAAGAATCCAGTTTCAATGCCTGCAAATAATCCGATGTACTGTAAACCTGAACGCGATACCCAATCTGAACCTTGGGGGTCTCTGACACATTATCCAACGCAAGCGTGAGTTCACTGATTTCATCCTTCAGTGGTTTCACCCGCTCAATGGTCAACGGCATGGTTTTCCAGTCACTCAGCGTGGTGGGATCAAAACTTTCATCAAGACTATCAGCTGTGACGCCGCTTGGAAAGGCGAATGCATTTCCCCACATGAGTAATAAAAGACTAAATCGAAGCAATCGCATGGGTTGGTATCCACCCCGTCTTTCCATCTGCCAATTTAATTTCATACCAGCCTTCTGTCCGCTCCCGCACCGTACCTTCCATTCCTTCACGCAGAATAAAAAGAACTTTTGATGTTTCTACCGGTGCACTATGTACCTGCACTTCATCCACCATGACGATAATCTGTTCACGCGAATCCAGGCGATAGCGATCCGCCACCCAACCGGCGCTTAAAATAAACACCAGGCTGCTGGTGAGAAAGAGATACAACCAGACTTTTCCACCCCGGATGCCACGCCTAAACCAATACACCATGAAGGTGGACACGACCACAAGCCACAGAAACAAAAGCGTCCAGCTTAACTCATTCAGTGTGAAATAATTCCGCAATGACTCGAACATATTAACCAGGGCACTTTTTCCCGGTAACGCCAACTCATCTTTCCGGTGTACCTTTGCATACTCAAGGTTAAATAAAATATCCTCATCACGCGGCGCCAGTCGCCTCGCCCGCTCCAGGTGGAGAATAGCCGCACCAATCGAATCAATTTTGAAATAAGCGCTGCCCAGATTGTATTCCAGCACAGCGGAAGTATATCCGCTTTTGAGGATTTGTGAATACAGACTTACCGCTTTCGGAAAATTACCGCTCGTGTAAGCAGCATCGGCATCGTCCATCAAACGCTGTAAATCCGCTCCAATAACAATCGCATTTAGGAGAATAGCCACAGCAAAAAGAGGATATATTTTACGCAGCATCAGTCCTTGAGCTCCCGTGACAACTGGGTGATAATCTGACGGGCATTTTGAATTAACGCCGGTGGCTCAGCCGCATCTGCTCCCGGTGCAAAGCGCCCCATATCCAGGCGAATCAGTAATGCCCGGACGTCATTCACCAGGTTCTCATTTACTTTCCGCCGGGTCAACTCGAAAATGAGCGCTTCCGTGTCCAGTGCCTTCTCGGGCAGGTTCAACCGGTCACCGATATAACTGACCACCGCTTGCGAAAGAAGTGCGTAAACCTGTTTTTCATCCGTCACCACTTTGCGGGCTTTTTTCACCAGTGCTTGTGCACGATTGTATGCTTTCAGCCGGCGTCCAAGTGCCTGGTCACTACCAATTTGTTCCTGACGACGCGTGTAGAGAACCACACCGATCATGGCTACTAATCCCAGGAATAATATCGTTCCGTACCACCATTGCAGCGGCAGCCGATATCCAATCGGGACAAAATTTGCGCCCTGCAGCTTAATGAATCGTAAATCCTCATTCATGAGTGCCACTTCTTCACGGCTAAACCCTGAGGTAATGAGTGGTTGTTCCCCGGATAGCGGTTTTACATGCAGTGTCAACGGTTTTGTCTGCGTGGTCCGGTATCGCTTCGCGTCTGAGTCGTAAAATTCCAGTGTAAATGCCGGGATTTCCATCTCCCCGGCCATGCGAGGCACCAAAAGATAGGTCATTCGCTTGTAGCCCTGATAGGTTTCATTGACCAATTTGATGCTTTCTTCTTTTTCCGGTTTGAACATATCAATGCCATCCGGCAGGGTCAGTTCAGGCAGGTTCAGGGTCTTAAAATTGCCGGTTCCTTCCAAGGTGACATGCAACCCCACGGCATCATTAACCTGGACACTGTTTGTATCCAACCTGGCTGTTAGCCGGAATTTTCCTACAGCGCCGGAGTAATTTGCAGGAGTAGGTCGCGGCACATCAGAAACGCTTAGTTTGAGTGCATTACTAAAGAGGACTTTCTTTTCATGGGTAAAAACATCGTCAAAAAAGGGATCACTGAAAAAGCTGTTCCGGGAGCGGCGACGCGTTGATTGTATTTCCAGGTTTACCCGTAATGGTTCAATCGTTAACTCACCGGGTCGTGTGGGATAGTACACCACCTTCTTCAGAACCGCCGACTGATAATTCACCCCGTTCACGATCTCGGCTTTTAATTGCGGTTGCCCACTGAGCGGAATCTCCTCCGACCAAAACCCCACCGCATCTGGCAATTTGTCGATTCCATAATTATACACGCGAACTTGCGTGTACAATTTGTAGGTAATCGTCACCGGTTCTCCCACTACGATATGGGTGCGATTGGGTTCGGCGCGCATCATGAGCTCTGGTGCCGATTTTGATTGAGACTGGGGTGTTGCTTGTTGCACTGGACGATCGTTACGACTGCTTCCAGGATCGGGAGTTGAGCCCGACCCGGGTTGGGGCAAAATCTCCAGTTCAACGCGATTAGACTGATAGCGCTTATTTTTAATCACGACTTCCGACGGTGGAATCGTGAGTTGACCAGACTCAAGCGCTACCAGCGTGTACGAAACACTCCGGGTACTGGATTGAACGCCATTAATAATACTGAAACTGGTAGATTGCATAGGTCCCGAAACCACGGAAATTTTTCGCGATGATGGCAAATGAATTGTTGGCGTGGCATCGGCATTTTTCACTTCCACTTTATAGGTGAAGGTGTCGCCAACATAAATTCGCCGCGCATCCACCGTCGCTCGGATATCCGGCTGCCCCAGGAGAATGCCTGGGAGAAGAACCGCTAACACGCCAGCCCATATCCATAACTGCTTCATCTACCAGTCCTTCTCCAGCCGTGGACCTTTCGTCTGCTGCTGAATCATTTCCTTCATATTCTCAATCTCACGATCCCGCAGAGCATTCAAGAGTTGCCGAGCCGCTAATTGCTGATCTTCGGTAAGCTCAGGTTCATTCTGTTGCTTCGCATCCTGCGATTGTGGTGGCTCCTCGCTGGAATCACGCTCCTCCGCTCCGGTTTGCTCCTGTTGCTCTTGATTCTGCTCTGGTTCAGCGTCATCTTGCTGCTGATTATCGTCGTTTGATTCTTGTTGCTGGCTCTGCTGCTCCTGATTCTGCTGTTCGTTCTGTTGTTGCTCCTGATTCTGTTGATTCTGTGATTGTTGAGGAGGTGGGGGCGGCATTTTCAGGAGCATTTCTAAATTGGCTTTCGCGTCCGGGTCATCAGGTCGCAGCTTTAAGGCATTTTTATACATCTCAGTGGCTTCTTTGTACTGATTCTCGGCCAGATATGCATTCCCAAGATTGTAGTACGCATCCGCCCGCTCAGCCACATCCGGTGAACTCAAGGCCTGTTCATAATGCTCTCGGGCTTTTTCAAACGCCTGCTTCTGATACCGGGCATTTCCGATATTGTAATGCAGAGACTTCAGGTCTGGATATTTTTCCAATACCGATTCCCAATTGGCAATGGCATCATCATAATTCTGCGCATCGTAAGCGGCTTCGCCGGTGGATTGCCCCGGAAGATTTTGCACCAGGAAGAGAAGACCAACCAGCACAACATAAGCATGCAGAGATCTACTCCTCACGAACCAACTCCCCACCCCAGCTACGGGCACGTTTCTGTAAATCAGAGATTAAAAACTCCAGGATAAAGCAGGCCAGTCCAAACCAGGCAAACCAGTGATACTGTTCCTTAAAATTCGTGAATTCATGGGTCGCAAACTCCTTTTTGTCCATACCCAGAATTTCCTCGTAAAGCTTTTCCAAACCATTTCCGCTAGCATTCAAGTGGATAAATCTACCACCCGTGGATTTCGCAATCTCCTCCAATGTACCGGTTGCAAGTTTTGTTGTCACCACTTCACCGTCCGGTGTTTTTTTATAACCGGTAATGCTCCCATCTTTATCTCTCACGGGAATCGGCGTACCATGCAGGGTTCCTATTCCCGCAGTATAGATAGTCACATTCTCCTTCCTGGCTAAATCCAAAGCTTTATCCAGATTCCCCTGGTGGTCTTCGCCGTCCGAGATAAGCATCATCACCCGATGCTTTTTGTCATCCGGATTAAAAGCCCGGATGCCGGTGGTAATGGCATCTTCCAGCGCGGTTCCCTGAACACCAATAGTGTTTTCATCGCTTAAATCCAAAAACATATTGAACGCGGCATAATCCAATGTTAACGGCGTCTGTAAATAGGCCCGACCGGCGAACACACATAAGCCAACCCGATCCCCCCGTAATTGCCTCAATAACTTCCGGAGCTCATATTTGGCCTTTTCCAGCCTGCTCGGTGTAATATCCTGCGCCAACATTGATCTGGACACATCCAATGCGATAATGATGTCCACACCTTCGCGTTTTACTTCCATGATATTATTGGAAAACTTTGGACCAAACGCGGCGATGATAAGCAGCAGGAAGCCCAAGATTTTTAAGGTCTCTTTTACGCGTCGGCGGGGTTTTGAAATACTGTTGGACAGGCGCTCCAAAAGGGTGGGATCCCCTAATCTGCCTTCCACTTTCTTTCGCCAGCGGGATGTCCAGATGAGCAGTATGATAAACACTGGCAACCATGCCCACAACACGATCTGTAATACCAGCGGGTATTCTTCAAATCTCAGCATCAGGGGTATCTCCTGAACACTGTTTTATCCAAAAGTGTTTCCAAAGTCAGCAGGAATAATCCTATCAACAGCAGCCAGTAGAATAATTCAGTGTACTGGACATATTCGGTTACTTCGTATTTTGTTTTCTCCATCTCCGAAATCTGTTGATAGATACTGGCCAAAGAAGCCTCATCCGTAGCGCGGAAATAGAGGCCGCCGGTAGAAGTGGCAATGTTTTCAAGGGTTGCTTCATCAATATCCACCTGAACCCGCATATTTTGAGTGCCCATGGGCGTTTTTACCGGCATTAATGCTTGTCCTTTCGTGCCGGCACCAATGGCATAAATCTTTATGTCATAATCCTGCGCCATTTGTGCGGCTGTAACAGGATCCAGCTCACCAGCATTATTCTTACCATCGGAAAGCACAATCATGACCTTACTTTTCGCTTCAGAATCTCTCAGTCGATTAATACCACTGGCAATGGCCAGCCCAATTGCTGTTCCATCAAACTTCTCGGGTATAATTTCAATATCGCGAATAAAGCCCTGCAAGCGTGCCAGATCCGTGGTGAGCGGGCATTTCAGAAAACTCTCCGCTCCAAATGTTATCAATCCGATGCGATCGGCTGTTTGTTGAGCGACAAACTGTTCAGCGACCTGCTTCACCGCCTCCAGTCGATTGGGTTTGAAATCCATGGCGCGCATGGAGCTGGAGATATCCAAAACCAACATAATGTCCACGCCCTCCGTGTGAACCGTGCGTTGTGTATTCTGATCCTGTGGACGAGCAATCGCTGTCAAAATGAACGCTATCCCCATTAAACGCAGTGCTACCAACAGATAGCGCTTCCAGGCGCCGTCAGAAAGAGATATCCCTTTAAAAAGTTGGAATGAAGAAAACCGGAGTGTCCCCAGTCGCCTTCGGCCAATGACTGAATAATGGTAAAGCAATACTGCCAAAACAGGGAGAATCAGCCATAATACCCAGGGATTTGCAAATGTGAGATTCAAACTGCTTTTAGCCTCCTCATGACAGACGAATCATTTCCAGCGTTCAGTGTTTTCAGGGCAAAACCCGTAACCACCTCAGGTATCAGCTTTTCAAGCGCTCAATTAAAGTCCCGATTTTGAAGATTGTTTCTTCCTTGAAGGCTGGTGCGATAATTTGAAGGCCGATGGGCAAGCCATCTTCATCTGTCCCCACCGGGAGACTCATGGCGGGCAGGCCGGCCAGATTTACCGAGACCGTGTAAATGTCATTGAGATACATAGCCAGCGGGTCATCCATTTTCTCACCGCGTTTGAATGCAGTGGTGGGGGTTGTAGGCGTAATAATGGCATCAACTGATTGGAATGCATTTGAAAAATCGGATTGCAGCAATCGGCGAACCCGTTGGGCTTTATCGTAGTAGGCATCGTAATAACCCGATGACAACACGTAGGTCCCCAACATAATCCGGCGTTTGACTTCCGTGCCAAATCCACCTGCCCGTGTTCGGTTATACATTTCCAGTAAATCGTCAGATTCATGACGAAATCCATAACGCACACCATCATAGCGAGCCAGATTGCTGGAGGCTTCTGCCGAGGTAATGATATAATAGATAGCGATGGCGAATTCAGTATGGGGTAAAGAAATGGGAACGATGGTGGCCCCGGCATCCTTTAATGTGGCTACTTGCGTATCCACTGCCTGACGTACTGAAGTGGATAAACCTTCCGTGAAATACTCTTCCGGAAGACCGATTTTCCAGTCCCCAGCCTGGCTTTCAAGATTTTGTGAAAAGGGTGGAACCGGCTCCGGTACCGTGGTTGCATCCCGAGCGTCTTCTCCGGCAATGATTTCCAGAATTCTGGCCGAATCCGTCACGGTTTTTGACATAATGCCGATTTGGTCTAGGCTTGAAGCGAAGGCAACCAGACCGTATCGACTGACGCGACCGTAAGTGGGTTTCATTCCCAGAATGCCATTATAGCTTGCAGGCTGGCGTACGCTACCACCGGTATCAGATCCTAAAGCGGCATCTACGATTCCGGCGGCAACTGCAACCGCTGAACCACCGGATGAGCCCCCGGCTACATATTCAGGGTTGATGGCATTTTTCACGGGACCATAATGGCTATACTCACTGGAGGAACCCATGGCGAATTCATCCATGTTGGTTTTTCCGGCGATAATCGCACCGGCATACTTCAGTTTTTTTACCGCAGTTGCGTCGTACGGGCTAACGAAATTTTCAAGAATATGGGAAGCGCAGCTTAAGGGTTGATTCAGAACGCTGATGTTGTCTTTGATGGCGACATACATTCCCCCCAACATCCCTTTGCGCTGCTCTTTAGCTTGCTCCCGAATATCAGTTTCATCGACAGAAATAAATGCGTTAAGCGGCTCGGCGTTCTGAACCCGCTCCAGAAATTCGGATATGGTCATTAAGCTTCCTGATTACTGATTCTGATTTGAATTCGAATTACTATCGCTGTCCATGTCTGATTTCTTCTGCTCATCAGATTTTTCAGATCCAGAATCGGCGGTCCGTTTGGTATTGTCTACCTGTCCGGCTTTATTTACCTCGTCCGTAATGCCACTGATAGCACCTTTGAATTCCCGAATCCCTTTGCCCAAACCACGCGCCATTTCTGGTAATCGTTTGGCACCAAAAAAGATCAGAACAAATAGCAGTATAATGAGTAATTCCCATCCACCTGGAAATGACATAATTATTCCCTCTCATCTAATGACGGTTTTGCGTTACAACGTTTTGCTCTCATTTAAATGTTTCCTTAAGCCCGGTAATAGCGTAAAACATACAATGCTGCTCCAATACCAAGGATTCCCATAATATTGATTCGAAATGTGAAACCGAATGTCAGTGAAATGACATGAAAATCCAGTGTAAACGGGTTGGTCAGGCCAAAAGTGCTGGAATCGATGGGCAGCAAAAAGAAATCGCGCACCACACCCTCCGGCAGAAGGATGCCGACCACATTCCCCACCACGGAACCAGCCACGGCACCTATGATGATTGCCAGTGTAATCAGACCAATATTGCGTTTTCTCGGATCCATACGCCTTCTTCTGGGCTATCCCTCCTTGCTGTCCAGCGACATCCGGGCTTCCTGGGTCCAGGCAGCTAATCCTGAGATGATAAGGAGTAATAATATGGGTAACAGGAGGAACCCTTTGGATAAAATAACCAGTATCATGAGGATAATGGTTAAAATGAATTTCCAATTGTCCACCCAGCCTTTTCGAACATCAAGTGCGGGGAATTTTGGGAACGGGATTTTTGATAATAACAGAAACGAAATAATCATTACAAAAGGTAGCGCAATCCGGGCATCACCCATCTCGTTCCGGGGACTCCAATGTAACCAGGGATAATGATGCACCTGACTGAAAAACAGATACATCCCCACAATTCCCAGCGCTCCCATGGGTGTGGGCATACCAATAAAGCGGTTTTTCTGCTCACCGGTCGCTTCCAGGTTGAATTTAGCCAGACGAATTGAACCCAGCATGAGTGGAAAAAAGGCGAAAAATCCGCCCACGACAAACCCTAAATCGGAGGACCATACTTTGAACACGAAAACAGAGGGTGCGGCGCAAAAGGTGATGATATCTGCCAAAGAATCGAACTGAATACCAAATTCAGAAGTAGAACCTAAAGCACGCGCCAGTTTCCCGTCCAAACTGTCAAACATGGCACCCACAATGATGTACCAGGCAGCGGCGGCATAAAATCCCTGGAACGAAGATAAAATGGAGAGAAAACCAAAAAACATATTGAAAATAGTAAACGCGCTGGGAATAAAGCGCCGGCGCCCCCCATGCGGTTTAACACCTTGATCTATTCGCTTTTGCTTAGGCGTCATTCCCATCCTTCAATCTGGCTAATACGGTTAATCCACCCCGCACCGGGTCTTTCGCTTCTACGCCTACTTTACAGTTACGCGGTACAAAAACATCCATGCGGCTACCAAACTTGATCATCCCATAACGGTATCCCTGTTGGACCGAATCCCCGACCCGCAGGTAATTGATAATCCGTCGCGCCACCACACCGGAAATTTGTGAAAATTTCACCTTTAGCGTTTCATTGGACATACAAACCACCGACTGTTCATTGACCTCCGATGCATCTGCAGCGAATGCCGCTTTGAACATGCCCGGTTTATACTGTACCCGGTCAATTTTCCCCCGGATAGGAACCCTATTCACATGGACATTTAACGGAGAAAGAAACATGGTGATGAGATACGCGGGTCCCACATACTCATCATTCACCTCTTTCACAGAGACAATCGTTCCATCACCCGGACTTAAAATATGCTCGTCGTTTACCGGAATATCCCGGTTTGGGTCACGGAAAAAATACAAGGTAAATGCGAGGAACAAGCCACTCAAAATTGCCAGGATTTGCCACACGATGCCTGGGAAGAAAAACTGCATCAGGACAAACAACGCCGTAAGTCCCAGTGCAATCACTATGTTCGGTAAGCCTTCGCGTGCCATGTTTTTCCTTAAATTATCCTCACAGACTTTCCATCAATCTCTCCGCTTAAAAAGCGCCGAAATATAGGTGGGAGTTCATGCCAAACCAAAATATCAAACGCATCCTGCTGGATCCCCCGGCTGCATCGTGAGATTATTTTGATTCCAGTGTAACGCGGTAATTTTTGCGTTTTCCATCTCGGATGATTTGCAATTCCACATGATCGCCACGGCGCAGATCCCGCTCACGGATATAATTAAAAATGTCTGATGTCGTGCGTACGCGCTGATCATCGATTCCAATGACAATATCACCTACAACCAGACCCGCCTTTTCAGCTGGCGATCCCTGTTCCACATCCACCACAATGACACCGCTGTTGGGTTTCACATTCAGCACATAAGCCAGGTAATTGTCAATATTCTGAATCGATAGACCCGTGGTATACCTGCGGTCAATGTAGCCACTCTCCCTCAGCTCTTCGATTATAGCCATGGCCGCATTAATGGGCATTGCGAAGCTTATCCCGATGGAACCGGCAGACTGTCCACCTCCGGTAAAAATGAATGTATTAATACCCACGACCCGCCCGTCTGCTGTAACCAACGGACCACCGCTATTCCCCGAATTAATGGATGCATCGGTCTGAATCATGTCCTGGTACAATCGCCCGGAGCGCTGGATGCCAAAATCCATGTGCATACTGGAAATTATCCCCACAGTTGCGATGGGTTCACGGCTCTCACTAAACAATCCAAATGGATTTCCAAGTGCCACTACCCACTCACCAAGTAGAATGCTGTCCGAATCACCCAATTCCACCGTTGGAAATTCTCGATCCGCATTAATTTTGATTAAAGCCACATCGGTTTTTCGGTCAATACCCACCAACTCACCAGGATATTGATCACCACCGGCCAAAGTTACCGTTATTTCCGTCGCTCCCTCCGCCACATGGGCATTGGTGATGACATAACCTTCGGGATCGTATATAAATCCAGATCCCAGGGACTCAACTTTCTGCGAATACCATTCGGGTAAAAGCATTCGAAAAAAAGGATCATTCGCAAAAGGTGAACTGGTGATGCGAATCGAATGAACCGTGATTCCCACAACCGCCGGCGCAACCCTCTGAATCGCTCGTGTTAAGGCAGTCTGCCGGGACGCATCCAGATCTGTTGCAGCCAAATTTTGCTGCGTTGCCGGCTCCACAGGCATCCTCTGCCCTGTCCCCAGGTCAGCTGCAGAAACGCTATCCATAAATTTCCAGCGACGGATTTCATGCAAAGTCAAAGTAAATGCCAACATGGCGATTGTAAGCGTGAACAGCAGGACGGATATTTTTTTAATCATTTTTCTCATCTCCTTTGCTCAACCCTATCCGCTCTCCCAACGGCTTGTAATATAAGCCAACCGGAAAACGCATTCCGCTGATTATTCAGTGGGCAATTCACCTTCCAAAAACGGCACTTCAAATACTTTCGGATGTTGAATAGGACCGTGACCAAAACACCCTCCTTCGCCAAATAATTCCCCGTGATCTGCCGTGATAATGACATGGGTAGGCAACCCTTTAAACTTATGTAAAAGCACCGGCAGATACTGGTCTATTGCTGCCACCGCCCTTTGCTGTGCCTGTTTCATTGATTGAAATTGGTCATCAGAAAACCATTCACCTGATTCAGGCTCAGGGAAGTGTTTCAGTGTCCCATGTACCCCATGCAGATGCGGCATATCTTCCTCGTCTGCACCTTGTATGGAATAGGGATAGTGGGTCTCACCCAAATTCAAAAAGTAAAAGGTTGGTTGACCCGGGACGGGGTGAATCATCTCTATCATCCCTGAAAAATCGTTGTGCTTTTCCATGAGGAGATACCGGTGGAAATACTGATTCAGGTTTGTAGCTGGATTCAAAACCGGCATGGAAACCAGAGCTTCATTGCGAAATCCCCGCTTTTGCAGAAACAAAGGCAGGGATAACTGGGGTGTGAAATCGGAAAAATTAATTTCCTTTATCCCGGTGCGCTGCTGCCACTGTGAATATTCCTGGCGGTAAACATTGGAAGCATGAATGCGTGTGGGACTTTTATGGGGCATTAATCCCATGAGGAACACATGGTGCGCTGGAAATGTCCAACTGCTATAGCTCCATCGTCTTTCAAGCGTTCCCAGTTGGTCCATGTTAGGCGTTTTTGCGGCTGCCACCACATCATAACGCGCACTATCCATGATAATTAATAGAATATTTTTCAGCATCTGAACTTAAGCTGTTTTATAAAATTGCTTCCTGATACCACGCGACAAAGCGACGTAAGCCAGTCTGCATGTCAGTGGTGGGATGATAACCATATTTTTCCCGGGCAAGGTCAATTTGGGCGAATGTCCGGTCCACATCCCCTTTTTGCATCTTCTGGAAACGAATGTCAGCGGTTTGCCCGGTTATCTCTTCCAACATTCGTATTAAATCGATGAGGGTCGTGGTTTGGCTCTCCCCCAGATTAACCACATCATATCCATCCGCAATGGCTTCCACACTCAAGATACCCGCCACAATATCATCCACATAGGTATAGTCGCGATATGTCTGTCCATCACCGAAAAGCGCAATTGGTTCGTTCTGATACAATGCCCGGGTAAACTTGTGAATCGCCATTTCCGGTCGTTGGCGGGGACCGTAAACGGTAAAAAATCGTAACCCCACCATGGGTATTCCGGCAAAACTAAACCAGGTTTTAGCCTGTTTCTCATTAGCACGCTTGGTGGCGGCATAGATTGAAATGGGGTGATCAATATTGTCTGTCTCTGCGAAAGGGACTTTAGGCGCATTCCCATACACACTGGACGAGGATGCATACAAGATTTTCTCGACACCCTGTTCCATTGCATGCCTAAAAACGAGATTGGTGCCATTCAAGTTCACATCCACATATAAGGATGGTGTCTGGAAAGAGGGTCGCACGCCCGCCATGGCCGCCAGATGAATCACTACATTAATTCTGTTTTCACGAAATAACTGCTTCATCAACCCGGCATCGCGAATATCCCCTTCGTAAAATCTGATTTTATCCCTGAATCCAGCCAAATTCCGGCGCTTGATTTCAGGGTCGTAAAAGGTGTTAAAATTATCAACACCCACAACATCCCATCCCTTTTGAAGACATGCCTCGGCCGTGTGACTGCCGATAAAACCAGCGATACCGGTGATGCAGATGGTTTTATTTCCGCTCATAGAACGCCTGAAATAATTGTAACTTTTCCAGGTAATCGACCCTTTCCAGACGCAATCCATGCGCCGGTGCCGTTACCGTATCGTGCTCATGGTCAGGCTGTTGCAGCAATTTGCGAAAGTACGCCAAGGACCACCGTCCACGAGCCACCTCAATCATATTACCTACCAACATACGCACCATGTGATGCAAAAAACGATTTGCGCGCACGCGATAGATCAATCCCCTGGGCAAAAATTCCCACGAACTAAAATCCACGCGACATACCATGTTGTGCGTATCGGTGATAGCCGCACAAAAACTGGTAAAATCATGCTCACCCACGACCATTTCGGCACAGGATGCCAGCAACGCCCTATCCGGATTGTATTTGCAGTACCACGACGTTTGCCGGTGCAATGCATTGGGATAACTGGAAATATGGTACGCATACTCTCTGGCAATGGCGTCAAAACGGCTGTTAAAATCTTCCGGTGTCCTTTGAGCAGCCAATACACGAATATCATCCGGAAGCGCCTGATTCAGTGCTGCGGGTAAGCGTTCAACCGGAATTTTTAAGGATTCTATATCAAAGTGCGCCACCTGACCTAGGGCATGCACACCTGCATCGGTACGCCCGGACCCGGTGACCCTGGGTATTTCCTTTAAAATTTCCCTGAGCGCCGTTTCCAAAACGAACTGAATGGTAGGTCCGGTAGGTTGGGCTTGCCAGCCCTGGTAATTGGTACCCTCAAATTCAAGCAACAATGCGACGCGCATGACTCTTCCATCTTATATCCAAAATGCACACACCCATCCAAGCAGTCATTATCACCCACAGAATAAACATCGTCATCTGAATGCTGTAAAGCAGTAACCCCATGAGCAGACTCAAGACGATCCACACCCAATCGAATCGATCTGGGGAAATCGTTTGGGTCGTACGCCAACCACGCAGTGCCAAAGCTTCGCCCACCTGCAAGGCGCTATTCAGCGTCTGAACAAATGTGGACTTGTACAACATGCCCCAGTATCGCAACCGATTGACCAGCGTCATGGTTTTGGGCTGATGCGGAACAAATAAATCTATGTTTTCCCGAATCTGCCGGCTGGTTTCCAGCACCAGAGGGAAAAATCGCAATCCCAGGGGAAAAATCATTTGAACCCTCTGAATACTTATCCCTAACCAACGCAAGGGCGTCAATAACACAGCCAAATCCTTGACAAGCTCAGGGCGAGAGAGTTTTCCAGATAATGCGGCTACCGCCAGAAAGGGTGTTCCCAACCGCAGTAATCCGGAAATAAGTGGCCACCATGCGGCCATATTCCATTCACCCTGAAAAACCTGTTGGACTAACGGCCTGTAAAAGGGTGTTACAATCAGTTGAAACACAAGCAGAACCATCAGAAGCGGAATAATGCGCAGTAACCAGAGTTTCCAGGAAATTCTATTCAGAATATTCGCCAGAATCGCAAGGCTGAAAAGTCCCAGTTGCCACCAGGGCGCAGGAACCAACCACAAGGATGCCAACAGTAGAACAATGCACTGCAGGACAAACCAAACCCTGAGCGTGGACATCATAGAATTAAAAATTCAGCGTAAAAACCATGCCCTGAACTTCGCTATCCAAAATAGGAGATGCCTGCAGCGTCATTTCATTTCGCTGCAGCCAGATTGCGTCGATAGCGCTGGTCAAATGGTTAACGGTTATTCCACCCAACATATAAAGTGCGAAATGTGAGTATAAATTGCGTGTAAATTTGATGTCTTTAAATTTTTTCCGGTCTGCTTCTGATGTCCAGAACCACTCATATCCCTGGTTCTCAGGATAGGTTAAAAACGGATTCCGATCTCGCAGCATTTGGTCATTGTAGCTGGGTAAATCCATGTAATTTCCCACATCATCGTAGTAATTATCGGATTTATTTGTGGGATTAACCGCTGCCTCCCGAACCGCCATCTGTATCAACTCATCATGGGTTCGGTCTTGCATCACATTCATCAATCCATATCCCAGCCACAACGCGGCTTCAACCGCGATGAACTTATTCCCTCGCTCGGAAAACCCCAGACTGCGCTCACCCCATCCTGGTACTATCAGGCTTTTTAAAAACGGTTTCCCAAGTGTCATGGGCTCATTGACCTGGGGCTGAATCTGTGCATTTCCGATTCCGGGAATACCCATCAGAAGTATCAGGATAGCAAGGAAATGAGAACGGAAATTTCTGGATTTTAGAAGCATTTCATGACCTTATGAAATAGAGTAGTGCGGCAATGACAATTGTAACAGTGGATATGACAATCATTCGTGGCATGGACAGACTTGATACGGGAAATTTCAATCGCGGTTCCACCACAAATGGGTCATCCAGAATAAAAGAGAGTTCGTCCTCCTCCACAATATCGGCGGCGGACCGGCTAAAATGATCACTCCGTAAGGGAGAGCCGGTCTGCTTCTCCACGACGCTCATGTCAAACTGAATTTCCATCTCTCGCCGGTATCGTTGATTACCGTAAGGATTGACATCCGCCTTGCTCACCGTAAAATCAAGTTTGCAGTTCTGTAGTGTTAACACCACAGCTTTCCCCGGATCCCGCCGCTGGTCCAATCCATGGGAAATAATCCATTCTGAAAGATTGGTCCCAATGTAGGCTGCCAGCTCATCCTGCTCATCCCAGGTCACCTCAAACCCATTATTCACTTCCCGGTTCTCCGAAATCCATCGGGACCAGATTGGATGCAGAATACCGGATGCGAATTCATCATTTGAAATTGGGAATGCCCATAAAACGCTATTAAAAATTATGAGTGACAATAATATTTTGATAAATCCTCGCTTCATCACATTCTCCTTCGGCTGAAAAAGACCCAGCCGGTCCATACCAGCATGCCGATAAGCATGAATATTCCGAACCAGTCACCCCACCGTGTGTAGGGTGTGGCCTGCTTATGCAAAGGCGCATCCACAACAAAATATCCATCCTGATTCAACGGAATTCTGTGATGAATCATACCAGAGGGACTGACAAAAGCGGAAATCCCGGTTTGAGCGCTGCGTACCACCGGAATGCGATGCTCGATTGCCCTAAACCTGGCCAAAGCCAGGTGCTGATAGGGTCCCAGCGATCGACCCAGCCAGCCATCGTTGGTAATAATGGTCATTACCTGGGCGCCATTTCGTACAAATCGGCGGAAAAGGACAGGGTCACTGGATTCATAGCAGATCATGGTGCCAAACCGGGCTTTATTATCACGACTGCCCAAGCTGTAAACCGACGATTGTTTTCCTGCGGCAAAATTTGCCTGCCCAAAATTGAGTACCTTCAGACCCGGAAACAGATCCACCAGCGGAAGACGCTCGGCGAAGGGCACCAGATGCTGCTTATAGTAAAGTTTCACCGCTGAATCCGGTGCAAAGAAAAAAGCGGCATTATAGGTTTGAATGTCATCCCCCTGTCGCTCATGGTGTAGTGAGCCGGTAAGGATGGAGATATCCTGCCGGTTCACATAATGCTCAATCATATTAAACAGCGAGGCATAATACATCAGGTAGGCTGGTACGGCAGTTTCCGGCCAGATAACGACCTTAGCACCATCTACCAGCGCCAAATCTGATTTCAGGAGTAAATCCTCCACATGTTGTTGCTTCTTGCTACGTACCCACTTGTCGTGGGGATCAACATTGGATTGGACGGCGCCCACCTTTATCGTTGGGCCGTCCCGGTGCTGCACCATCCACATCCTGACGCCGCCCACCGCGAAGCTAACGACCAGAAATCCGGTCAAAACCAACCACGCGCGCTGCTGCTGACGACCATCCAGATGTAAAAATTCAATAGCATAAATAGCAGTATTCACCATGAGGACCCAAAAACTTACCATATAAATCCCACCGACCTCTGCAAACTGCTGCAATGGTAGGAAAAGGTTTTGGGTCATCGCCAGTGACAGCCAGGGAAAGCCCATAAATCCCCAACTATAGATATACTCAACACCCGTCCAGACCAAAGGCGCAAAGAGAAATGCTCTTCGCCCCAGTAAGCGGCCGCCCCGCATCATGAGAAATCCGAACAGACCATAGTAAATGGACAGGTAGAGAATACTCCCCACCATGGATGCTGACGCAACCCAAAATGTGGTTCCACTATTGTTTGCGATCCAATTCAATGTGACCAGCGTGAAAACCACACCACTGATATAGCCCAGGCGGAAGCCATGTCGCCAGTTCGCTCTTTCGAGTGCCAGCCAAAGCGGGATCCAAGCGAACCAGGCCAGAAATGAGAGATCAAATGGCGGAAAACTAAACGCCAGCAATAAGCCGGTTAGAATGGCCATCAATTCCTGTGAAAGGGATTTTATCGTTCTCAATGCCGATTCTCTGCTAAGTATTGTTCCAGAATTACTGTGGCGGCCAACCGGTCCACCGCACCTTTGTCATCGCCGATTTTTTTACCCATATTGTGTAACATCCGCTCAGCCTCCACCGATGAAAAGCTCTCATCCACCAGGAAAAGGGGAATTTCCACCCGTGATTTCAATTTTTCAGCAAAATCACGCACACGTTTTGTCTGTGCACTATCCTGGCGTTGTGTGTTCACGGGAAGGCCGATGACAATTTCCACAACCTCTTGATCCATAATGACTTCCAGAAGTTGCTTCAACGCATCTTCCTCGTCCCGAACAACCAAGGTTTTATAGGGACTGGCGATAATCCTCAATGGATCGGTAAGAGCAAGCCCAATGCGCCTGCCCCCTGGATCAATCGCCAGAATCCGGCCTTCCATGTGAGGCGTCCCCATTTTAAAAATGGGACTAGTCCCGTGGTTGTTTCAGAACTTCACGCAGTAATTTACCGGGTTTGAAGTGCGTCTTCTTGCGCGGGGGGACATAAATCTCTTCATTTGTACGGGGATTACGTGCGCGGGGTTTTGCTTTGGTGGGTTTGACTTCAAAAACACCAAAATTTCGGATTTCGATACGAATTTCCTCTTCATCACTGCTCATCAATTCGCGAAGAACATTAAAGACTTTGTCTACAACATCTTCAACACCAGCCAGTTTCTGACCCACCTTGTCGGCCGTGAGTTTTGCTACATCCTTCTTCGTGTAGGTAATTGCCATTTTGTCTACATCCTTCCTTTTTTCTTCTGTGTACCAGTGTTATTCACGTTCCACACTGATGACACCATCTACCATTAAGATTCGATTACGAATTTTATCCAACTGCCGGACGCCGTCCACTTCCAGAACAATCATCCCCACAATCAGATCTTCTTCAGCTTTCATAGTTAATGACTCGATATTCACATCAAACGATGAAATCCGCTCTGTGATATCCCGCAGAAAATGCTTTCTATCCTGCGCCATGACCTTCAAGCGAACTAAAAATCTTTGGTTCCGCTCGCCCCCCCACTGTACCTCGATCAAGCGCTCCTTTTCCGTAAGATTTGGACCTACCGTATCACAATCAGTGCGATGCACAGTTACACCACGCCCCCGGGTGATAAACCCGATTATCGGATCGCCAGGAATGGGGTTACAGCACTTGCCGAATGCAATCATCACATTATCAATGCCCGCAATTGTCACACCCTTGGTATTTCGGCGGGCGCGTCGGAAAAAGGATTCGTTCTGGTCCTTCTGGACCTTGGGGGGTGTAAACGAGAGATCCGGATAAATTTTATTCAATAGTGAGGTGATGGTACGATGGCCGGACCCGATTGCTGCCAGCATCTTCTCTTCACTTTCATAACCGATTTCACCAAAACTCGACCTGATTTTCTTCGCCTCTTTTGATAAGCGTAATCGGCGCAGCTCCCGTTCCAAAATCTCCTGCCCCAGTTTTACGCTGTGCTCAAATTCCTGCTTTTTCGCCCACTTCCGTATATTGGATTTGGCTTTGGAGGTTTTGACGAATTTGAGCCAGGTAGCATTGGGGGTTTGATGATCACTGGTAATAATTTCCAGACTGTCACCACTCTTAAGTTGAGTACTTAAGGGAACAATTTTGCCATTCACTTTGGCACCAATACAATGCAGGCCCACCTGGGTGTGGATATCAAACGCAAAATCCAGCGGTGTGGCGCCTAGCGGCAGGATACGCACATCACCTTTTGGTGTGAAAACAAAGATCTCGTTTTTGTACAAATCGATTTTCAACAGATCCATGAACTGGTGACTGGTGGTGCTATCCTCATTCTGAAGAATCTCCACCAGATTCCGCAGCCAGCTCACGTGAGCATCCAACTCATCCTGATGGCGTCGCACGCCTTCGCCCTCATTCTCTTTGTAGCGCCAATGAGCCGCCACGCCCTCTTCTGCGGTCTGGTCCATCTCTTCGGTGCGAATTTGAACCTCCACCGGCCTACCCCCTGGTCCGATGACAGTGGTATGCAAACTCTGGTAGCCATTGGCTTTTGGAGTAGCGATAAAATCTTTAAAGCGGGCCTGAATTGGTGGGTAAAAGGAGTGTACAAATCCTAAAACCGAGTAGCAGTCTTCCAGCTTCTCCACGATAATGCGAATGGCGAAGATGTCGTAGATATCCTGAAGTGGCCGCTTTTGGGTCACCATTTTACGGTGAATGGAGGAATAGTTTTTAAACCGGCTGCGGTACTCGGTGTGGATTCCGGCGGCTTCAATCCGCTCCCGAACTGGTACCAGGAACTTTTTAATGTAAGATTCGAACTCATTCTGGCGTTTGGGAATGGATTTGGATAATTCCTGGTACGCTTTAGGTTCCAGGATTTTAAACACCAGATCATCCATCTCAGAACGAAGCCGGTACATCCCCAGACGATGCGCCAACGGCACATAAACATCCCGCGTTTCTCTGGCAATACGCCGCGCTTTTACATCGGGCAAATGCTCTATCGTTCGCATGTTGTGCAACCGGTCGGCGAACTTGATGATTATGGTCCGGATATCTTCTGCAACCGATAAAAGCATTTTGCGGAAATTCACCGCCTGCTTGTCTTCTTCGCTCCGGAATTTGATATCGGAAAGTTTGGTAACACCATCCACCAATTGGGCGACTTCCTTACCAAAATGGGACTCCACATCACTGAGCGTGTATCCGGTATCCTCAACCACATCGTGAAGCAATGCCGCTGCAACCGTGATGCTATCCAAATGCATTTCTGCCAAAATGGTCGCGACATCTACACAGTGATTGAAATAGGGCTCGCCAGATCGCCGCATCTGATCTTTATGGGCGTTTTTGCCGAATTCGTAAGCACGCCAGAGCAGATCTTCGTCCGGGAGATTGTGGATATTTCCACGCATCAAATCCAAAATACGCTGGAAGTCGTTGGGCATTTTATCCGACGGGGAACGCCGAAATTTATGTAAGATGCCGGTTGCCATTTAAATGGGTAAAGGTTGTCCTGATGCTTCAGGGGGGATATAACTGGGCATATCTTCGAATGCCGCATATTTGTCGATAAAAGATAATTTCACTGATCCGGTGGGACCGTTTCTCTGTTTACCAATAATGATTTCTGCAATGCCTTCCTGCGCATTTCCATCCTCATCATGAAGATTGTATTTCTCCGGACGGTAAATAAAGGTCACCACGTCAGCATCTTGCTCCAGCGAACCGGATTCACGCAGATCTGAAAGCATGGGGCGCTTATCCGTGCGGTTTTCCACTGCACGGCTCAACTGAGAGAGGGCGATAATGGGAATATTCAATTCTTTGGCCAATGTTTTCAGTGAGCGGGAGATCATGGAAATCTCTTGTTGCCTGTTTTCAATGCCCCGGGGACCAGTGATGAGTTGGAGGTAATCCACGATCAGCAGCTTCACATCGCGTTCCGCTTTTAATCGCCGGGCCTTGGCGCGGATTTCCAGCACGGTCAGTGAGGCTGTATCATCCAAATAAATAGGCGCGTTGGCCAGACGACCGGCTGCTTTTGATAATCGCCCCCACAGATTGCTGGGTAATTTTCCGGTTCGCACCAGGTGCGCATCAACCCGCGCCTCACTGCACAAAAGACGCATGGCCAGCTGATAGGAAGCCATTTCAAGACTGAAAATCCCGACGGGAACATTGTGTTCGACAGCGGCATTCCGAGCTACGGTCAGTGCAAAAGCGGTTTTTCCCATAGATGGCCGGGCAGCCAGGATCACCAAGTCCGAATCCTGAAATCCCGATGTAATTTCGTCCAGCCGTTCAAACCCGGAAGGCACGCCCCGAACAGAACCTGGTGACTGGTGGGACTTTTCCACCATTTCAAATGCCGCTTCCAGAGCCGGCTTGATGGGTTCAAAACCCTGATTTTTAAACCGGCGTTTGGAGATATCGAAAATGCGGCGTTCAATATCATCCAGCACATCATCAACATGATCTTTCGCTTCATAGGCTTCAGTGGAGACATTGCCGGCCAATGCAATAATATCCCGCAGCGTGGCTGCTTCCATTACGAGGCGCGCATAATACTCAACATTGGCGGTGCTGGGAATCGATTCAGCCAGACCGGTGATGTAATAGGCGCCACCCACGGCGTCCAACTCACCCATACGTTTGAGTACATCTACGACAACTAATTGGTCCACCGGCTCACTTTCAGCTTCCAATTGCATGATGGCTTTGAAGATTTTCTGATGCGCCGTTTTGTAAAAGAATTCCGGCTCCAGAAATTGGAGGACGATGGACACAGCCTCCTTTGACAGCATCATGCTGCCCAAGACGGCTTGTTCCGCTTCAATGTTTTGCGGCGGTACGCGCAGATTTTCGTTGGCAGCAGCCATTTTAACCAGCATCCTTCCGTTTGGCATTGTACAAGTCGCGGATTTGCTGAAAATCTTCCCACGCAGCCGGTTTAAAGCCTGAATTCCGTAAAAGCGCTGCCGGATGATAGGTAACCCGCAGATCAACACCCTCGTAGGTGAATGGTTTCTGTCGCATGTTCTTAAGCTGGTCTTCCGTCCGCAAGAGCGTCTTCGCGGCCACCCGCCCCAAAGCCACGATAAGTTTGGGTTTAATCAGAGCTATTTGGTGGCGGAGATAGGGTTCACACTGCGCCACCTCTTCCGGCAGCGGGTCCCGGTTATTGGGTGGTCGGCATTTGAGAACATTGGCGATGAACACTTCTTCACGGCTCAGGTTAATTGCTGCCAATATTTTATCCAGCAATTGCCCGGCGCGCCCCACAAAGGGGATGCCCTGCATATCTTCATCCCGGCCCGGTGCTTCACCAATCAGCATGAGATCCGCGTTCGGATTGCCCACCCCAAATACAAAATGGTTACGGGTTTGACCTAACGGACAGTTTTGACAGTTTTCAATCTCGTGTCGAAATGTCATTAAATCAGATGAATAGTCCTCATTGGCCTTTGCCGCTGAAGCAATTGTTCCATCACCTGAATCCGCATCCGGGTCCGGACGATACAGGGGACCGCCAAAAAGCTCCATCTCTTCTGATAAAAATTGGCTTTTGGGAGTCTCAGCACTCACAGTTTACGCTTCTTGGGATTCAGATTCTTCGTCTGAGATTGACCATTCAATCTTTTTTCCCAGCAATTCGTTCAGCGCTTCGGTAACCGGCTTTTCCACTTTTTCAAACTCGATTTTTTTCAGTTCGAAATCCGGGTCACGCTCTTCAAGTTCATCAGTTCCGCTGATATCCTCCAGCGCTTCCTCTTCCCGGCGCTTCTCTTCGCGAATGATGAACCGGTCGGCCCGAATCTGACGGGCGCGCTTGGCGATGACGGTAACCGCCTCGAACATATCCGGGGTGTGCTTTTCCAGCTCCCGGAAGGGTATTGTTTTTAATGCCATGGATTATTCTCCTTTTATGCTTGTTTCAGTACTCTTAAACTTTTTCGCCATCAACTGTGGACATTTTTTCTCCACAATTGCAATCATCTGCTGAGTTGCCTCATCCAGATCATCATTAATGATTTGTTCATCAAAATGTTCTCCCAACACCACCTCTTCCGGCATACGCTCCAGCCGAATCTGAATCTGCTCCGGAGAATCAGTCCCCCGGCGTTTCAGACGCGCTAGTAACGCCTCTTTCGATGGGGGGCGAATGAAAATGGAGACCGTGTCATCCGGGTACTGGGCTTTGACATTGAGTCCGCCCTTGATGTCTATATCAATGAGGAGGATTTTTCCCGATTTGAGTGCATCCTCAACAAATGAACGGAGTGTTCCGTAAAGATGACCATTTTTATTGTAAACTTCCTGCCATTCCACCAGCTCATTATTTTGAATTTTCTGAATGAAGGCAGGTTTATCGATGAAAAAATAGTGAACGCCATCCACCTCGTAATCCCGGGGCGGTCTGGTAGTGACGGAAACTGAAAATTGAATCTGGGGATATTTTTCCATCAGCCGTGCTTCCAGCGTCCCCTTACCGGCACCGGATGGACCGGCAACGACGATTAATTTCCCCCGTTCAATCATTACTGAATATTCTGAATTTGTTCACGGATTTTTTCCACTTCACTCTTTAGCTCAACTACCGCATGGGCTATGTCTGATGAGTATGATTTACTCCCGATGGTATTTGCTTCACGATTCATTTCCTGCAGTAAAAAATTTAATCTGCGACCAGCGCTGGCATCATTTTGCATAATCTGTCGAAAATGGTGGATATGCGTTTTGAATCTCACCAATTCTTCCGAAATATCCAGTTTATCAACCCAGATGACCATCTCCTGCTCCAACCGTCGCTCATCGACATCAATTTCACTCAAATTTGACTGGATTTTATTGCGCAATCTTTCAACAGCCTCATCCACCCTTGGTTCAAAGCCATTCCCAATCTTGGTCAGTAGCTGCTCCAAATTATCCAGTTGCCGGGACATAGCCTCTTCCAGATGCTGTCCTTCCACAGACCGCATCTCATCCAGCTTGTCAAGCGCACGATTTAGACCGTCAATGCAGTCCTTGAAGAATGCATCCTGATCGGGGATTTTAGGCTCAAAATGAATCACATCAGGCAGTTGGAGCAGATCGGCGATGCTTAGACCAGAATCATTACCAGTCAGTTCGCCAGCAGTCCGACCAATGGCAACATAAGCCTCCGCAAGCTCCTGGTTGAGGACCGGAATCGCATTGAGCGAGCCCTCGTTGGGTAAATTAAGTGAAATTTGCAGTTTTCCCCGTGGGATGCGATTTTGGATAATGGGACGCGCCAGATCTTCGAACTCGGCCAGCATTCGCGGTTGGCGAAAATTCAATTCTAAAAAACGGCTGTTTACCGAGCGAACTTCGATGGTCAGATCAATCCCCGCATGTTTCACCTCCGCTTTCCCAAACCCTGTCATACTCATCAGCATCAGCGCGTCTCCAAAAGTGGCTTATTATAATTGACCCCCGTTCCTATGTCAAAATGTATATTGGATTTATGAAGCTTTTTATGCGCCCTATTCCAGAAATTAACCGACAAAAATCAAGGCTTTTTTTTCATCTATTTTAAATCGTTATTAATGCAACGACGGGAGTTCCTCAAATGCTCGATAATTGGATTACACTCTGGCACTGGACCACCTGGTTGGAGAAACAACTTCCCGGCTTTGTGCTGCAGGAGATATTCACATATCAGAAGCAGCGTATGGATCTATTTTTCGAAAAGGATGGTGCCACGATTCAACTGGCGTGGCTCACCCATAAAAATCAGTTCACATTCTACACGCCGCGCACACCCTCAATCCCCCGCCGGCGCGTGGAGATTTTTAAAGATCACCTGCGCGATCCCGGTACCGTTAAAAATATTCTCCAGCACCCCGCATTTCCTCTGGTGCGGATAGAACTGGAAAACCACCAGGCAATTATTTTTGACTTTCGTCACCCCAAGGGGAATGTGTATTTGTGTCAGAATACCGGTATTCAGGCACAATTTCTAAAGGCGGTTCCCTGGCGCCCGGTCCAAGAGAAATGGATGAATGCTGCGTCATTGAAACAGGCGGTTTTACAGCGTGACATCTCGCCACACCAATCCCAAAAAACTCCGCAGCCACTAGAAGCGGCTGACTTTGATTCAATGCAGTCGATCATTGCTTACTACAACCCCCTGCTGGATGACTCCACAAACCAATCAATCGCAGATATCGTGCGTCAAATCCTGCATCAAGGCCGCCAAACCTCACCGGAAAATCAGGCTGAAAGTGTGGCGAAGCGCGGGAAAACGGTTCTCATGCGCTGGAAGCGGAAATTAAAGAAACAATCGGCTGAAATTGTAGCTGTTGATACCGAAACCCTACAAATTCAAGCAGATGGGCTGGCCATTGCCATTGCAAGCAATATAACACCCCTGAAATCAGACGAAATCAGACTTCCCGCCCATTTATCACCCAGCGGCAGTGAATTATCCATTCCGTTAAATCGAGCGCTCAGTCTCCAGGAAAATTTGGCTGGCCTTTACCAGCAGGTTCGTAAACTGAAATCACGGCAATTGACTCACCAGCAGCGCATGGCCAAAACCCAGACGGAGATCGAAGCGCTGGAAACGATCCTCAAATCTGCCGATGAATCTGCTCTAAAACATTTTTTAGAACAGCACGGTGAGCGTTTTACCCGTAGCAATGAAGCACAATCTGAGCGCATCCCTTACCGGAAATTCACCTCCCCTTCCGGGTTTTCCATCTTGGTGGGACGCAGCGCCCGGGATAACGATATACTCACCTTTAAACGCGCCAGTAAATTTGACTGGTGGTTTCACGCTCGGGGTGTTACCGGCAGCCATGTGATCCTGCAAACTGGAAAACAGACGCCCCAGCAGCGTGATTTGGTAATGGCAGCGCAATTAGCGGTACGGTATAGTGACGCGAAACATGCCGGCGTGGCACCGGTGAGTTATTGTCAGCGTAAGTATTTATCCAAACCCAAAAGTGGTGCGCCGGGTGCTGTGAAGATTTTTAAGGAAGAGGTTTTGACGGTGGAACCGTATCATGATACCCGGGAATAGCGCTGCGCTAGACCATTAAATCTGCCGCAATATCATCTGCCAACAGGAGACCAGCATTCGTTAACCGATAATGATCATCCACACAGACAATATGCTTCTGCAGCCATTTTGCCAGGCGTTTACCATGGCGTTCTTCAAATGTAACCTCAAAACGCGCTTGATAATCGCGGCGAGAAATACCATTACTAAGTCGTAGGCGGGTAAAAATGTATTCAGACACCCGCTGATCTTTTGTGAGCACCTCACTGCCCGCCTGGACCGGAAGCGTATTAGTCAGACGATGCAGATAGCCGTCCAGACTACGAACATTCCACCAGCGCTGGTTTTGGAAATATGAATGGGCAGATGGACCAAAACTCAGGTAGGGAACCTGGGTCCAATAATTCAGATTGTGGCGGCATGCAAAACCGGGTCGGCTGTAATTGGAAATTTCATACGGCTCATAACCTTCTGCGGCAAGTAAAGCGCGACCATCCAGGTACATACCGGCATCGTCAATTTCCGGTAACATTTCAACCGTACGATGCGCAACCCAACGATGGAGCGCCGTCCCCTCTTCCACCGTGAGACTGTAGGCGGAAATGTGTTCCGGTTGCCACCGGATTACCTCTCTCAAATCCTCAAGCCACTGTGATTTTGATTGAGCGGGTATGGCAAAAATGAGATCAGTGTTAATATTATCGAATCCTGCTTTTCGGGCGGCTAGAAATGTCTCCAGTGCCTGATGCGGTGAATGAATCCGGCTCACGAATTTAAGCAGATTCGACTGCAAACTCTGAACGCCCATACTCAAACGGTTTACACCCAGGTGCCGGAATGCTTTTAATTTATCGGATGGCGCTTCACCGGGATTGGCTTCCAATGTAATTTCTACGCTGTCAGAAATGGCAAAGCGCTTGTAAACCGCATTCAACAAAGTTTCTACTTGACCTGGGGAGAGCAAACTAGGTGTCCCACCCCCGATGAAAATGGTATCGAGGAAATGGTTCGATAGATCCAGCGACTCACATTTTTGATCGAATTCTGCTAAAATTGCACTTACAAAACCAGGTATCGTCGCCTCCCGTTTCGGAATGGAATAAAAGTCACAATAGACACATTTGACCTTACAAAAGGGGATGTGAAAATAGAGGCTTAAGGGTCTCTTTTTCGTTGAATTCATAGCCATCTCAAATCAAAGGCAGCCATGACGATTTTTCAAATGATTCCGCGGCACAATTTCAGGATTCACATAAGAATCTTTGTGGGTGTCAGGGGGCAGTCAAAATAGGCCAGTAAGGGGCAGTTGAAAACAGGCCACCTCTAGAGAGAAAAACCTTTAGGTTCTCCGAATAAAAAAAGGGAGCCAAAGAGATGGGAAATACTCTAAAGATGGACAAACAAGACC
>JAIPJR010000100.1 GCA_021734045.1 Fidelibacterota bacterium
GCCGAAGGTCGACAGCTCAGCGAAGTTTTCAATATTGTGAATAACCGGACGCGGGAACCCGTGAAAAATCCGGTGCAGAAAGTACTCAAGGACGGTGAAATCGTCGGACTTGCCAATCATACAGTTTTGATCTCAAGGGGTGGCGCAGAGTATCAAATTGCCGATTCGGCTGCGCCTATCCGAAGTGATACCGACAAGGTTCAAGGTGTGGTGTTGGTCTTCCGGGATCAAACAAGCGAATACGAAGCCCGGCGGCGGATGGAGGAGAGCGAGCAGCAGTATCGTTCCCTGTTTAACAGTATTCGCGATGCGCTTCTTGTTTCCAACACCGATCGGGAAATCATTGACTGTAATCAGGCGTTTACCGACCTCTTTGGCTATACCCTGGAGGAGATTCGTGGTAAAGAGACTGCATACCTCTATGCTGATACCGAAGATTACGAGAAAATGGACGCCAAACTTCGTCAGCACATGGTCGACCCGCAGTTTCCAATGACCTTTCAGTACCAGAAGCAATCCGGGGAGACGTTCCCTGCGGAGACCAGCGCGTTCTATTTACGGAACCCCGAGGGTGAGATTACCGGATTTATCGGACTGATACGGGATGTTACTGATCGAAAGCAGATGGAGTATGAACTCATCGAAGCCCAGAAAATGGAAGCCCTGGGGCAAATCGCCGGCGGGATTGCCCACGACTTTAACAACGTGTTAGCTGCCATCAGCGGGGCGCAGCAGATGCTGGAACTCCAGATACAAAATGAGACGATGCACCGATATCTAAAGATGATCAAGTCCAGCGTGGAACGGGGCAAGACGGTGACCAATCGGATGCTCACCTTTACCCGGTCGTCGAAATTAGATGTCAAGCCGGTAGCACTGGGTTCGTTTCTTGAAGAATTTAAGGATATTACTAAATATACGTTGCCCCAGGAAATTCAAATTCACATTGAGGAGATAACGAATCAACATACCGTCGAGGTTGATCCGGTGCAGTTTCAGCAGGTGCTGTTCACCCTATCTATCAACGCTGCTGATGCCATGCCGGATGGCGGAACCATTCAGTGTACAGTGCGGCAACCTACAGAGCGTGAACGGCGCGTGTTCTTGCGTGGTAATACAGATCCATACTGGTGCCTGTTGGTCACCGATGAGGGCATTGGGATGGACGAAGAAACAATGGCGCTGATTTTCGAGCCGTTCTTTACAACCAAGGAATCCACGCAGGGGACCGGTTTGGGACTCGCCGTCGTGTATAAAATATTACAGATGCACAATGGCTGGATTGATGTGGAAAGTACACCCGGGGAGGGTTCAACATTTATCGTCGGATTGCCTGCATGTAACCCAGAAGGATCCCCCGCTGTAATGGAAAAATCCATAATACAGGGTGACGGTGAAACCATTTTGATCGTGGATGACGAGGAATCGATTCGCAACATGGTGGATGAAACGCTTTCTACAAATGGGTATCAAACAATCCAGGCAGAGACCGCCCAGCAAGCTCTGGACGTTTTACTGGATTCTCCGTCATCTGTTCACCTGGTACTCACGGATATCGGTTTGCCGGATATGAACGGGAAGAAGTTAATCCGCATCGTACAGGAGCAATACCCTGAAATCCCGATTATCGCAATGACTGGTTATGTGGATTCCGTCCTGGATGAAACGCTCCTATCGATTGGCGCCCGCGCCGTGTTCAAAAAGCCGTACAGCACTTACCAATTAAGCCGAACAATCCGGGAGTTGCTCACACCAGAGTGACATGATATTTTTGATGTTTGGTACAAATATAGGGGGCATCCAAAGGAGTCCTGCGTGACCTACGGGGCAAGACCCTTGCCTAAGAAAATTGGACTACACCTTCAGTAATATTCGTCAGCGGAGGTGGAGGGACTCGAACCCCCAAGGGCGTAAACCCGGCGGTTTTCAAGACCGCTGCCTTACCAATTAGGCTACACCTCCTGTGGCACTGGTCAGCGGAGGGGCAGGGATTCGAACCCTGGGTACGGAAAAACCGTACAACAGATTAGCAATCTGCCGCCTTAAGCCGCTCGGCCACCCCTCCAGTGCTCAAAAAGCGGCGAAATATAATGAGTAAGCCAAAAAGTACAAATGGAATATCCGGACTGGGAATTTCAAGGAATTCCGGGTCGAAATCTTACCTGATCAATAGCGGAAATAACTCTTCCCGATAAACTCCCGCAGAATGGAAGTTCCCGGTACAAATCGTTCGGGAATGCTTTGAATCAGACGCAGCAGAATCAACAGACGATCGCGATCCGGTGATGATGGCGCATCCTTGAGCAGGGGTAGTGCGTGGCGCTTCAGTACCGAAAGCTCATAAACCAGGGCAGAATTGAACATCATATCACACTGTTCCTGGTAGGGGAATATGTTATGTAACTCGCCAAACCGGACCGATTGCCAGCGGGTTAGCGTAGCCTGAGCCGTGTAGCCTCTGAATTTTGAATCACGCACAATCCGTCGTAATAACCGAGCATCAGATGTGGAAACCGGGTGATGGTTATCGATATTCAATTGCGTGAGCGCTGAGATATAAACCTTGTAATAATCAGACGGATCCAGGTTTTGAGTAATCACCGGGTTAAGTCCATGAATACCTTCGAAGATCAATAAATCATCTGCACCCAGATGAATCTTATCTTGGAGTATGCGGGATTTTCCGGCTTTGAAATCATAACTTCGCAAGTTAACCGAGCCGTGTGATAAAAGGGTGGCTGTATCCCTCTGAAGGTCAACCAGATTCACACAGTCAATACTCTCGAAATCCAAAGTACCGTCGGGTAGGGGCGACATCTTGTCGCGATCGATGAAATAATCATCCATTGAGATCGTGCGGGCATTTATCCCATTCACTTTCAATTGAATCATCAAACGCTTGGTAAACGTGGTTTTGCCTGAAGAGGAGGGGCCGGCAATGAAGACCAGTCGGGCTTTGCGTCGCGTAACCGCGTCGGCGGTCTGGACAATTTTCTTTTCCTGCAAACCTTCCGCAACCCAAATCAATTCTTTAAAATTTCGCGATTTGACCTGCTTATTCAATTCACTCACATTGTGAACATTCAGAATGCGTCCCCAGGCTTCATATTCTTCCATCGTTTGGAAGAGTTTGGGGTAATCCTGAATCGGTCGCATTTTACCATCAGGACCACGTCCATCCCGGAGCAGAAAACCACGCTTATAGCGTTTCAATTCATATTCAGGTAGTTTGCCTAAATCGAGTTCGGTTTCCTCATAGGAGGGTGAGGAGAAATCTCCAATCGATAAAATCGGAGGCCGGTGATTGGTGTGGTCGGGACCGGCAAGATGGCGCCAATCTCGCGGCGAAGCTGCGCGTTTTTCAATGCGTCCATATCGCTGGATATACTGTTGCATCTTCTGTTTAATCTGGTGGAGCTCGTTCTCGCTAAGTGGTAGATAATCGGTAAAATGACAGAAATAGCCATCCCCAAAGCTGTGATCCACCACGAGTTGGCGTTTTCCATCGTACAGCGCATGTACAGCAGCGGCCAGGACAAATGCCAGGGCTCGTTGGGTGCTGCGTTGGTTGGCTAATCCATCATTCATAGAGAGTACTCCAGCAAAAACTGCGCTAGAAGTCAGTATAAGTAAAAAAGCCAGATAATGTATGTTTATCTGGCTTTTGGTACACCCGCCAGGAGTCGAACCCGGAACCTTCTGATCCGTAGTCAGACGCTCTATCCAATTGAGCTACGGGTGCTTGTTGTCAAGGTGTAGCGCGTAGGGGAATCGAACCCCTGCTGCCGGCGTGAGAGGCCGGTGTCCTAACCGCTAGACGAACGCGCCGTTGCATTGCTGCCGGGGGAGGATTCGAACCCCCATAGACGGATCCAGAGTCCGCAGTGTTGCCGTTACACCACCCGGCATTCACAAAACTTTCAGAAAGCGCGGCGAATATAATACGCAACCCATGGGGGCGCAATTTATTTCAAGGCGAACCCTGGTTCGCTTAATTATCGATATCGGGCTTAGTAAACACTGTTTCGCTTGACTAATATTACCACTGGAAAGGAGATATATTTCATGGCAATAGCTGGTTATGTGGTACATACCACAGTTGATGAGGAAGAGAAGGCTTATTCATTGGCTCAACATCTGGTTGAACGACGATTATGCGCCTGTGCACAGGTGATACCGGGGATAACATCGTTTTATCTGTGGAAGGGTGAATTGGAACAGGCGGGTGAGTTTCTCCTCATGCTAAAAGCTAATGCATCAAAATTGAATGACTTGATGGCGGAAATAAAATCTGTGCATCCCTATGATGTTCCGGAGATCATTGCCAATCCGATTACGGAAGTGGATCGGGAATATTTGAATTGGATGAACGAAACTGTGCTGGATTTTTGAAAAGGCGGTCAGCTTATAAATTCCTGCACATCATGTTAATATATATTATGTCGAGTAGTAAATGTGTGTGGCTGTACGCATGGAGAGAAAAAATCATTCCGGTATCCTTCCCCACCGTTTTTCGGTCTTATTATGCTTGAGTAAAAATGGATTCCGGTAAGTCAGCGATAGATGACTGATTAGACTTTATGCTGACGCGAATGATCAACACTACCCCTCAGATTTTAACCTGCATGACGCGTTAATTTATTTGACGACGAAATTCACAAGCTTTTTGGGAACAACGATTTCTTTAAGTATCGCTTTACCTTTAATGTGTCTGCTGATTTTTTCCAGCGATTTCGCTTTTGCAAGGATATCCGCTTTGCTGGCCTCACTTGAAATGTCAAATGTATCGCGTAATTTCCCATTAACTTGCACTGCCAGACGAATGGTATTCTCAATCAGATACACTTCATCATACTTTGGCCAGTCCTCATACGCCAATGTTTGATCATGACCAAGCAATTGCCACAGTTCCTCTGCCAGATGCGGCGCAAATGGCGAAAGCAACAAGGTAAATATTTCAAAACTTTCCCTGGGTACCGTATCCAAAGTCCGGAAATGATTATTTAATATCATTAGCTGGCTGATTGCCGTGTTAAAAGACTTATTTTCAAGGTCTTCGGTTACTTTTTTTATCGTACCGTGTACCTGTCGCAGCGTCTCCTCATTCGGAGCCATAACGTCGCTTAGATGCTGCAATTCACCATGTTCAGACACGAAATAGCGCCAAATGCGATTCACGAAGCGGAAAATACCTTCAATGCCTTTGGTGCTCCATGGTTTTGCCCGCTCTAATGGTCCCATAAACATTTCATACATGCGTAGCGTGTCGGCACCATATTCGCGAACGACATCATCCGGGTTAATGACATTACCACGGGATTTGGACATTTTATCACCATCTTCACCAAGGATAATCCCCTGATTGATAAGCCTTTGGAAGGGTTCCTTCGTGCTCACATAGCCCAAATCATACAACACTTTATGCCAAAAGCGTGCATACAATAGATGCAGGACTGCATGCTCGGCCCCACCCACATAAAGGTCAACCGGCATCCAATATTTTTCCTTCTCCGCAGACCATCCTTTTTTGTCATTATCAGGATCAAGATAGCGCAGATAATACCAGCAGGAACCAGCCCATTGCGGCATGGTATTGGTCTCCCGCCGATAAACCTTCCCACTCTCAGGGTCCACCACACGAACCCACTCCTTCGCATTGGCTAATGGTGATTCACCCGTACCGGTGGGCTTAATCTTTTCCAGAACTGGAAGTGTAAGTGGTAAGTCGCTGTCATTCAGTGGAATAACGCCATCATCATCCGTGTGTAAAACAGGAATGGGCTCCCCCCAATAGCGCTGTCGTGAAAATAGCCAGTCACGGAGACGATATTGAACAGCGCCTTTCCCTTTACCTTCATTTTCCAGCCATTGAATCGTTTTAACGATTGCCTGAGACGGTTTTAAACCGTTTATGGAGAAACGCCCGTCCGGCGTTGCGGAGTTAACCATTACCCCATCTTCGATTTCAGTAAATGCTTCCCGTGAGATATTGCCCCCGGAGACCACCTCCAATATGGGCAAATCGAATTTCTTGGCGAAAGCGTAATCCCTCTCATCGTGTGCCGGAACAGCCATGATAGCACCGGTTCCGTATGACATTAAAACATAATCACTAATCCAAATGGGAATCTTACCCCCATTCACCGGGTTAATTGCGTGATTCCCCGTAAAAACACCGGTTTTTTCTTTGGCTAAATCCGTGCGGTCCAGATCGCTTTTCAAGCCAGCCTGGTTTTGGTAGCTACGCACGGCTTCTTTTTGTTCAGGTGTTGTGAGAGACTCAACCAGCGGATGTTCAGGTGCCAGCACCATATAAGTGGCGCCCCAGAGGGTATCCGGGCGGGTGGTGAAGACGGTAATACTTTTATCGATGGCCGGAATGTGAAAATGGACATTGGCGCCTTCGCTGCGTCCAATCCAGTTGCGCTGCATTTCCTTAATGGAGTCAGGCCATTCTACTTCGTCCAGATCTTCCAGCAACCGGTCAGCATAAGCGGTAATTTTGAGCATCCATTGCCGCATAGGTTTGCGCACAACCGGGTGTCCCCCCCGCTCCGATTTCCCGTCAATCACCTCCTCATTTGCCAGCACGGTTCCCAATGCTGGACACCAATTCACCGGGACTTCAGCTTCATACGCCAGTCCTTTTTCGAACAGTTTGAGGAATATCCATTGGGTCCATTTGTAATATTTTTCATCGGTGGTATTAATCTCCCGGTCCCAATCGTAGGAAAAACCCAGGGATTTAATCTGACGCTTAAAGGTAGCGATATTTTCCGCTGTCTTTTTAGACGGATGCACCCCGGTTTCAATGGCGTATTGCTCTGCAGGCAGGCCGAAGGCATCCCAGCCCATGGGATGGAGAACATTGTATCCCCGCATGCGCATGTAGCGCGCTAAAATGTCCGTTGCAGTATACCCTTCCGGATGCCCCACATGCAGTCCGGCACCTGATGGATAGGGAAACATATCCAGGATGTAGTACTTTGGTTTTTCTGAAAAATCAACAGCTCTGAATGTCTTGTTTTCGTCCCAATACTGCTGCCACTTGGGTTCAATCTGGTGATGGGGATATTTGTCTGCCATAGGTCCTTATGATTCCGTTGGTCGTTTCATTTTTCAACGCTTTTCTATCGCCGGGAAGTATACACTATGCCTTATTTGTGTGCAACTTCAATACCCTGCCCATGGCGGAATATTGCGTTTGCCTCAGGTGGTGATTGGGATTATACTTAGCCGCTTTTTTCAAGCATCGGGGTGTGGCGCAGCCCGGTTAGCGCGCTTCGTTCGGGACGAAGAGGTCGGAGGTTCAAATCCTCTCACCCCGACAACTGACCACAAAATCTTTTAAAAATGTAAATGGCAAACATGTCAACCAACGCCTAGTTAGCGCGTCCCGATGGATCGGGAAGGTCGGAGGTTCAAATCCTCTCACCCC
>JAIPJR010000101.1 GCA_021734045.1 Fidelibacterota bacterium
AACCACCATCCGGTATGACCTGCCGGAAGCAGGCCGGATTCGGGTGGCAGTTTATGATATCCGGGGACGGCTTGTCACAACGCTCACAAATGAAGACAAACAGCCGGGTTCATATCAAGTGCAATGGCAGGGTAAGGATACATCTGGCCGGATGGTTGGTTCAGGGCTCTATTTCTACACGCTGGAAGCCCTAGCTACCGGAGGTAACCAGACATTTCGTTCCAGCCGTAAGATGCTGCTGATGAAATGAATGTGCGAATTGGCGGATGGGCGGATTGAGTCGCTTTGCTCCTCTTACTCCGCTTTGCTCCGTTTGACGGATTGTCAATTGACGAATAGCTTGTCCTCCCCTTGAGATAAGGGAGGGTTCGACCTATCGTTGAATTAGCTGGAAAGCGTGGGGTGTAACCCCGTCAGGGGTTTTCTATTTTTCACCCGTAATAATTTCAGGAAACCCCTACAGGGTTCATGTGATACACTGGGAAACGCTGCTACAGATAGAAAACACCTCCGGTGTTTCTTGCCGCTTTCGTTTTACAAGAACACCAAATGAAGCCGGATGAGTGGATTGAGTCGCTTTGCTCCTCTTACTTCGCTCCGCTTCGTTTGTCGGATTGCGGATGTTCGGATAATCGGATGAGCGGGCATCAGTGGAGAGGAGAACTGTCTGTCTCTCCTCGGTACATTCCCTGGACCGGCACAGAAAGCATCATTCAATCTTAGCAAGCTCTGCATCTTCTATTCACCTCCGAGTAAATCTCAAAGCCGGAATCCGTTCAATCCGTGTCATCCGTGGTAAAAATAATCTTCATCTGTGTTTGTCTGTGTTCATCTGTGGCAAAAGTGAGAGAATTCCCAAATCACAAGAACCAAATCTCAAACAAATTCCAACTCGCTAAATCTTAATTCTAAAAATGGAAATCCAGCCCCCACAAACAATTTAGGTTTTTCACGCTGTGGCCTCGGTCCTTGCTCCAGGTTCACGGTGGTTTCGTAATCCGCCCAATCCGCACCATCGGAGCTAAAAAAATAACCTTTGCAAACTTGGCGTCTTACTCTGCGCCCTTTGCGGTTCAGGTCTTAATTCGTTTACTAATGCAACCGGCGGCGCTTATTCAGATAAGAGGATAATGCCAGATCCAACGGCTGATCCGTTGTGAGGCGCACATAATCGCTGTTCTGCTCACGGGCACCATCTTTCAGGGTCTCGCAAAATTGATTCACAGCCTCTCGATAGGCTTTCTGAATATGCCAGGGTTCGGTGGCCAGCATATCACCCGATTCCATGTCATAAAACTTGGTGTGGGCGTCAAAACTAAAGGCCATTTCCTGGGGATCCAGAATGTGAAACAGTATCACTTCATGATTGTCATGACGAAAGTGTTTTAAACCACCCAGAATCTTTTCCGGCTCATCGAACAGGTCGGAAATCACAATGACCAGCCCGCGCCGGTTAATCCGCTCGGCTAAATGATGCAACGAATCACCCACCGCCGTTTCCGGTCCCGGCTCAATTCCCTCCAGTTGCGACAAAATGGCATTCAGCGTACTGGGTCGCGAGGAAGGTCGCAAGTGCTGGCGGATTTTTGCGTCAAAAAGCGTCAATCCAACGGCGTCCTGTTGGTGCAGCATGAGATAGGTGAGCGCGGCCGCCAGGTAGCTGGCGTACTGGAGCTTGGTTACACCGGCCGATCCGTAAGCCATGGAGTTTGATACATCCACCAGCAGGTGCGCCTTTAAGTTGGTCTCTTCTTCAAATTGCTTGATGTAAAACCGGTCGGTTTTACCGTAAAGCTTCCAGTCCAGGTGCCGCAAATCATCTCCGGGTCCGTAGGCGCGGTGTTCGGCAAATTCCACCGAAAACCCGTGGTAGGGACTTTTGTGCAGCCCCACAATAAATCCTTCTACCACCATCCGCGCCCGCAGGTGCATGTTGGCCAGCGTGGCAATGGTTTCCGGTTTCAGGTATTTTCTTTTATCAATTTCCATGGATTAACTACATCAGAACGGGTTTACCAGCGCCAGCCGGAAATAGGTGTGGTCTTTTAGCAGTGTCTCATTCTGAAAATCTTTGTTGGACCAGAAATCGGCATCACCACCCACACCGTAGGAGAGAATCACAAAAGCCATGTCACCCACTCCCACATTGGCCTTGAGCTCCAGACCAAAGGTTTGCAATGCTTTTTGAGTATCACCTTCGGGTGTTGGTGTGAGTAGCTTTCTGACCACACCAACATCACTGAAAAGAGCGCCGGTAAAGTGATTCAGGGTAATACCCAACAAGTTAGCGGGAATCGCCGGAATGAAGGGAAAACGCAATTCCGTCACCTGGTAGAGTACCTCACGACCATAGTAATTTTCCTGCTGGCCCCGCAGATTGTATGTCTCGTAAGGATATAACAAGCCAGCCAACATACCCGACAGTGTGCCGGGTGAATAGTAGAGCGGCATGGTATTGAGCAACCCAATCCGGTCCTGATAAGGCACCGAGCCGGTGTGTTTTTCCCATTTAGCCCGCACATAGGCCACAAATGGTGTGGGACCAAGCTGCAGATTGGTGAACCCGTCCAACCACAATTTCTGGTAATCCGCATCACCCCATAGCTTGGATGAAACCAATTCCGCCCGGGCATTGAATCCGGTACCCGTATAAGGTAGCCAGACCATCCCCTTGTGGGGGCGCTGGGCCTTCCAGCGGTAATCCAGTACCAGACTACCTTCCCGCAAACCATCCACCAGGGAGTCTTGTACAATGTCTTTGGAGAAGCCCAGCACCTTGCGGGTGTGGAATTGTAGCGCCGTACTTAGGAAATGGTTGGAAAACAGGCTTTTCCCCGAATTCATGGGAACAGCCGCCATCACGCCCCCGCCATTGACGGCCTCATAAATACTGCCTTCTGTGTTTACCCGCTGATTATAGCCAAGATTATACTGAGCATAAACACTCAGGATCGGCCAATAATTCAGGTTGGAGTAAGCGGCTGAGCCCCACAACAAACTACCATCCCATTCGATACTGCTGCCGGCGGAGAACACGTGCTTTCCCAACGCATCTGAGCCCACATACAGGCCGGTGAGTCCCTGATCATCAGGCAAAATAAACCATGTCAGGGGACGCAAGGTTCTTAGGCCCCGATAGGGATGCTGACTCAGGATTTCCGGTGGTTTGGTATAGTCAATCTCGGGGATAACCGGGTCCGGACTTTTCGTCCGCCAGGCCGACCAGCGGTCACGGATGTGAAATGGTAACGGCTCAATCGAGCGATCAGCAGCGATTGAAACCAACCGCACCGTATCCACATCGGCCAGGGTTGATGTGAGAATGCCCTCGGACTTTGGGATGCGTTGAATCGCGTACACCGCTTCGGCCACATCGGTCATTTGTACCAGGGTGTCTGTCGAATCCACTGCCACATGATACAGATTGGGCGTTTCATTACGGTAAGATGTAAAAACAATACCGGTCCCGTCACTGGTCCAGACTGGATTCAGATCCTCCGTATAATCGTTCGTTAGTTTCCGGAAACCGGTGCCGTCAACATTGACCACAGCAATATCGGTAAAGCCGCTGGTATCCTGAATGGCCATGGCAATCCGGGCATAATCGGGTGAAAATTGGGGCTGGCGAATCTGAACATCACCGGTGAACCAGGTGACCTTTTTAACCTGACGCTGTTCATCGTTGCTCACCTGGTAGATATTGCTGGTTTCACCCACGGGATGAGCCACAAACCAGACCGATTGGGAATCCGGGCCGAAAACCGGATGCAGGGCTCGCATATCTTCCGTCAGCCAGCGTTTGTGTTTCCCGTCCCGATCCATGATGCGCAGGTCATTGAGCAGGCTGCCGTGTTTGCCACGATGCAGTTCCGACACCACAATCTGATTTCCTGTGGGTGACCAGGCGGGATGATTGTTGAATGACCCCACATGAATACGCTTCACGGTTTGATTAGAATCGGTGGATGCCACATACAAACCCTGAAAGTACTGTTTGTCTGATTGCCGTCCCAGGATAGCGATGGCGCTTGAATCGGGCGCGATACTGATACCAACAACATCTTTGAACCCGGCGAGCTTAAAGCTCTCACCAACTTCATCCACGCCCTCTTTCTGACCCTTCAGGGTGTAATAATAGGTGTCCATTACCCGGCGCCATTCTTCGTCAAATTCTTTTACCGGTTTCCCCACGGCTTCTTCAAAGGCTTTGTCAAAGTCATACCAAATAGGATATTTCTGATCCTCTTCGTCCAGGTAGATGCGGTGCCTCCCAATCTTCACCAGCGTGGAATCACCATATTTCCAAGCCAGATACAGCACCTTGGCGTATCCCATATTATGGGCTTCTAATCTGTGGAGAATGTTGTTATAACTGTGAATTTTTAAGGCATTATCAGCGCGTCCCACCCGCCAGATTTCCGTGTTGTACTCGGCCATGCCCTCCAACCACCAACCCGGCACAGTCAGTTGGCTCCACAAACCAGCCCAGGTTTCGTGAGCATGAAATTGCGCGACATGCTGGAATTCATGAGCCAGCACCAGCCTAAGCCATTTTTCCGAACCGCCGAAATGTCCCGCCACGTCATTCTGACTGACCCAGATGAATATCTGATCCGATGGCATGGCAAAGCCATTCATCACCTCATCTTCCGTGGTGAGTGTCACATCCGTTTTTCCCCACGGCTCCACCTGAATCTGTTCCAGGATAACCGGATACACCTGCTCGGCGATTTGAGCAGCTTTCAGTGCAATGCTTTCAATACCGTTGTGATAATGGATGTTGAAATGCTCGGTTTCCAGCGTGTACCAGGTCAGCTCGGGATGGGTGCGTTGGTTCCAGGCAAAGAAGCCCGCCTGGCCTATCAGACTTGAAATAGTTAGACTGAAAATAAGTAAGCGGATTAAGAAAGTTGCGCGCATAAACAAAATATCCTGTTCAATTCAATGAATGGCGGTTCAAAGGTGGTTGGCCCTCATCGATCAGTCTGTTTCCAGTAGTTTTGTCACAATCTCATCGGTGCTCACACCATCTGCCTCCGCGTTGAAGTTGGTGAGAACGCGATGTCGCAGGACCGGCAGGGCAACCGATATTATATCGTCAATTGAAGGTGTGGGATTGCCTTTAAGCGCAGCCATTGTCTTAGCGCCTAACACCAGGTATTGGGATGCCCGGGGACCGGCGCCCCACGCCACCCATTTCTTGATAAAATCCGGTGCATTGGGCGCGGCAGGCCGGGTTCTGGTTACCAGATCCACCGCAAAAGCAATCACATTATCCGCTACCGGAATCTGGCGGATCAATTGCTGATAACCGCGGATTTCATCCCGGGTCAATACTTTCTGCAACGATACTTCCGCCGCTGAGGTCGTAGATTGGACAATTTCTTTTTCCTCATCCACTGTGGGATATTCCACCTTCAGATTTAACATGAAGCGATCCAGTTGCGCTTCCGGTAAGGGGTAGGTCCCTTCCTGTTCGATGGGATTCTGCGTCGCCAAGACGAAAAAAGGTTCGTCCAGCGTATAGGTCTGGCCACTGGCAGTAACCCGGTGTTCCTGCATGGCTTCCAGCAGTGCAGCCTGGGTTTTGGGTGGTGTCCGGTTGATTTCGTCCGCCAGCACGATATTGGCAAAAACCGGCCCCTGCACAAACCGGAACGCCCGCTTGCCCGTACTGTGGTCCTCTTCAATAATTTCCGTCCCGGTAATGTCAGAGGGCATCAGGTCGGGAGTGAACTGAATCCGGTTGAATTTCAAATCCATAATTTCCGAGAGACTTTTAATCAACAGCGTTTTCGCCAGACCCGGTACACCCACCAGGAGGGCATGTCCCTGCGCCAGCATGGCCACAAAAAGCTGCTCAATGATTTGATTCTGGCCGATAATGGCCTTGCTGATTTCCGTTTTCAGGGCGGTATAGCTTTTATGTAATGCTTCCAGGCGTTCCAGATCGGAATGACTCACAATTTCTCCTTTATCGACAATAAATAATATGTTTGCCACATGTATTGAATAAGCATCGGGCTGAAAAATAAACGCGGCGGTGTGGTTTGTTTAGTTAAAATTTCGTCCCAAACTGCGTCATTTAGCGACGGGTGTCGCCCGTGTTTTCCCGGCGTGGGAGGGATTGGACGTAACAATCCCCCTGATCTGCGAAGTTGCCTTCGGGATAGGGGGAGCGTATTAATTAATTAAAAAACGGTCGTCAGAGAACTAAGCGTCAGCTGGATAGACACTAATCTGCTTGCGGGATTTGTCTTTGCGTTCGAAAGCGACAACGCCGTCAATCTTGGCGAAGAGTGTGTCATCACCGCCTTTGCCCACATTTGTACCCGGATGGTAGTGGGTGCCGCGCTGGCGGACAAGAATGCTGCCGGCTGTCACAAACTGACCGCCGAACTCTTTCACGCCCAGGCGCTTGGAATGGCTTTCGCGTCCGTTCTTAGAGCTACCAACACCTTTTTTATGTGCCATGGATTATTCTCCTGTCTCGTCTTTTTTGGATGCCTTGGGGGCTGCCGGTTTCTTGGCAGCGGGCTTTTTAGCTGCGGTTGTTTTCTTGGGGGCAGCTTTTTTTGCTTCAGTCTTAGGCTTGGCGGCTGTTTTGGTTTTGGTCGCCGGCTTTGGTTTAGCGGCAGCTTTTTCAGCTTCAGCCTTTTTCGGCTCGGCAGCCTTCTTGGGTTTGGGTGCTTGACCCGGTTTCAGCTCTGCGACCTTAATCGTGGTAAATCCCTGACGATGTCCTCGTTTCCGCTGGTACCCCTTACGGCGCTTTTTCTTAAAGACAATGATTTTGCGGTCTTTACCGTGTTCCACCACGGTGGCATCCACCTGGACATCATCCAGTACCGGGGTACCGACTTTAAAATCTTTACCGTCTGAAAAGGCCAGTACGCGCTCGACCTCCACCGGTTTACCCGGCTCAATGTCGAGTGTCGGAACGTTCAGGACCATACCTGGTTTAACCTTGAACTGTTTCCCTGCTATCTCAACGATGGCGTACATTCATTCTCCTCTCATCATTTCAATCAAAGCGCGCCAATATAGACGGCCAGATATGGGCTGTCAACCGAAATACACCGGTATTGAACCTGCTTTTTCCTGCTATTGAATGCGGTTTCAGGAACGCCATTACCGGCGAGAGTCGCTACCCAATAGGTGAATCTGGTAGCGGGGAAAAATTAATTCATCCAAACGATCCAGAACAGGCTGGAGCGCCTGCCACTCCGGAGGTAATTCAAGCCACCAGCTATAGTGTCTTTCGATCGGCGGGGAGGATAATGAATACTTCAGATTGTAGATAACGCCATCTAAACCAATTTGCACCGTAGTCTTGGGTGGCAAATCCAGGAAGTGTAGACAGTGCGAGAGTAGCTCCAAATCTGAAGTATTCATAGTGGCATGCTGCATGGTGC
>JAIPJR010000102.1 GCA_021734045.1 Fidelibacterota bacterium
CTCACCTTACCTCCTTTTAGGAGATGGTTCCGGGATCAAGTAGCAAGGTTCCGGTCGATTCGACCCTTACACCTTACTGCTTGTCAATATAGCTTATTCTTTTCTCAAAATTACGACATCAATAGAAAATTACGCGGACATGCGATTTGTCGGTCGCTGGATCGCGGAAAAATGCGATTTAATAAATCATGTACGATGGTTTCCATCATCCGACTCACTTGTTTCACAGTCGTCTCAGAACTGTTGTTAACTTAAAATGTCAGTCGAATTTAGCGAAAGAAAATATCTGATCGTCCTTCTCTGTACCATTTGAAGATAATCGCACCCTAAATAACTGACACTGCGAAGTGTTCCCGGAGCGCCAGATGGCGGAAAGTGGCTGCGACAAGGCCTGAAGTTTTAATAGAAATAAAAACGCCCCTTGAATTGGGGCGCTTTTAATCATGAAACTTGGTTTTTTTGAAAAAATCAGGTCAGAAATAGATTCCCACATTTAAACTGGGAATAGGAATCAGAAGACCGACCAATCGACTGGATACATTCGCACCAATATAGATGGGCATTTCACCAGCCTTAAGCCGGTAATCAACACCCAGCCCCAAAAATGGAAGTACCAGAACATCGGTACCGATATCCCAGTAAACGCTGTAATTATCTTGGGTCAGTGGTTTGAAATAACTTTTGTAGCCGATTCCCAGTCCCGGGCTGATACCCAGCACACTTTTGACGCCCCCTTCGGCCATCTTGGTTTTTCCTACCAGAACGGTTGCATCAAAGCCGGCAACATACTTTTTTTCCTGGGCGAATACAAAACTTGTGAGAATGACTCCCAGAATTACGATACGAAAAAGACTTTTCACGTTGTGTCCTCCTTGTTTTCATTGACCACTGTAAAATTGCCCAATGGTTATAGCATGTTGGAAATTAACGTGAGCTAACCGAATCTCCTATTCTTTCAATCGCAGCGGGGCGGTCACAAGTGACCTGTTTCACATAACGCCCAATGAGAACGCAGGTTAATTTAATAATCATATCAATCACAAATGATTTTAGGCAGGTGGGACCAGTACTTGAATACCTTGCGCCTTTCTCCGCTATGCTCCGAATCGAACCTGAACAGGTTCTCGTCTACGTCGCGAGTAAATGAAAAACCCTCTGACGAGGGCATTTCATGAAGTACTCCCGACAGGACTGGCTGAACCTCGTCCGGCATCTGCCGGACTCCTTCGCCTTTCTCCGCTATGCTCCGAATCGAACCTGAACAGGTTCTCGTCTACGTCGCGAGTAAATGAAAAACCCTCTGACGAGGGCATTTCATGAAGTACTCCCGACAGGACTCGAACCTGTAACCTACAGTTTAGAAGACTGTTGCTCTATCCGGTTGAGCTACGGGAGCCGGGAATCATTTTGTCTGCAAAAAGCGCAAAATTATAGCCTCTCACCACAGGGTCTCAAAGGACTTTCCCCGGTTTTCACACCAACATTTTTACCGATCTCACTGAAGGTTCCTTCCTGCGATTCATTTGGGAATTTGGCTTGCCTTTCCTGGCATCGCAGGGGATTTTCCACCACCATGATCCGCAATATATTCAGCCGAAGTTTTCGTGACCCCTCCCGGCGCTGGAAACATATCATCAACCTTTTGATCTTTGCGCTTCTAGCGTTTCTGTTTTTACCAAATCCATTCAAATCCACCAGCGAGCTACGGGTCATGACTTATAACATTCGCCATGGCCTGGGGCTGGACCGGGTGTTGAAACTGGAGCGTATCGCTGCAGTCATTAATGATTTTGAGCCGGACATCGTGGTATTGAATGAAGTGGATATGGGTACCGCCCGCTCCAACGGTGTCCGGGATACAGACCGGCTGGCAGAATTAACCGGACTCCACGGTTATTTTGGTCGTTCCATTGATTTTGATGGCGGTGAATATGGAAATGGACTGCTCTCCCGCTGGCCAATTGCAGGTCGTCTACAAGTGTGGGATATTTCCAATGCGCTGAGCAACGAAGGACGCTCGGTGTTTCGGGCAGTCATTCCCACAACTGATGACACCCTGCAGGTGTTAGGCACCCACTTGGGACTGGATGAGAACGAGCGGACGCTTCAGGCCAGATTTATTGATTCCTTGCTGGTGATTTACGCACACCGGTACCCCACCATCCTGGCGGGCGATTTCAATTTTGAAGTAACCAGTCAGGGATATGAAATAATTACACGCCGCCTGCCGGATACTTACGCCTTCATGGGACTGGACAGCATCAGAACCTATCCGGTTCCGACTCCCGAAAGACGAATAGATTACATCTTTGCATCACTCAATTGGTCCGGACTGCAAGCGGTTCATCCGCAAATTGCCGTGGTGGATACGGCTTCGGATCATTACCCATTGCAGTTGGTTCTGGTACCATGAAGCCGCTGCTTCCAATGGCGTAATCACAAACCACCATTCCCCCGAAAAAACAAACCAACCCTAAGCACCAAAGAGCCAAAACCGAAACATCCACTACCCCGGAGGGGGCTGTCTGGAATTTATATCAATCGAATTTGATACTATTTGAAGGTCGGCGATTGGGAATTGAAAATTTATCTATTCAGCGAATTAACACGGAATATTTATAGCGCAATCGTTTGAAGAGAGTTACTTATGGCCCTTCTCAAGCTCTTCCAGCCGCCGTTCGAATTCAGACAATTCACCCTCTTCCACCGCTTGGTCATTTGGGGTCATTGGTGAATCAGTGCTCTCCTCCAATGGCTTGTTGGCTTTTAAACTGTTGATGAGCACTTTCACTTCATCGTTGAAATCACTCACCGTGTGTTCCAGCCGCCGGACCAGTTCATCCATGAGAATTTTCCCATAATTCACATTGATGCCATCCATCAGATCGTCCAACTTCTCACCCAGGTATTCCAGTCGGCTTTCGGAATCGTTAAAATCAACAGCCATGTGGCCTCCTTACATCCTGTTTCACGAACATTTAAACCAATTTAGCCAGCGTATAAAATGAATGCAAGCCGCTATTTACGCCCCTTTTTCAAATAGGTGTTAAGCCAGCGGGATTGGAAATTTTCAAAATCATTGTTTTCAATGGCCTGCCGAATATCACGCATCAGATCCTGATAGAATGTCACATTGTGAATGGTGGCCAGCGTTTCAGCCAGCGGGTCTTTGGTGAAAAAGAGGTAGCGCAGTACCATCCGACTGTAGGTCTGACAGGTGTAGCAGCCACATTTGGTGTCCACAGGATATTTATCTTTGCGGAATGTCTTATCCATGATGCGTAATTTTCCCGTTCGGCTGAAGAGCGTCCCCTGGCGGGCATAACGGGTGGGAATCACGCAGTCCATCATATCCACACCCCGGTGAACAGCAGTAATGACATCTTCCGGGAGGCCTACACCCATTAAATATCGTGGTTTGGTGGGGGGTAACAGCGGTGCCGTGAGCCCGGTAATTTCCCGCAATAACTGATGCCCTTCTCCCACGCTCACACCACCAATGGCAAAGCCGTCAAAATCAATCCGGGAAATCTCCTGGGCTGACTGACGACGCAAACCCGGATAGGTCCCACCCTGTACAATCCCAAACAAAAATTGATGCTCGTCCAGCTCCACTTCCCGGCACCTTTGCCCCCACTCGGTGGTCCGCTTCACTGAGTGACGCACCTCGGTCTCCTCCGCGGGATAGCCCACACATTCATCAAATGCCATCACAATATCACTCCCCAGTTCACGCTGGATGAGCATGGACTTTTCCGGTGTCAATTGCACCCGCTCGCCGCCCTCATCATAACTGAATTCTACGCCTTCGGAGGTAATTTTTGTATCGGGCAGGGAGAAGACCTGAAACCCGCCGGAATCGGTGAGAATGGTTTGCTGCCAACCCATAAAATTGTGCAAGCCACCCGCTCTGGTCACGGTTTGCAGCCGATCTCCCAATGACATGTGGTAGGTGTTCGCCAGAATGACCTGCGCCCCCGTCTCCGCAATGTCCCGCGGTGTGGTGGACCGAATGAACCCCGCCGTTCCAACCGGCATAAAGGTCGGCGTTTGTACCGTCCCGTGAGCTGTAGTGAATTCGCCACGTCGGGCACCGGAGCGATCCACGGCGTGGAGTTTGAATTGAATGTCTTTGCGAGCCATGGTTGAATACTTTCTGAATCATTGTCAATTTATTATTTCAGGGGATTGCCAGCGTAAAAACACGATTTGCCGACTGAAATCCTCAACCCCATCCCGGGCAATCCGGCGGGTGGCGAAGATCAACGAGTCAGCGGCTGTTCGCAAGGAAAGAACGCGATGGACACCAACGGAATCCACACTGCAAACCGTTCCGATGGTTTCGCCTGTAAACATCTCATCTTCAGCCTGGAAGACCATCTCACATCCGGACCAGCGCTTACCGGTGGTACCATACCCTTCTGCTAATATTTCCAGTGGGCCGAATTGCGATAGTCGGAATGTCCAGCCATCGCTCCACGGAGCGGGCAGGGGAGGGGAGACAGTAAATCGGATGTGATGACCCACTTGCTCATTTCCATCATTTTGTTCATCAGTGAGAAGTATGCCCTGCAGGTTCATTGCGGAATCCGGTGTGATAAAATATCCCGTCAGATGCCGGCTCAATTTCTCAAGCGACGATAATTCCTGGAATAAAGCCCCAGTATTGACAAACCGCGCAAAAAGCAGCATCATGACCACGAGAAAAATCCCGTTGATAATCAGGATAGGATTGATACGGCGGGCCATGGGAGGAATCTTTCGCGTCGATTTTGCATTCGCAGTGACAGCCTGTTAGAACATGGTATTTTCATGGGAGGCTTTTGCGGGGACCGGCTGCAACACATCCCAGTGTTCCACAATGTTTCCCTCATCATCAAAGCGGAAAATATCCATGCTGGCATAATCCGAATCGCCCGGCCATTCCTGATGGGTGTGGAGCACCACCAAATTCCGTTCGGCAATTGCGCGTACAAAGCGGACCTGCTTTTCCGGGTATTCTTCCGCCAATTTTTCAAAATACTTGATAAACCCCGCCTTGCCATCCGGGACCGCGGGGTTGTGTTGTGTGTATTCAGCGCCCACATATCGCTTCACCGCTTCGGCAGGTTTCCCGTCGTTGAAAGCTAAGGCATAAAAGGCCATGGCGGTTTGTTTATTCTGTTCTAATCGCTGCTGTTCGTGTTGCTGTGAATGGGGCATTTAAACTTCCGTCACATATTAAATTAAGTTGAGTTAGTAAATAATTACACTTCCCGACGGGCAAGAATCATCCAGGAATCTTCTGTGTACATCTCATTTAAAGTGACAGAAAATCCCCATCGTTCCAGTTCGTCCCGGGCGGTTTCCAATGCCACGCGGTGATGATTCGGTGGTCCTGACGCATCATTATCATCCGGCGCTCGGTCAATCACCATCAGTTTCCCTTCTGGTTTTAACACACGCTTTAACTCCCGCACATTGTCTTCCCGATTATTAAACTCATGATACAGATTAATCAGTATCGCCCCGTCCACCGATTCGGTATCCACAGCCATTTGCACCTCTTCAACCTGGAGAACCTGCACATTGTCACGGGGATTGCGGTCTTTGAGTAACTGCAACATTTCTGCAGACATATCCGCGGCGATGACCATGCCATCTTCTCCCATAGCGGCTGATGCCGGAAAAGTGAAAAAGCCATTACCACAACCCAGGTCGAGAATTGTCCCTCCCGGTGCCACGCCTAATTTTTCCAGCAGAATATCCGGTTTTAAACGATGGTACCGGTTTGGGTCCAAGAGTTTTTCCGCTTTGGCAGGGTCAAATTTATGCATGAATTATTGTCCTTCTTTTAAACGCTGGTTCAATTTCCCGCGTAATTGATGGGTAATTGTATAAGCGGAACCTGAAGCCATCCCGCGCCATTTGGCAGGTAAAATACCCACACCGGTACTGGAGATAAAACCTTCTTCGAAGGTATCAATTTCGTCTTTATGGATATGCGCCTCTTCCACTGGAATACCGGCATCCCGGGCCAGCTCAATAATGGTATCCCGAATGACACCCGGCAACACACCCAGGGTCAAGGCAGGCGTGAATAGCGTATCATTCCGGATGAAAAATACATTGCGAATAGCGCCCTCGGTGATGAATCCGTCCCGATTCACAAAAATGGGTTCGAACACGCCCCGCTGTTCCACATCCCGCTTGGCCAGTAGATTACCCAGATAATTCCCCGATTTAATGGCCGGGTAAAAGCGGGCAATGGGATAGTCGGACTCATTTACGAATTCCACCAGAACCGGCGGGTCCGGGGTGGGCGATATTGCCCGACCGGTGAGATAGCGATTGGGTGTGCCGGTGAAGTTCCACGGAGAGCCCAAAATGGTCCCCCGTGTGATGATTAATCGCAGTAGCCCGTCTTGTATGGCGTTTTTAGCGATAAATGTCTCACACAATTCCACCATTTCCGTTTGAAGCCAAGGCGTTTCCAGGCGAATGATTTTTAATCCCGCCCAGAGCCGGTCCAGGTGTTTGTCCAAACGGAAAGGTTTTCCGGCGGACACCCGTATGGTTTCAAACAGGCTGTCACCATACAGAAACCCGCCGTCCTGAAAAGGAATGACGGCTTCCGCTTCCGGAATCCATTGGCCATTGATGTAGATTTGCATACCGGCCCGGATGGTTAGTTTAAAATTTGTGGGTTAGGGGGCAGCGGACCGGCTTTTTTCAGCAATTCCATGGTCTCAATATGATCATCCAGGTGCCAGATGACTTGCTTTGCCCTGGTTTGCAGAGAATCTTCCTTTAGTAGGTTGTAGTGTTCCAGCGGTTTCAATGGCAGGTGTTTGGCAATCATATTCACAATAGTGGTAAAACGGGTGTCCGGATCGAAGAGATAGGTGAGATTCACCTCCTCCCGAGAGATTTTCGCCAAGTATGTCAATTTCTGAATCATGGTGTGTTGCAGGTCTGTGAAATTCTGTTCCCGATCGATTTCCGGCAGGAGTTCCAGTTTTGCCACCCGAAATGGAGATTCTTTGATGATCTCGCCAAACCCTACGCGAATCAAACCTTCCACCACAATATTGGCTTTGCCATCGGCGAGTTTTTCATCGGAGATAATGCGTCCCAGGCACCCCATTTCATAAAAATCAGGATTGCCATAATATTCGGATTCATAACCCGGCTTTAATAGGGCGAAAGCAATGAGCCCTTCACCGTTTAAAGCTGATGCCAGCATCTCCCGATAGCGTGGTTCAAAGATATGATAGACCGCCTGCGTATCAGGAAACAGCGTTAGCGACGGCAGGGGGAAGACCGGTGCGTATCCCGAAAATGCTTCCAGTGGTTGTTTCAGAGGAACTCCTTATCCCATAGTATTACGATTGGGTTGATCCATTGCATAGCCCC
>JAIPJR010000103.1 GCA_021734045.1 Fidelibacterota bacterium
TTGATGAATGGAAATAGGTACACCACTTTTATAGCGCTTACTAAAATCGTCCCGTTCAAGCATCTGAGCCACAGTGTATTGCGCTGAAAGTTCGATAACATCCCGGAAGGTCATCTGTGACAGCCAACTGGAATTATGCACCACTTCCAAATCATTCTCATCAAGAATGAGCGTGGCTTGTTCCACATAAGTCTTCCCGTGCTCCTGCGCTTCTTGCAACGAAATATGGGGCCGAGTTTTATTCCGCCCCGTGGGGTCACCAATGGCAGCAGTAAAATCACCGATTATCAGAATAGCGTGATGGCCCAGATCCTGAAATTGGCGCATCTTTCGTAAGACAACAGCATGTCCGATGTGCAAATCGGGCCGGCTTGGGTCGGCACCCAGTTTCACTTTAAGGGGTTGGCCCATCTTCGCGCAGCGTGCTAGTCTCTGTTCCAAATCTTCAGGATTGACAAATTTTTCCACACCCCTGCTGAGGATATCCATTTGTTCATTTATGGGAGGGAATTTCATAGGTAATCTATTCCTGCTTTCAGCGGTTTCTGGTGCGTGTGAATCATGAATATTTGCGGGAACGGGCGCGTGCCATTTCGCGCTCTGCTTCCCGTTTGGCTACGGTCTCCCGTTTATCGTGCTGGCGTTTACCCTTGGCCAACCCCAGCTCCACCTTCAATTTCCCTCGTTTAAAGTAAAGCATTAGCGGTACCAGGGTCATCCCGCCCTGCTCAACCTGCTCTGAAATCTTGCGAATTTCCCGCTTATGTAGCAATAATTGTCGGGTGCGGGCGGCATCATGCTGGTCGTAATCGCTGGCTCCCTGCCAAGGTGAGACATGCATTCCTACCAGAAAAACATTACCATCAATGTACCGGGCATACGCTTCCTGCAAATGCACTTTTCCTTCCCGGATGGATTTTACCTCCGTACCTCTCAGGGAAATTCCGGCTTCGAATTTTTCCAAAATATGGAAATCATGAAAGGCTTTACGGTTTTTAATAACAATCTTAATTCCGTCAGATTCTACCATGGGCGAAATTAAATGGTAACGCGGATTTTAAGCAAGGCAGGTTTCGGTTAATTACAGTTTCGAGTAACAGAATGAACAGGTTGCCAAAAGCCTGATTCTCAAGGGTGAATTTGTACTTAGCCGCACGAGAGCAATTATTTGATATTTCTATAAAGCTACCTGTATAAGGGAGTTACACAATTTCCTTAACTATTTACTTGAAAATTTAAATCGGAAACCCTAAGATTGAAGTAATGCTTGAAGTGACATAATGTTGACATGAAGGATTTCGGGGAATGACGGAATTTGGAATTAAGAAGCTTTATTACTCCATAGGAGAGGTGAGCAAGATTACCGATTTAAAGCAGTATGTTTTGCGGTATTGGGAATCAGAATTTCCCCAGCTCTCACCTGCCAAGAATCGCGCCGGGAATCGTATATATCGCGATAAAGACATTGAATTAATCTTATTCGTTAAATCGCTATTATACGATCGAAAATACACGATTGAGGGTGCTCGGCAGAAGTTGAAAGAGATTCATGACGCGGGATTACCCTACACCGATCAGAGTTTAGGTGAAACGCAACAGGCAGAGCCAAAACCGAAAGAACCGCAGAATACGGATGAAACAAGCCGAACAGAATCCGTACTAAAAAATATTCGCCAGGAGCTCGTTCAGCTCTTGAAAATCCTTGAATCATAGGTTTAATTACGCGGCTTGAAAAACGGAACGTAGCGCAGCCCGGTTAGCGCGCCACTTTGGGGTAGTGGAGGTCGGCAGTTCAAATCTGCCCGTTCCGACAAGACAAACCCGGTCTTCAGGATCGGGTTTTTTTATTCTCCCCTCCCGAATGAAAAGAGAAGGACTGTTCATTCTGTTCCGATCCGAATGGTTTGATTTTTGTTATATGCCCCCACCCATGCAACCGACTTTAAAAATATTTGCTGGAAAGTCATGGGGGTTCAATTAAGTTTATTTCACATGAAATCCATAGATATTACGATTGGAAAACTCAGTTTGATCAACAGTACAATGGTTTTCCTACCTAAGGAAAAGGAGTATTGGGTATGTTTGACACAGCCATGACTGAACTCACCTTCGGTCGCGTATGGGGGCCGTTGATTTATTTGTATGGTGTGGGAGGCATCTTTTTTCTAGCCGGGATGATTATCTCTACCCGGAGTAAATCGCTCAATATCAAGACACGAAACGGCAAAAAGTGGTTTAAGCTGCTTTTATTTGGCTATGGTTGGTACCTGTTCATTCACACATCGCTGACCCTGGCAGCGCTCTACCTGAAATAGTGAGGTTGATTCCATGTCTATGACAATACCCTGGATAGTAATGGTGCTGTACTTCATTCTGGTAATGGGGTTCGGCAGCATGTTCGGTCGCTATACAAAATCCACAGCAGATTTCTTTTTCGGCGGAAGACGCTTTGCCTGGTGGCTTATTGCCATGTCCATTCTGGCCACCGGCGTAGGCTCTCATTCATTTGTGAAATACTCCGCCAAAGCTTTTCAGCACGGTTTTTCATCCACCATGACCTACATGAATGACTGGTTTTTCATGCCATTTTTTATGTTTGGCTGGTTGCCGTTAATCTATTACTCCCGCGTCTCCTCAGTGCCGGAATATTTCCAGCGCCGGTTTAACTATAAAGCCCGTTTTCTGGCCACTGTAGCGCTTTTCTTTTACATGATTGGCTACATTTCAATCGGATTCCTGACGATTGGAAAAGCACTGCAGCCCATGCTGCCCGATTTCCTGAATCTATTCGGTTTACATATTACCCTGATTGGTGATACCGGGCTTATGAATATCATCATATTTGTCGCCATTATTACCGGTATCTATATCACCTACGGCGGTCAGACAGCGGTAATATTTACTGACCTGTTGCAGGGTTTTATCCTCATTTTTGCGGGACTGCTGGTCTTGTTTCTGGGATTTTCCTACCTGGGAGGTTTTGCCAACTTTTGGCATCATTTACCAGAACATTTCAAATTACCTCTGGCGCACTTTAATCAACCGGCAGGCTTTAATTTCGTGGGCATATTCTGGCAGGATGGCATTGCCGGTTCAATTGGATTCCTGTTCATGAATCAGGGCTTGATCATGCGTTTCCTAGCCACCCGTTCAGTGGAAGATGGCAAGAAAGCGGCTGCATTTAACGTGCTTGTTATTCTACCGATTTCAGCCATTGTTGTGAGCGGCGCCGGCTGGATTGGCCACGCCATTTACCAGGGACAGGGGATCGTTCCCGGCATTCCCGCGGGTATTATCCCCCCCACGCTGGATGTGGATGAAATTTTCACCATCGCTGCCCGGATTGTCGCCACGCCCATTGTGTTTGGCTTTATCATGGCTGCAGTGACAGCAGCCTTAATGTCCACGGTGGATACATTAATTAACGCAACCGCAGCGATTTTTATAAATGACATCTGGCTGCCGGCAGAACGTGTCCTCATCAGACGGAGCAACGGCTCTCGCTTGCAGAAGGACGATCGTTATTACCTGAAAGTTGCCCGATGGGCATCCATGGTGATTACAACGGTTGGCGTGCTGGGGGTGCTCGCCTTCAAGAACTTTGCCACGCTGTATGAGGCGCATGGCTTTTTCCACTCCACCCTGACGCCGCCGCTCATCGTAGCTATATTCCTGGGTATTTTCTGGCGCCGATTCACTGATCATGCGGTCATCTGGACATTTCTGGGCGGTGCAACCCTCATGATTGTGGGTGCAACCTGGCCGAGTATTTTTATCACACCATTCGCTCAGGGAAGCGCCATGTCCGGTGGCAAATACATCTACATCTCTGCACTCTATAATATCGTGGTCTGCGTGGGTGTGGGCGTGATTGTCTCTCTTTTGACAAAGCCGAAAACCGATAAAGAACTGGAGGGGCTCACCATATGGACGGTGGATCGTGCCCGCTGGCGTTTTAAAGGCGGTAAACCAAATGATCGTCCTGGTGAAAAAGTCAATTTAAAGTATAAAATTGACGATACCGGTGAGTTTGCCCGTTTCGCGAGAGAGGATATGGAAAAGATGTCGCTGGATGAGGGTGATCTGGTCTATCTGTGTGACTCTCGCGCTTGGATGGGTGGCTTGAAATCGGTCCACTCCAAGGCGGGTAAACCCCACAGCGAACCGGGTGTGGTTTACATTACACCGGAGATGGAAGAGTCGGCGCTATTCACAAAGAAAACCCGCGTCGTGGCCGAGAAGGAGTTGTAAATGTTAAATCGCATCCTGCTGATATCCCTGCTGGCAGTGGTATCCATATGGTCAGCGGACCGCCAATTCTTCACCACATTCTGGAATGTAGAGAATCTATTTGATACAGTGGACGATCCGCAAACTCGCGATGAGGATTTTACACCAACCGAGTCCTATGAATGGACCACCATCCGCCTGCAAACCAAATATCAGATGTTGGCCCAGGTCATCAATCAGATGAACGAAGATCGGGGACCCGACATTCTGGGTTTGGCCGAGGTAGAACATCGTGGATTAACGGAAGCGCTGGTACGTGGCCACCTGAGGCGGAACTATAAGGTGATTCAGCAGGACTCCCCGGACGAGCGGGGAATTGACTGTGCCTTATTGTATGATCCGGAAGTAATTCAGTTGAAACGGTACCAGTTCATTCCTATTCCCCTGCCGAATAATGACAAAACCCGGGAAATCGTGGAAGGTGAGTTTGATGTTGATGGGAATTCCCTGTTTGTCTTCATCAACCACTGGCCATCCCGCTGGGGCGGCACTGCCGAAACCGATCCGAAACGACGTTTAGCTGCAGCGACACTTCGTGAAAGGATTGACCTGATTTTGAAAACTAATCCTGCCGCTGATATCCTGATTATGGGTGATTTGAATGACTACCCGGATAACGGCTCCGTTTTGGAGGTTCTGGCTGCAAAACCAACTCCCAACGCGCTGATTCCGGGGGAATTGTATAACAGCACCTGGCCGATATTTGAGGCGCAGGGTCAAGGGACATACATGTATCGGGGTGAATGGAATGTGATTGATCATGTGATTGTGTCACAAGGTTTGTTGGATAAAGAACATTTTGTCTGGATGCCTGGTTCCACTGACCGCTTTCTCCAGCCGTATCAATTACAGCGCTCCGGGAAGTACGCCGGCTATCCATTTCGCATGTATGCCGGCGGAAAATACCTGGGCGGCTATTCAGACCATTTACCGGTTTTTTGTAAAATCAGATACAACGATTAGTTCGCGTTTATTGTGAAGAATTAAAAAAGGCGGATCTCCCGCCTTTTTTTATATCGTCCACAGCTGTAAACCCTACTGGCTACCAATAGCGCTCATAGTGAATCTCACCAGGTTCTTTGCGCGTGTGTTCTTTGAATCCATCCGTCGTGAGCATTCCATTTACATCGTCAATCATTTTAGGATTCCCACAGAGAAATACATGGGTATTCTCAGGTGTAGGCTGAAACCCCCACGCTTCCGTTAAATGTCCCTGGGACCAAATATCTTGTACATAACCTGTGAGCCCTCCCCACTTCACCTTCTCCAGTTCCGGCCGTGAAATGATGTTGAAATAGGTGAAGTTAGAGCAGATACGCTCGATGGTTATCAATTCAGACCGATACCCCAAATCCCACGAGTGCCGGGCACCGTGGATTACCGCAAACTGCCGGTCGGTCCCACAGGGTAGTGCCGTACGCAACATACTCATGTATGGCGCCAGGCCGGTGCCGGTAGAAATCATCACGATATGTTTATCTTGTGGTGTCTTATCCAGTGTAAACATGCCGGTGAATTTTGGAGATAGATAAATGGGGTCACCGGGCGTGAGATGAAATATCCGCGGAGTTAGAGCGCCGGAGGTTACCAGCGTGATATAAAATTCAATATACTCTTTATTCACGGAGCTGGAGGCAATCGAGTAAGCACGACGAATCATTTTTTCCGGATCTCGTGTTGCCTCTTCCGGGTCGGGATCTGAATAGGTGTAGCGCGGTGCCGAACCTGGCAGGCCGATTACAGCAAATTGCCCTGGTTCAAAATCGGGTAACTCCCACCCATCGGGAACTATTCGTAAAATGATGAGTCCAGGTGTAACCTCAATTTTTTGCGAAATGTGAGCATTCAATTCAAGCTTTTTTTTCTTTGGTGTGGTCATACAAAATGCTTCCTGTCAATTGTTAGGTTTCATGGCATACTCTCCAGACAGCAAGCTATATACCATCAAGTCTCGATACTGATTCTTATTATGGCGCTGGTAATGGCGCAGGGTCCCTTCCAGGGTAAAGCCAAGCCGCTCCGGAATAGCACGACTTCTGGTGTTATCAGGCACGACACAAATTTCTATACGTTCCAGCTGTAATTTCATAAAGCCATAGCGTATCAATGCCTCTACCGCTCGTGTCATGATTCCCAGACCTTCATATTGTTTACCCAGCCAGTAACCAATTGAAGCATGTTTATTGGTGGTGTCTATCGCGTGCAAATCAACCAGACCGGCGATTTCATTTTCGACGAATATCACCGTACAGACGACCGTTTCTTTTTCCCGAGCCGCATCCATTCGCTCGATAAACGCCTGAGTGTCTTCCACAGTAAGGGATATGTCCACCCAGGGTAACCATGGCTGCAGGTGCTGTCTGTTTGTGTCTATTAGCTTAAAAATATCCTGGGCATACTGGTGCCTGATACAATCGAGATGGATTCCAGGCGCAATATCCATACGCTCAAACGGATGACTCAATTGAGATTCACCCACGATACCCCCTCACCTGTTAGCAGAGAAATTTTTATTTATACTTTGCGATGAGTCCCGTCGCAAAACGGTTTGGTGCCGGAGTGCTTGCAACCGCACCAGGAAACTTCACGAGCTTCAGCAAAACGCTGAATGATCGGTTTAATATCGGTAATCTTATGGGAGCCATCACAGAAGGGTTGATTTTCGGAACGACCGCATGCACACCAAGCATAGGTCTTAGCTTCCACCTTCATTTTATAGGGGCCTCTTTGAGCAACTTTAGGTTCTGTCGTAGCCATTGTAACCTCCCGTATCAGATTCTAAACTACGCCCGCATTATAATCCGGATTGGGTCGTTTGCAATATTTTTAACAGGATAATTCTGACTACGCATTGACTCAAAATTAATGTAACCCTGGCGATCTTAGAAAAAGGTCGTTGCCTCATAAATAATGTAACCGCAAATGAGGTACATGAATATGAGCAAAAGATCACGCAAAGAATACCAGGAGACGATCCGAGAGCGT
>JAIPJR010000014.1 GCA_021734045.1 Fidelibacterota bacterium
AATTGTATCTGAAGCGCTTGATCATCGGCGGATTTGAAAAGGTCTATGAATTCTCCCGGAACTTCCGGAATGAAGGCATGGATCGTACCCATAATCCTGAATTCACAGCGATCGAGTGGTATGAAGCGTATGTGGATTACCATTACCTCATGGATCAGGTAGAGGCGCTGTTCAAGCATCTGGTGAATGCATTGGGTAAAAGTAAGTTTGAGTACAATGGTCATACGGTTGACTTAAGCGAGCCATTTCAACGCGCAACGATGCAGGACCTGGTAGCTGAGTATGTGAAAATCGATCTCAGTGAAGCTGATGAGGCGGAATTGGAGCAAGTTTGTAAAACGCATCATATTGCCATTCCCAAAAACGCCAATTATGGCCATTTGCTGGACGCGTTGTTCGACGAACTGGTTCAGCCTAACCTGGTGAAGCCCACCTTTGTCACCGAATATCCCAAGGCGATTTCACCGTTGGCCAAGGTCAAGCGTGACAGCGATGGGACTTTTGTGGAGCGCTACGAATTATTCATTGCCGGGAGTGAGTTTGCCAATGCTTTCAGCGAGCTGAATGACCCACAGGACCAACGTGCGCGCCTGGAAGCGCAGGCTGCATTACGGGCAGCCGGGGATGAAGAGGCTCAGGTTGTGGATGAAGATTTTCTGCAGGCTGTGGAATATGGAATGCCACCCACCGGTGGCGTGGGAATGGGATTGGACCGGTTGGTCATGCTGCTTACCGGGAATCGGTCGATCCGTGATGTGCTACTATTCCCGCACATGCGTCCCGAACGCTAATTCGTAGGGAGTCGAATACCTTTTGTCCTATGCCGCGTATATTGCCCGGCGGTATCTTTTCGGACGCCACCGTATCAAATTCATCGCATTCATTGCCCGCACATCCATCCTGGGATTGGCGCTGGGTGTGACCGCATTGGTGCTGTCGGTTTCCATTCTACATGGCTTTAAATCAGAGGTTACCCGCAAGATCATCGGGTTTGACGCGCATCTGCGGGTAGAAAATCTATACGGGCAAAATCTCTATCAGCCGGAACGCATGATGCGGACTATTGATACCCTGGCAGGTGTGAAGCGCGTGTTCCCCATCCTGAGAGGGGAAGTGATGCTCCGGGCGAATGACGCCACTGATGGTGCCATTTTCGAAGGGTTACCCGAAGAGGCGCTGCCAGACCTTTATTCCGTGTCCGGTACGGTTGTGGCAGGAAATACAAATTTAGGAAGCAATGGCCTGCTGATGGGAAAAACCCTGGCAGATCGTCCCAATGTCGCGGTTGGTGACCAGTTGTTACTCTACAATTTAGAGACAATTTCTGCAAATTCGCCGCTTCCGTTTGTCCAGATCGCCACGGTACGGGGGATATACGCTTCCGGGATGGTGGATTATGACAAAGCGTATATTTATGGCAGTTATGATTTAGCCCAATCACTGTTTGAATCCCCGGATCAAGCCAGTGCAATCGGCATTTCACTCCACGACATCCGTGACACCCAAATCACCATGGCCGACCTGAGTGAACACGTCAAATATCCGGATTTGGTGTTGAGTTGGGAGGAGCGTCATCAGACGCTATTCAACTGGATCAAGACCCAACAGCTACCCATTATTACCATTTTCAGTCTGATCATCCTCATCGCATTGGTAAATGTGACCAGCACATTGATTCTTATCATTCTGGAAAAAACGCAGGAGATTGGTATCCTCAAATCCCTGGGGACTCCGCGTATGAAAATCATGGTCATTTTTGCGTTGAAAGGACTTTACATCGGTGCGATTGGTGCAGGAATTGGTCTGGTTTTAAGTCTGGGGTTTGGGTGGCTTCAGATTCACTATCAAATCATTCCGCTGCCCACGGATGTTTATTTCATGGATGCTGTTCCCATTCGATTTGTGTGGCGGGATGTTGCTTTGATTGCTGGTGGCGCGGTGATGTTTTCGGTATTGGCCACAACATTTCCCGCATGGAAAGCCGGTCGCATTCAACCCGCAGATGCCCTGAGGAGTGAGTGATGTCTTTCGAATGGTATCTGGCAAGGCGCTACCTCTTATCCAAAAAGCAGAATCGTTATATCTCGCTGGTATCGCTCATTTCTGTGCTGGGAATGACCGTGGGTGTTGCGGCACTGATCATTGCCATGGCGGTGCTTAATGGTTTTGAGCAAGCGGTGACCGGAAGAATTGTGAACTTTTTGCCGCATGTGGTCCTGGAAAACCGGTTTGAACTACCGGAAGAATTAGCAAAGGATCCCATGTTCCGGCAGGGATATCGTTTCACCGAGCGGAAATCGTTACTGGTCTTCGACGGTGGTCGACAGATTGTGGATGTTCAGGCGGTGGATCTACCGAGTTGGCCTGTGAACACGAATGACTTACCCTACGATTTTTACGGCGATGGAGACTTGCCGCGCCAAGACGGGAAACTTCCCGGCATCGTCCTGGGATACGATCTTTCAGAAAAATTGATGATTGCCCTGGGAGATACACTGAGACTGCTGTCGCCGTTGGATGTGACCACCGGTACAGGTGGGATTCCCCAGACCACATTTCAGGTCACAGGGCTATTTGACGCCAATGTGTTTGATTACGACAAATTGTTGTGCTTTATAGATTATGGTGAAGGTCGGCGGTTGTTCCGCCAATCCTCACAACAGACCGGTTGGCAGATCTGGTTGAATGATTATCGTCAGGCTAAAAAATTTCATAATAAACACGCAGAAACCGTGGGGGAGCAGGAACTCCAGACATGGTACGAACGGAATCAGACACTTTTCGAAGCCATGACGCTGGAAAAATGGGGTACGTTTGTGGGACTGAATTTTATCATTCTGGTGGCGGTGTTCAATGTGGTGAGTTCGCTCATGATGTTGGTCCTGGAGAAAACCGGAGAGATTGGCATTCTGCGTGTTTTGGGTGCCACAGCATTCAATATTCGCCGCGTATTTATCAAACAGGGTGTAATGGTTGCCTCCATGGGGATTTTTGCTGGTGTGGTATTGGGATTGGGATTCGTGTGGACCCAAATGCATTGGGAGTGGCTGAAACTTCCGCAGGATATCTATTTTGTTGCGGCATTGCCCGTTATTTTATCCGCTTGGGAGCTGGTGGCTATCGTTGCTACTGCGCTTGTGATTACATTTCTGGCGGCACGCTACCCGGCGCGCAGGGCGGCTGATCTGACGCCGGTGGAAGCCATGAACTACAATCGATGAAAGTGTTATGAACAATCAAGTGATATTGAAAGCATCGGGCATCACCAAAACCTACCATTCATCCGCTGAGGACATTCAGGTGTTGCAGGCGGTTCATCTGGAAGTCAACGCCGGTGAAATCGTAGCCATCAGCGGACCGTCAGGTATTGGGAAAACAACGCTGCTGAATATTCTTGGTACGCTGGATCGACCGGATGGTGGTGATTTGACGATTTCAGGTAAGCAGCCGTTCGCGCTGAATGATATTGCGCTGAGTACATTTCGGGCGCGCCATCTGGGATTCGTCTTTCAATTTCATTATCTACTGCCGGAATTTACAGCCCTGGAAAATGTGATGATTCCAGGACGCATTCTTTCTGGTGATGTTGCGCAGTTGGAAGCGCGCGGCGAAGAATTGCTGGAGGCAGTGGGTATCAGCCATCGAATGCATCACAAGCCTTCCCAGTTATCCGGTGGTGAGCGTCAACGGGTGGCGGTAGCCCGGGCGTTGATGAATTCACCAGCATTGGTACTGGCAGATGAACCTACCGGGAACCTCGATCCGGAAAACGGAGAACGTCTGATGAAGCTATTTCTTGAATTGCGGGGACAGTTTAACCAAACATTTTTGATTGCAACCCATAATCGCCAATTGGCGCAGAGTGCGGACCGTACCGTTCGTCTTACCACAGAGGGGATGCAGGCGAATGGACAGACATCCGGTTGATATTCCACACATATTGAGCTGGGGCTTAAATTGTTACGGTGTGCTTGTTTCTTTACGGAACATTACACCCTATATTTTATTCAAGCCGCTGGAGCGGTGAGAAACTTGAAAATGATGAATTGTATGATGTACAGGATTGACAGAGGAATTTAAGTGAAGAGCAATTTTAATAAACGACTACAGATTGTAATCCAGTTAGCCAAGGAAGAAGCCATCCGGCTGGGACATGGCTACATCGGCTCGGAGCATTTGTTCCTGGGCATTATCCGTCACCACGATAATCGGGCGATCGAGATTCTGGAGTCCCTCAATGTGGATGTGAATGACATGAAAACCACGCTGGAGGATTTGATTCGCACCACCGGTGGTACCATGGTAATGGGGACATTGCCTTTCACGAAGCGCGCAGAGCGGATATTGAAAAATACTTATCAGGAAGCGCGTGATTTAAATATGGACACGGTGGATGTGGAGCACCTGCTGTTGGCAATTGCCCGGGAGCAGGAGGGTGTTGCGGCCGAGGTTTTGGCGCAATTCAGTATCGACTACGAGCTCATCCGGGATGAATTGGAATTTTCCCCGGGGATGGAACAGAAGGAAGTTGAAATTCCCAAGGGTAAAAGCAAATCCAAGACGCCGGCGCTGGATCATTTTGGCCGGGATATCACGGCTCTAGCTCGCGCAGGGAAACTGGATCCGGTCATTGGCCGGGAGAAAGAAATTGAGCGTGTGGCGCAGATTCTGTCGCGTCGGAAGAAGAACAATCCGGTACTAATCGGAGAGCCTGGCGTGGGGAAAACCGCCATTGCTGAAGGATTGGCCCTGCGCATCAATGCCCGCAAGGTCCCACGGGTTCTATTTGATAAGCGCATTGTCTCGCTGGATCTGGCTTCACTGATTGCCGGTACGAAATACCGCGGGCAATTTGAAGAGCGCATGAAGGCCGTGACCACGGAGCTAGAGAACAATGACAACATCATCCTGTTTATCGATGAATTGCATACCATCGTAGGCGCCGGGAGTGCCAGCGGCTCACTCGACGCCAGTAATATGTTCAAGCCAGCCCTGGCTCGCGGTGATATTCAATGTATTGGTGCTACGACGCTGGATGAATATCGCCAGTATATTGAGAAGGATGGCGCTCTGGAACGGCGTTTCCAAAAAGTGCAGGTGGAGCCACCCTCGGCAGCGGAAACGCTGCAAATCCTCCACGGCCTGAAGGATCGCTATGAAGCACATCATAATGTGCAATACAGCGATGAAGTTCTTCAGGCGGCTGTCAGCTATTCCATTCGATACATCTCTGATAAATTTTTACCGGACAAAGCGATTGATGTGATGGATGAAGGTGGTGCCCGGGTTCATCTGGCGAACGTGGACATTCCTAATTCAATTACATCCGTGGAGAATGAGTTAGAAGCATTGCGGCAGGAAAAAGAACTGGTTGTGAAGGAGCAGGAATTTGAGCGCGCAGCTGCTTTGCGGGATAAAGAACGCCGGCTGCTGCATGAGTTACAGGTCGCCAATGATGAGTGGATTAAGGAGATGAAAACCAATCCACCACGGGTCGAAGTTGAAGATGTGGCTGAAGTGGTTTCGCTCATGACAGGAATTCCACTGCAAAATGTGGCCGAATCTGAAGCGGATCGCTTGTTAAAGCTGGAGAATGAAATTACCAAATATCTGGTGGGGCAAGACCATGTGGTAAAAACCTTGGCGCGCACGCTGCGGCGGGCACGTAGTGGTTTGAAGGACCCGAAGCGCCCCATCGGATCATTCCTGTTTCTGGGACCCACTGGCGTGGGCAAAACCGAACTTGCCAAGGTATTGGCCAAGTACATCTATCAGGATGAATCGGCATTGGTCAAGATTGATATGTCAGAGTACATGGAGCGTTTCAATGTGAGTCGCTTGATCGGTGCACCACCGGGATATGTGGGTTATGAAGAGGGGGGGACACTCACGGAAGCAGTTCGTCGTCGGCCTTACAGTGTCATCCTTTTTGATGAAATCGAAAAAGCGCATCCGGAAGTGTACAACATGCTACTTCAGATCATGGATGAAGGCTCGCTGTCAGACAGCCTGGGGCATCATGTTGACTTTAAAAATACCATTCTCATCATGACATCAAACCTGGGTATGCGCAATCTGGGTCGTCCGAACATTGGTTTCACAGAAACCGGCAGGAAATCGGCCGAGTCAGCGGACGAAGAAAAAATTATTAAAGAGATGAAAGAGGTTTTTAAGCCGGAATTTTTAAATCGCCTCTCTGAAACCCTAATTTTTAAACCCCTGAGCAAAGCGGAACTGATTCAAATCATTGATATCCTCCTCCAGGAGGTGAGTGGATACGCGGCTGATCAGGGGCTGAAAATTGAATTGCGGAAAGACGCCAAGGAATTTCTGCTGGAAAAAGACTATAACATGGAATATGGCGCACGCCCCTTGCGCAGGGAGATTCAAAAGCGCATCGAAGATCCCATTGCCGAGATGATGCTGCAGGGTAAAATTAAGCCCAATTCCACTGTCAGTGTTACCGTCAAAAACGGTGACCTTTCTTTTAAATCGCAAAGCCAAAAACGCAATTCACCGAGACAATCCACTAAAGAGAGTGTTGCCTGACTCAGAATTAATCCCGCTGTTTAGCCGACTGAATATCTGACGCAAACAGCCGATTACTTTTAAGTAATACGCCATATTAGCAGAGATGTGATATGATATCTGCTGATATGGCGTTTAATATGTGGTGGCACAGGCTTTGAGACTATGAGGTATGCTGGACAGTCCGGTCAGTTTGGCCGGTGAATGTTTGAAAAGAAAATAGTGAAATGAACCGTTATAAGTGTGGAATTGTTTGAAAAGCATTTTGATGGTAGTGGAAACAAAGGAGTGAAGTATTATGGGTAAGGTTATTGGAATTGATTTAGGAACAACCAACAGTGTTGTTGCCGTGATGGAAGGTAAGGACGCTGTTGTTATTACAAATTCAGAGGGTGGTCGCACAACCCCTTCCGTGGTGGCATTTACGAAAGACGGGAACCGTTTGGTGGGGCAACCCGCGAAACGGCAGGCCATTACGAACCCGGATAAGACCATTTATTCCATCAAACGCTTCATGGGTCGGAAATACAACGAAGTGAAGCAGGAATTGACGGAAATCCCATACAAGGTTGAGAGTGGTCCCAATAACCGTTGCCAGGTGAAAGTGGACGATAAGACTTATTCGCCGCCTGAAATCTCAGCAATGGTTTTGCAGAAAATGAAACAGACTGCCGAAGAATACCTGGGCGAGAAGGTTACCGATGCAGTAGTCACTGTACCGGCCTACTTCAATGACTCGCAGCGTCAGGCGACCAAGGATGCCGGTGAGATTGCAGGTCTCAATGTGCTACGTATTATTAACGAACCCACCGCGGCATCGCTGGCCTATGGTTTGGACCGAAAGAAGGATGAAACTGTAGCGGTTTTTGATTTAGGTGGTGGCACGTTTGACATCTCAGTGCTGGAAATCGGTGATGGTGTTTTTGAGGTAAAATCTACAAATGGCGATACCCACCTGGGTGGTGATGATTTTGATCAGAAACTCATCGAGTGGATGGTAGATGAATTCAAGAAACAGGAGGGGATTGATCTGGCGAAGGATGCCATGGCGATGCAGCGCCTCAGAGAAGCCGCTGAGAAGGCCAAAATCGAGCTGTCTTCCTCCTCCAGTACGGATATTAACCTGCCCTATATTACGGCTGATAATACCGGTCCCAAGCACCTGGCGCTGCAACTTTCCCGCGCCAAGTTCGAAAATCTTTGCAGTGACCTGTTCGAACGCTTGAAGGCACCGTGTAATGCCGCGATCAAGGATGCCGGATTGAAAGTGGATGAAATCCATGAAGTGATTCTGGTTGGTGGGTCCACACGCATTCCCAAGGTTCAGGAAATCGTAAAAAATATCTTTAAAAAAGAGCCGAACCGCAGCGTGAACCCGGATGAAGTTGTGGCCATGGGTGCCGCTATCCAGGGTGGTGTACTCTCCGGAAGCGTGTCAGATGTTCTGCTGCTGGATGTAACTCCACTTTCCCTGGGAATTGAAACCTTGGGTGGTGTGATGACCAAATTGATTGAACGGAACACGACGATTCCCTCTAAAAAGAGTGAAATTTTCAGCACTGCCGCTGACAATCAGACTCAGGTGGAAATACATGTGCTCCAGGGCGAGCGTGACATGGCGGTTCACAACCGCACGTTGGGGCGCTTCATTCTGGATGGCATTCCACCTGCTCCGCGTGGCACACCACAGGTCGAAGTCACTTTTGACCTGGATGCTAATGGCATATTGAATGTCTCGGCCAAGGATAAGGCAACCAATAAGGAGCAGAGTATCCGGATTGAAGCTTCCAGTGGCCTCACTGAGGAAGAGAAGGAAAAGATGGTCCAGGATGCCGAACTCCATGCGGAAGAGGATAAAAAGGAGAAGGAACTGGTGAATGCCAAGAATCAGGCTGACTCATTGGTTTACCAGACCGAGAAAAACCTCTCCGAGTATGGTGAAAAGCTGGATAGTCAATTAAAAGAGGAAATCCAGCAGAAGGTCGAGGCTGTCAAATCTACTGCCACGGGAACGGACAAAGAGGCGATTGATACAGCTGTGAATGCACTGAACGAAAGCTGGAACAAAGCATCCAGTGCCATGTATGAAGCGGCGAAAGAAGCCGGTGCTCAGGCAGAGGCCGATTCGAACGACGGAACTTCAACAGGTAATGGCAAAGGTGATAGCGACGCAAAAGACGCAGAAGTTGAAGAAGCCGATTTTGAAGTCGTGGATGAAGAGGATAAGAATAAGAAGAAATAATCTTTTCGTTTACCCAATAACCCAAGGGGTGGCATCTGCCGCCCCTTTTTTCATGCCACTCAAATGGGTCATGTATCTATAGAATTCCCATTGGAGGCCGGCTAAATTTAAGGCTGTTATGCCGAAGCAAGGGCGCCAAGAACTCGATTTTCTAAAACTGGCTAAACGGGGGCTGATTACTGCTGGCATTCTGTTAACTCTGTTCATGGTAATTTTGCTCTTTTTTACACCCAGAGTCTCCGGGTTGCTGATTGGTGGGGCGAACAGGTTTTTCCTTTCATCAAACCAGCTTCATTTATCCGGTAAAATATCCGGGTCGGTAATTCCCAATGGCGTAGCACTTCAGGATGTCCAGATCGTTGACCTGCGTCGCAATCAGGAATTGCTCCGGGCAAATGCGTTGACCATGGGGTTGCACTGGTCCACCATTTTTAAGAAAAATATGGTTCTATCCCGGATCGCACTGGAAAATGCAACACTTGACACAGCGATATGGACCCTTGAGCGTTCGAATCAGAGTTCCAAGCGCAAAATTAATCTGATTTTCCACCGATTAGCGTTGGATAGCGTTATTGTCCACCTACCTAAAACGGCGAATATTGAAGCTGTCACAATTAGCAAATATCGGGGGAGTGGGTGGTTTCTGGATGGATTTTTATACACCAATACCGATTCTGCGTCGATCGTATTTGCTGATCCAATTAATCAGTCTGTCCAATTTTCCGGAGGACTAAGCCTGGAAGGAGCGCTATCGGGGCAACTCATTGATTTTGGTATTCAGATTGCCAGCGGCAGCGGCATTTTGAATGCAGCCTGGCAACCGGATTCGCTTGGTGGGAACGTGATGGTTCCTAAGCTGGATGTAGCGGCATTACTAAAATCTCAGAAGATCAAAACGCCATTTGATACACTGTATTTGGTAAATATGGGGTTGGATGTCCTGAACCGGAACGGAAACTGGATAGCCGATGGCAACGGCCGTTTCAGATTTGACTCCTACGAACCCCAGTTGCGGCTAAACCGTCTTTCCTGGGATTCCCTGGGGTTACGCGCTGACGCCAGCCTGAGTGAAGGTGATCAACGTCTCATGGTAACCGGGAGCTATTCCACCGATGGCCAATTATCTATGGCCGGTGAGTTGAGTAACCTTGATTTTTCTAGTGAACTTCCCGAAATCCCCCCACGGCAGGTGAGCGGGGAGTTTATTATCTCCGGTGATGAAAAGCTCCAGAAAACTCAGCTCATGCTGGACCACTTTACAGTTGGCTTATACCAAGTGGAGGAATTGACTCTCCTGGCAATTCGGAATTCGAGAAATCAATTTAAGATTGATTCACTGGGTGTGGACTTAGGCCACTCCCAGGCCTCTTTGGCTGGTATTATTTCAGCCGATACCCTGTCACTTGCGGGGCAGGTGACGATTGGGGAACTTGGTGATTGGTTCACACCCCTGGATAGTTCCACTACTCTGGGGGGTACAGCTGAAGTGGAATTCGACTTGTCCGGATCTCCTGCACAACCCAGACTTTCGGGTCATTTTCACCAGCGAAAAATCGGAATTGCCAAAACTGTGCAATTGGACGGCATGGGAAAATTTTCACTGGAAAAGCGGCAGAAAGACTGGACCGGAGAGCTGGTTCTCCAATCAGAAAGTGGTCACTTTTTAGAGGATACGCTTCGTAATCTTAACCTTACGGCAACCTTATTTAACAAACAAATTTCACTTAATAATTTTAATCTGCGTACGGACAGATATTTACTGGCAGGTACTGGGTCATTTTCTCCCGATAGTTTCCAGGTACAACGCCTGAACATGATGGTTGGCGATTTATCCGTTTCATTAGCAGAGCCATTAAAGATTAGAAAAGGTGGTAGCGGAGCATCCTACTGGGTAATCCCACGCAGTGTGTTTACGGTGAATCGTGGTGGTATGGCGGTCTCAGGACAGATTGGCGAAGATGGCGCTCTTGATTTGAATCTGAACGCCGAATTGATATCAATAGCCACTATTAGCAGGGCATTGAATATAGCCAGACCGACGGACGGTGAGTTGACCGGTCAGTTCGCTGTTAAGGGTACGCTGGTAAATCCCACCATTGATGCCACTTTTAATTGGAATAAGCCGGTTCTGGGCAAATTGATTGCTGATAATTTCAAGTTTAACGGTGTTTTGAAAAATCGTGAACTGAACATCACCAGGGCGGAGTTGGTGAGAGGGAATAAAAGTGTCTATTTGGTGGGCGCCATTCCCGTGGGTTATACCAGCGAAGATTGGGAGCAGGCGCGTGATAAGTCACAGATGTTTTCGGTAAAATTCACCAATTACCCCATGAAGGAATTGCTTATAACCGATTTCAGAGGAACTCCGATTGCCGGGATATTATCTGGGACGCTGAATATCCGGGGTACTGCCAAGCATAGTGTTGTAGACGGAAATCTGGGTATCGCGGACGGGCGGTGGGGTAAGCTGGACTTTAACCGTGGTACAGCAATTTTTAGCTACCAGCAGGGAATCATCAGTTTTGATTCACTGAGTATCAGTTCGAACTGGGGCGTCGCGAGTGGTTTGGGATATTTATCCGGACGACTTGATTTGCGACCGGACAGCCAGGAGCCACCAGCGGTCAATCCCATGGATTTGGCGTTTAAGGGCAACTTCACGTCGTTAAAATTTCTCACGGCCTACCTGCCCGGATTGGACCAGTTGACCGGCGATTTTACGGCTGATATGCACTTGTACGGTTCCTACGAAGAGCCTATCCGTGATATGAAAATCCGGGGACACCACGCCACGCTGGCCTTAGCGCCATTTGATAATAAAATCACAGATATTCATACCGAATTGACCATGCAGAACAATCTCATGACCATCAATCATTTCAGTGGTAAAATGCGCTACGAGCAAGGCACGGCATTACAGCGAGGTGGAATTGTTTCATCTGTTACCGAGCTGTTTGGATCACTTATCGGGATGCAGACGGTCCGCCAATATTCGGGTGATATATTCATCACAGGCGTGGGTGATTTTTCCAGCTTTTTCCATCCACGGTTTAACCTTCGTCTGGAGGGAGATCAAATCTATTATCGTAATCTGGCCGGCGGCATTGAAGCTATTGCCGATTTGGATATGACCATTGAAGGCCAGGACACGATTCGGATCAACGCCGAGATGCCTGTGTTGAATGCTTTGTATTACAATAATTTCAGTAGTCAGAAAACCTATGATGTTTCGCAGCCGGGCTCAGGCACCAAACCCTCCACCGGGATGTTGACCTATAACTTGCATACGATATTCCCGGGAAATTTGCGTATCGATAATGATTTTATCTCTGCTGAAATGGATGGAGAATTATGGCTTCTGGATTATGGTGATGGTCAATTGCGCTTCAGCGGCACGCTGGAGGCAGAACCCGGTGGGAAATTTTTCTATCTGGGGAATGTCCTCACCATTGAGCGGGGAACATTGACATTTGACCCCATCGAATTTAATCCCACGATCAGCGATTTTGTCGTAAGCACATTCATTGAGGGTGAGCGAATCGACCTGGTGGTTAGTGGTGACCTGAAGGAGCCGCAACTCAGTCTGGAAGCATCCCAAACCACTACCCATACCATGGATGACATTCTGACCTACCTGACGATTAACCAAAAGGTCACGGAAGGTATCAGTCTGGCTGCCAGCAGCATTCGTGATCCGGTAAGGTCTTATGTCGGGTTGTTGGTCAATAAAACCGGCGAAAGACTCCTGAGTCGTAGTGTGGGATTGGATTACCTGGACATTCAGAGCCCGTACCTGGGAACGGCAACGGGTGACACGACCCGGATATTAATGGGGCAACAAATCTCTCGTGATTTGAAAATGACCTACCAGACTGACTTCAATCGTCTGGACCCCAATCTGGAGTACAAATTTGGTGTAGAATACCGGGTAAATAAAAATGTCTCTCTGATTGGCAATGTGAATCAGGATGGTTTGGTTGAGTTAAGGAGTCGGGTACGTTACAGCTATTAATACGTCCGTTGGCGCATTTTAGATATCTCGTGCTTTGCCTGCTCATGCTGGTGCCGCTTGCCGGGTGGACCCAGGAAGCCTTTATTTCTGAAGGTGCGGAGATTCGGTCCATCACGTTCAGTGGTAATGAGAGCATCCGGAAAGCGGATTTGAGAGACCAGCTCTCGATACATACGCGACTCTTCAAACGCTGGATCCGACGTGGTTCACCATATAATGTCCGGCAAATCATCCGGAATAAATTGGTCCTCTCCAATTACTACCGCCAATTCGGGTATCTGGATATCACGGTTCGCGATTCCATCATACCTGTCTCAGCGGATGTGATTGATATTGCATTCATCATCCATGAGGGAAAACAGTATTATCTGAACAATTTCGCTATCACCGGGAATGAAGTCATTCCTACCTCGCGATACCTGGAGGAATTGAAGCTCAAAGCCAACATTCCCTTCAGTCGGTACGAAATACAGAATGGGCTTCGCAGGATTATTCGCCGCTATGAAACCATGGGTTACCCCGGTGTAATAATCCAAGACAGCGTGGCGATTGGTGATTCCGTGGATTTTTACCTGCAGGTTAATGAAGGTGCGCTGACCTACTTCGGTAATATCCAAGTTCCTGAGTTGGAGGGTATTGATGATCGTGTGGTGCGCCGGGAAGTAGTGGTTGAGCCGGGTGAAGTCTATAATATTGAGTTGATTGAAGAGTCACAGCGGCGCCTGTTTGAAACGGGCCTATTTAATGGCGTGAGTATTCGACCGACCAAAATTGATCCACTGACAAATCGTGTGGATTTATCAGTGCAGTTAATTGTGAGCAATTTTCGAGCAGTGGATTTTGAGTTCGGTCTGAAGCAGGAAGCCAGCGCGGAATATGCAGACCCATTGCTTAATCTGAAGATGGGAGGGAGTTGGCAACATAAGAATATCGCCGGAGCGGGTCGTCGTTTTCAGGTGAAAATGTCTGCCAGTACGCGATTTCCTGAAATCTACCAGCCGCAGACTTTTCGCAGTGATTTGCTTTACACCATTCCCTGGTTGTTGGATTTTAGAACTCCCACCACAATCAACCCCTATTATGACTACAAAGATTGGTCAGAATGGCATGGTGCCGGTGCGTATCATTGGCGCTATGGCGTTCAGGTGACCACGTTGTATCGCTGGTTTCGCATTGTTCAGGCTCAGGGTCGGTTGGAATGGAGTAAGTTGAAAACCAGCGTGGTGACCAGTAAGGAAACTGGGATTACGGAGCAGCGCTCCTATCGTTTGCTGATACGCTGGGACAACAGGAATAATTTTTTCTCACCGTCTTCCGGATACCTCATTGAGCTGACACCCAAATTAGCCGGGACGTTCCTGGGGGGCAGTCACCATTTTACCCAGGTCGAGGCCTCTTACAGTATCTACCATCGTCTATTTCGGAATGTGGTGGGAGCAGGGCGAATTGTCAGTGGAATCACCCACATCATGCCCCAAGACACCAGTGGTGTGGCGCCGGTGGACCAGCGCTTCTATCTGGGTGGTAACACATCGGTGCGCGGTTATCGCAATCAGATGTTAGGTCCCACACTTTTGGATGGGGGGAATTTGGTACCCCAGGGTGGGAATTTTGAACTGTTCGGGAATTTTGAAGTGCGTTTCCCCATCTATGGTTTCCTTGGCGGCGAGGTTTTTCTGGATTGGGGCAATTTGTGGACGGAACCAGAGTATGCCAATCTGACTGATATTAAGTTTGCATCTGGATTTGGCATCACCTTTGCGACCCCTATAGGGCCGGCCAGGGTCGATTTTGCCCGGCCTTTGAATGATAGTAATTATGGCAGAGAATGGAACATTCATGTCGCCATTTCTCATGCCTTTTAAGATAGATGGGGGTGCAAAATGTTGGATTTTAATCGACTGACATATAAAAGTCAGGAGGCACTTCAGAAAAGTGTTTCCCTGGCACAATCACTGAATCACCAGGTCGTAGAAATCGACCATTTTATCGCGGTGTTATTGCGTGAGGAAGATAGCCTGCTAAATGCCATCGTGCGTAAGCTGGGTGTGAATAAATCTGATTTGGTGCAGGAAGTAGAATATAATCTTTCACGGTTACCGAAGGTGACCGGGGGTGGTGTGGGACAAACCGGCATCAGTCCGGAATTCAATCGCATTCTGGATTTGGCACAGACTGAAATGGCCACGCTTAAAGATGAGTATGTGAGCATCGAACACATCTTATTGGCGGCATTCCAGGAGGGGAAAACCACCACAATCGGGTCCCTGAAGCGGATTGGTCTGAGCCGGGAGCGGTTACTGGAGTTGCTCAAATCAGTTCGTGGGTCCCAACGGGTTACAGATCAAAACCCGGAAGAAAAATACCAGGCGTTGGATCGCTATACCCGGGACCTGACAAAACTGGCGCGCCGGGGAAAGCTGGATCCCATCATTGGCCGGGATGAGGAAATCCGCCGCGTACTACAGGTTCTCAGTCGTCGCACCAAAAACAATCCGGTCTTGATTGGTGAACCTGGTGTGGGAAAAACCGCAATTGCTGAGGGAATTGCTTTGCGCATCATTAATCAGGATGTGCCGGAAGGCATGAAATCGAAACGCTTATTGGCACTAGATATGGGTGCGCTCATCGCCGGAGCGAAGTTCAGGGGTGAGTTTGAAGATCGGCTGAAGGCAGTTTTAAAAGAAATTGAAACCGCGGAAGGCTCGGTCATCCTGTTTATTGATGAATTACACACGGTTATTGGTGCCGGGGCGGCCGAAGGTGCCATGGATGCCTCCAATCTATTGAAACCAGCATTAGCTCGTGGCGATTTGCGGGCTATTGGTGCTACCACCTTAGACGAATACCGGAAACATATTGAGAAAGACGCGGCATTAGAGCGACGCTTCCAACCGGTTCTGGTAGAACCGCCTACGGTGGAGGATACCATCTCTATTTTACGCGGGTTAAAAGAGCGGTATGAAATTCACCATGGTGTGAAAATCAGAGATTCCGCGTTAGTGGCTGCGGCAGAACTTTCAGATCGCTACATTTCAGACCGATTCCTGCCGGATAAAGCCATCGATCTCATGGATGAAGCGGCCAGCCGTTTACGATTGGTGATTGATTCATTACCCGAAGAATTGGATGAGGATGAACGCAGAATCCGGCAGCTTGAAATTGAGATTCGCGCGTTGAAAAAGGAGAGCGACCCGGAGGCCAAGAAGCGCCTGAAAGCGGTGGAGAAGGAGCTCTCTGACCTGCATGAGCAATCAGATTCGATGCGTTCACACTGGAATCTGGAAAAAGAGCTGCTTAAGGAAATTCAAGGACTGAAAAAGCAGATTGATGATACCCGCACTGAGCTGGAACGGGCAGAGCGGCAGGGGGACTTTGACAGAGCTGCCGAATTGAAACACGGTACCCTGGTTCGACTGCAACAGGAATTGGAAGCGAAAAGTGCGTCACTCAGTGGCGATGGACAGACACATCGGATGTTGCGCGAAGAAGTTACGGCCAACGATATTGCAGAGATTGTCTCCCGCTGGACCCATATTCCCATCACCAAATTAATGGAAACAGAGCGAGAGAAGTTACTCCACATAGAAGATCGTTTGCACGAGCGGGTAGTTGGACAGGATCATGCGATCCAGGTTGTTTCCAACGCCATTCGCCGCAGTCGGGCGGGTTTTGCTGATGAACAGCGGCCCATGGGGAGCTTCATTTTTATCGGTAGTACCGGTGTTGGGAAAACCGAGTTGGCCAAAGCCTTGGCAGAGTTTCTCTTTGATGATGAGAATGCCATGGTGCGTATTGACATGAGTGAATACATGGAGAAGCACTCGGTAGCACGACTAATCGGTGCGCCACCTGGCTATGTAGGTTATGAGGAAGGTGGTCAGCTTACCGAATCGGTTCGGCGGAAGCCGTATGCTGTGGTTCTTTTGGATGAAATTGAGAAGGCCCATCCCGAAATATTTAATGTGCTGCTCCAGGTATTGGATGATGGTCGCCTGACGGATGCCCGTGGGAAGACGGTGAATTTCAGAAACACCATTATCATCATGACGTCAAACCTGGGTTCCGATGTCATTGCCCGACAACTGGAAGAAAAACATGGTGACATCTCCGAATCTGAAATTACAGACTTGGAAAATGCTGTTCTCCAGTTGATGCGTCGGACTTTGCGACCGGAATTTCTGAATCGCATTGATGATGTTGTGGTGTTCAAACCTTTGAGTCAGAGCCAAATTGGTGAAATCGTACGGATTCAGTTTCGCCAGTTGGTGAACCGATTCAGGGCTCAGGGCGTTGTGGCGGAGTTGTCAGAAGCTGCTATCGCGCAACTTGCGCAGGAAGGGTTTGATCCCATGTATGGCGCCAGACCGTTGAAACGCGCGCTGCAACGGCATGTGGTTGACCGGGTCGCAACAGCATTTTTAAAGGGCGAGATTGAACCGGGAACTGCAGTAATTATCGACTACGATAATGGTTATACGCTCAAAATCACCGAACACCGGAAAGAGTCAGTGTAAGCCAGAATTTTCCCGGGAACTTCACAATTGAAATGAAAGTAGAACGCTTGCTCTGATGAGGGAAAAATTGTGATAAAGGTTGTGATGTCCCATAGTAAAATCAATATTTCGCGCACACAAAAAAGCGGACTACGCATCGCATATTAATAGGAGATGGATTCATTATGCTGAAAAAGGGTATGATTGTTTTGTTGGGGGGAATCTTGCTCATTAGCTGTGGGAAAAAATCTTACACTGAATTAATGTCAATGGGCAATGAGTACATGGAAAAAAGTGAAATGGGTAAAGCACTGGAGGCTTACCGTGAAGCGGTCTATGTAGCTGAGGAACCGGCACAGATTATCGCTGCAGCGGATAAACTGGGTGATATTTTTGTGCAGCATGTTCCCAATCCTGATAGTGCCGGGACCTATTACGCCATCATTCTTGATTATCCGGATGAGCTGAATGTGGAAACCCTGCGCGAATACACCAAATTAATTCACGAATCTGGAAATTATGGTGTCGCAGCCCGGGGATACGCCATGTGGCTGGAACGCTATAACGACAATCCGCTGGCACCCAGTATGGCGTATGATCTGGCTGAGCTTTACCACAAACAAATTCAGGATTTAATCCGGGCAGTGCAGCTATACGACCAGGTTGTAACCGATTATCCTGATTCACCTTTCGCACCAAAAGCGTTGTTTTCTGCCGGGTATGTCTATGCCAATGACTTGAAAAACCTTGAGAAGGCCCGTGCGAAGTACGAGACGTTTCTCGCCTCTTATCCCAAACATGAAATGGTTCCTTCTGTCCAGTTTGAGTTGAGATATCTGGGCAAATCCATCGAAGAAATTCCGGAATTACAGCACCTGGTGGGCAGGAAAAAATCCAGTAGTTAATTGATGGAGCGATGATTCATTAATCGTTGAAGTTGAAAATACAAACAGAGGGATTTGATACAGCGTATGTCATTTGATCTGGCTCAGTTGAATGAAGAGATAAAGCGGGAAAGTCAATTCATTGAAATCCTGGAAAGCGAAATCGGTAAAGTCATCGTTGGCCAACAATACCTGGTCCGTCGTCTATTGGTGGGACTTCTTGCCAACGGTCATATTTTACTGGAAGGGGTTCCCGGATTAGCCAAAACTTTGACCGTGCACACCCTTGCACAGCTGATTCATACCCATTTCCAGCGCATACAATTCACGCCTGATCTGCTTCCTGCCGATTTGCTGGGAACGCTGATCTATAATCAAAAAGATGGTGAATTCACCATTAAAAAGGGACCCCTGTTCAGCAACATTATCTTAGCGGATGAGATTAACCGCTCACCCGCCAAAGTGCAGGCGGCTCTCCTGGAGGCAATGCAGGAGAGGCAAATCACCATAGGCGAAGAAACCTTCAAGCTGGAAGATCCTTTTCTTGTATTGGCAACGCAGAATCCAATCGAGCAGGAGGGCACGTACCCGCTTCCGGAGGCACAGGTAGACCGGTTCATGCTCAAGGTTAAAATCAACTACCCCAACGAGAGTGAAGAGCTGGAAATCATCCGTCGTATGGCGCACCCGAAACCGAGCCTTGCACTGGAACCGGTCGTGAACCCGGACCAGATTCTAAAGGCACGCCAGGTGGTGGACAATATCTATATGGATGAAAAAATTGAGCGCTACATCGTGGATATCGTGTTTGCCACACGTAATCCTGAGAAATACGGTCTGGGTGAGCTGACTGACCTTATTCAGTTCGGCGCATCACCGCGTGCTTCCATTAATCTGGCAATGACGGCGAAGGCGCACGCCTTCATCAATCACCGCGGCTATGTCACCCCGGATGATATACGTGCCATGGGCATGGATGTGCTGCGCCATCGCGTTTTGGTGACCTACGAAGCTGAAGCTGAAAATATGACAAGTGAAGATATTATTCAGCGCGTGTTTGAAACAGTTGAAGTGCCATAAGCCGGTTATGAATGTTTGTCCTGCTATTTTGTGAGATAGAATTTTCGATAATGTCCTGCAGCGGCGATTCACGAAGCGCTTCTGATTGAACATGATTTCAAAAGACATTCTGAAGAACATCCGCCGACTCGAATTTTCCACCCGGCACCTGGTGAATGAGGTGTTCGGTGGCGAATATCATTCGGTATTCAAAGGCCGGGGAATGGAGTTCGCGGAAGTTAGGGAATATCTGCCCGGTGATGACATTCGAACAATTGATTGGAATGTGACAGCCCGGACCGGGAAACCGCATGTGAAATTGTTTGACGAAGAGCGGGAGCTCACGGTCATGTTGCTGGTGGATGCATCCGCTTCTGGAGCCTTCGGTAGTCGCGGTCGGATGAAACGGGAGGTGGCAGCAGAATTATCAGCGGTTTTGGCATTTTCAGCGATTAAAAATAATGATAAGGTGGGTGCGGTAGTATTTACAGATAAGGTGGAAAAATTCCTTCCACCGCACAAAGGGCGCCACCATGTACTGCATGTGATACGCGAATTATTATACCATGAACCACAGAGTAAAGGCACTGATATTGGTGCTGCCGTTGAGTTCATGTCCAGTGTGGTGCGGCGACGGGCTGTGGTCTTTTTAATTTCAGATTTTCTCACTTCCGGATTTGAAACACCGATTCGAATCGCTGCTCGCCGACATGATTTCATCACTTTACGACTGTTTGACCCGTTGGAAGCTACATTGCCCCGTACTGGTTTGATTCAGGTGCACGACGCGGAAACGGGCGAGATTGCCCTGATGGATACCGGCAACCCGCGCTTCCGTGAAGCCTATCAAAAAGCCAATCAACAGCGAGTCAGTTCATTGGAGAGTTTCTTCCGCAAACATCAATTGGATTACCTGGCACTGAATTCAACCGAGTCCTATGTGGAACCATTGGTGAAATTTTTTAAGGCGCGAGCCAAGAGGGTGCGCTGATGGCTGGGCGTGGACGCGCACAACTGAGCCGGACGTTCCAGGCTTTTACCCTCTGTTCTTTATACTCTCGACGCCTCCTGGTCTTCTTCCTGTTCATTCCATCGTTATTCGCCCAATCGTTACAGGTCAGCGTTGACTTGGATACCACTGACGGCACGCTGGGGGATGTGTTTCATGCTACCTGGCAGGTTCAGCACTCCCCAAATCAAGCGGTTCAGTTCCCTGTTTTGGATCAACGGGTAACCACATTTGAAATTCTGGAACAGAACCAGGGTGTGGAACAAGAAAATATTACTGCCCTGCAACTGGCGGTGGCTGTATATGATTCCGTAGGCCCACACGATTTTCCGGATCTGAAAGCGACTGTCATTTCACCAGTCGATACACAGGTTATAAAACTGCCAGGATTTCGGGTGGAAATTCATTCCGTCCTCACAGCAGAGGACTCGACCTTTCATCCCATCAAACCGATTCATCCCGTTCGTTTACCGTTCAATTGGTGGTACATCATTTATGGTGTCATCGCAGTTGTCACTATCTATTTGCTATACCGGTATTGGCCACGCAGGATAGGTAAAAATGAAGCAGGTAAGGAAAAAGTTGTCGTCATCCTGCCGGAGGAAGCACATGTGATAGCGTTGCGCGAATTAAATGAATTGCAGCGTTCCACACTGCTTGAAACGGGGGATTTCAAAGCCTATTACTCCTGGCTAACTGAAATTGTGCGTCGATATTTCGAGAATCGCTTTCTAATTGATGCGTTGGAAATGACCACGACAGAGGTATTACTGGCCTTGAAGAACGGTATTCTAGGGCCGGATCGGTTGCGGGATAGTGAAGAACTATTGACACAGGGAGATTTGGTCAAGTTCGCCAAATTTATCCCCACATCTACACAAGCTGAAGCAGCATTAAAATTGGCCATCAACCTGGTGGAAACCACCAGGGTTCAGACCGAAACAACCATGAAAAAATCTGATGTTAAACAGCAAGCAGAAGTGGAGGACATATCGTGATTGAAGTCCAAAATGTGAGTAAGTCCTATGGACCGGTTCACGCGGTCAGGGATATCTCCTTTTCCGTGCAGAAAGGTGAAATACTGGGCTTTTTGGGACCCAATGGAGCTGGTAAAACCACAACCATGCGGATTCTATCCTGCTTTATGCCAGCCACGACCGGTACGGCCCGGGTAGCCGGATTTGATGTGTTTGAAAATGCAATGGAAGTGAAGAAACGCATTGGGTATTTGCCGGAAAATCCGCCCTTATACATGGAACAGACAGTGGATGACTTCCTGCGGTTCGTTGCCGGGATAAAAGGTCTGTCTGGCCCGGATGTGAAATCCAAAATTGACCGAGCACTGGAACTCACAACGACGGTTGATGTGCGCCACCGGATTATTGGCAAGCTGTCCAAGGGTTTCCGGCAGCGAATCGGCTTGGCGCAAGCGCTGATCCATGAGCCGGAGGTATTAATTCTGGATGAGCCCACCGTGGGACTGGATCCGGCGCAGATTATTGAAGTGCGCGAATTGATTAAGGGTCTGGCTGGTGATCATACCATCATTTTATCCACCCATATTCTGCCGGAGGTTGAACAGACCTGCGACCGAGTGGTCATTATCAACAAAGGGCAGGTCGTCGCCGAGGATACAACCACCGGATTGACGCAGAAACTCCAGGGAGCATCCACGGTGAAACTGGAGGTAGAAGGTGATCCTGAAGCCATTAAAACTACCCTGCGAAGTGTTGACGGTGTAGTGAATGTGACCCATACCGCCGGCGCCTATATGATTGAATCCACCGCTGAGAAAGACATTCGCAGTGAGCTGGCTAGAGTCATTGTAACCAATAAATTCAAATTATTTGGCCTGCAGAGCGTGGGCATGAATCTGGAAGAAATATTCCTTCAATTGGTGAAATCCGAAACTGGCGCGGGGAGGGTGGAAGCATGAAAAACACATGGACTATCTTTCGTCGTGAATTGAACGCTTATTTTGTGTCACCCATGGCATATGTGATTCTGGTATTCTTTTTTGCCCTGGCCGCAGTGTTCTTTTACCTGTTTCTGGCTTCATTTCTTCAAAATCAGCAGCTGATTCAGATGCAGGCTCAGCAGGGTGGGCGGTTTCAACCGGTAAATGTAAACCTTATGTTGATACGCGGGTTGTTACTGAATTTATCCGTAATCTCCCTCTTCATGATACCCATGATTACCATGCGCTCGTTTTCAGAGGATAAGCACAACGGTACCATGGAGTTATTACTCACATCACCACTCACCAATTGGCAAATCATTTTGGGAAAATATTTTGCTGCGCTCACCCTTTACGCCACCATGATTGGCACTACCTTGCTATTTATGGTAATGCTGTTTTTCTATGGTGATCCTGAGCTCCTGCCCATTCTCAGTGGCTATCTCGGATTGCTGCTGTTTGGTGCGGCTCTGGTAGGCATTGGGATGTTTATCAGCAGTTTAACCGAGAATCAATTGGTATCAGCGCTGGTAACCTTCGTGGTAATGCTGGTGCTCTGGCTGGTGGGCGCTTTGGGAAGCTTTAACAGTACCAACTGGTCACAGCAGCTCCTCCAATACCTTTCCACAATCGAGCATTTGGATGATTTTGTGAAGGGTGTTTTTGATACCCGGCATGTGGTCTATTATCTGTCAGCTGCATTTCTGGGACTCTTTTTGACCTATCAATCGGTTGAATCAACACGGTGGAGGGGTTAATCATGCAGAAAATATGGAAAATCTTACTCTGGGTTGGTGTTATCGGCATGTTAGCCGGATTGGTACTCTACAGCATTACCGGATTATGGCGCTGGTACTCAGTCACTACGGAAATCGTGGGATTGGTATTGGTGATAGGGACGATTATCGCGAATTTCAGAACCGTCGTGCAGGCATTGGGACGGCGATCCACCAAATACGGTATCAGTATGGTCATTGGTGGTCTGTTCGTTCTGGGCATTCTGGCTGCGGTAAATTTTTTCTTCTACCGCAATAACTACCGATCGGACTGGACGCAGCAAAAGACATTTTCGTTATCCGATCAAACCACAAAAATCCTCAAGAATCTGGGAAAAGATGTTCAAGTTTATGCCTTTTGGAATGACAATGACAATGCTCGGAGCCAGATTCAGGAGCTGTTTGTAGAATACAACAACATCTCACCCAGATTTCAGTATGAATTTCTGGATGTGGATAAAAATGCGGACCTGGCGCAGCAGGTGTATGAAATTGAACAGTACGGGACGATTGTCTTCAAAACTGAAACCAAAGAGGAACGCTGGGAGCCAGCACCTCAATTTGGGGGCGCGCGTCCACCCCAGGAGGAGGACATCACCAATACGCTGATTAAGGTGCTGCGGGATGAACAAAAGACTGTTTATTTTATAACCGGGCATGGCGAAGTGGATTTGGAGGACGCCCAATCCCGGGATGGCTATGGGGTGGCAAAAACCGCACTGGAAAAGCAGTTTTATAAAGTTTCTTCTCTGGATTTGATGTCCATGGATGCGGTTCCCCAGGATGCGTCTGCCGTCGTCATTGCCGGCGCCGATAAACCTTATCTGGCGCATGAGACGGCAGCACTTACGCGCTATCTGAAGGCGGGTGGCGGTGTTGTGGTTTTGCTGGATCCGGCACCCAAACCGGATTTCCGGGCTTTCCTCACTCCATTTGACATTACACCGGACAATGATATTGTGGTTGATCCTTCACTTGAAAATCGTCTGTTTGGTGGCAATCCGGGTACGCCGATGGTGCGTCAATACGGAGAGCATGCCATAACGAAAGATTTTCCTTATGCCACTATTTTCCATATGACCCGTTCGCTGCAGGTCAGTGGATCGGCAACAGCTTTGGCGATTTCCGGTGGCAGTGCCTGGGGGGAGACCGATCTGGCGAACTTGCAACAGGGCGTTTCCTTCGGGGAGAATGATATTCCAGGACCCCTGAATCTTGCAGCGGTTACGAACGTACCCAGTGATTCGACCGGAGGGAAGGCGGGCCGACTGGTCGTGGTGGGGGATTCAGACTTCGCCACCAACATCCAATTCAACACCCAGGGGAATGGGAATTTTTTCACAAATATTGTCTCCTGGCTTGCGCAAGATGATGATCTTATCTCTGTATCGTCTAAACAGATGGAAAATCGCCCGTTAAATATGACAGCCGGTGATCTGCGTATCGTCTTATATGTCATTATCCTGTTCGGTCTGTTAATCATGGGCCAGGGGGTACGTGTCTATCTCAAACGACGGAGGTAATCGCGTATGAAACCAAAACATTTAATGCTTCTATTCGCTGCATTCGTGGTGATCGCAGGTTTCGTATATTTCTACGAATATAAAGGTGGTCTGGAAAGGGAGGCGGCATCAGAATGGGCCAGTAAGACCTTTAAAATTGCCAATCCGCAGGACATTGTCGGTTTAACGCTGCAGACACCGCAGGGAACGATTACCGCAGTCCGTGAAAATGGAGAATGGCAAATCACTGCCCCCTTCCAAGTTGCTGCCGAGGATGGTCAGTGGGATGGTATTGTGAATGCAATCATGCGGTCCACCATTAACCGTGAAATCTCATCAGAACTAAGGGATTTAAGTAAATATGGATTAAATATCCCACGAGCCACCGTCACGTTGATGCTGGCGGATGGTTCGGAAAAATCCTTTCTGGTGGGTGCGGAGAGCAAAGCCAGCAAGGGTGGGGTGATGACCTTCGTGAAATGGGCTGATTCCAGCAGGGTGGTGACGACTGAGAACACATTATTCACCACATTGGATAAGTCCCTCTTCGACCTGCGCGATAAATCGATTTTCCACATTGAAAAGGAACCCCGCATCGCGAAGATAGAATTGGAAAAGATGGGACAAAAGGTTGTGCTGGAAAAACTCGCCAACCGCTGGATGATTACGGAACCGGTGAATCTGGTTGCCATGCCCAGCGCGGTGAACAGTTTAATCTCCGGTATTAAAGGATTAAAGGCGCGCGATTTTGTGGTGGAAGAGCCACAATCTTTAAAACCCTACGGCATGGAAGATCCGGTTGGACGGGCAGTCTTTGTTTACGATGACAGTACCACCAGCATGGAACTGCGGTTGGGTGATAAACGCTCGGCCAATGAACTGTATGTACACTGGCTGGGAAAACATCCTGTGGCGATTATAGACACGACCCAGGCCAAACAGTTTGTGCGCACGGCATTTGATTTTCAGGATAAAAAGCTGAAGCCTTTTGATATAAAACTGGCGGACCGTATTACCATGACCGGTGATATGACGCTGGACATTTTCAAACGTGATACACTGGGGTGGTTTAGTGTCGCCGGTGACACGCTCAAAACCGACAAGGTGGAGAGTTTGTTACGAAATCTGAGTAATTTACAGGCAGACGCGGTGGGTGACTATTATGCAGAAAACCTGGCGCTGTACGGGCTGCAGGGTCCGCGTAGAAAAATCATCGTCATGGTGGGCGACACGGTATTATCCGCCATCTGGATCGGCACGAAACTGGAGAATGAGTGTTTTGCAAAATGGTCCGAAAGCCCGCATGTCTATAAGCTACGTAATTGGCGCATTGGTAACCTTGAAAAAACAGTTGATGATTTAAAGTAGTGCTAATTTTCATGAATATTAAAACTATTTCACCTACAACTTAACTATGTAAATCTTTGTGATTAGACTTGAAATATTGATTGCTTTATGTACAGTGTTATTTAAAATTACTACGGTATGTGTAAAATGCTATTAAGTGATACAATGAAAGGAGTGACAAATGGGTTTTGAACCGTATAAGCCAAAACGCGGTGGTCGTGGAAAAGGTTTAGCAATTAGTTTTAGTCCTTCGGGTCGCATTGGTTTTAGTCGTGGTTTGTATGATGCTCATTTGAGCAAAGCCAATCATGTGGAACTATTTTATGACCGGGCACGGAACAAGGTCGGTATTAAGCCGGTGAAGCGTAATTCCGTCAGCTCAATCAAACTGCCTGCCGTTGGCGAAAAGAAACCCTGTGCTATTATGGGCAAAGGTTTTTACAAAGCATTCGGCCTTTCTTTTGACAAACTGAAACGGGTTACGCCTGTCTTTGATGAAGAGAAAAAAATGCTGATTGCTGACTTAAACAGCTAAGTTAAAAGCACATTTGAACACAAAAAAAGGAGCATCGTTTTGATGCTCCTTTTTTTATAACTTTAAATAGACGCTCCCGAATTATTCTTTTTTCGCAACGATTGTTGCTGAAGCCTGGGCAGTGGGGAAAATAATCATATCCGCAATTTGAACATGGGGTGGCCGGGTTGCGGCATACAAAATCGCATCTGCAATGTCATTTGCTACCAGTGGTTCATATCCCTGATAAACCTGGCTGGCTCGCTGAGCGTCTCCCCTGAATCGCACTTGGCTAAACTCCGTTTCCACCAATCCCGGAGAGATTGCGGTTACACGGACAGATGTACCAGCCAGATCCATGCGTGTGCTTTTCGTAATGGCATTCACGGCGTGTTTTGAGCCGCAATAAATACTCCCACCGGGATAAGCTTCATGCCCAGCGATTGAGGAAATATTAATCACATGACCTCGCTGGCGGGAAACCATACCCGGAACAATTGCCTGAGTGAGCCAGAGGACACCTTTCACATTCACATCGATTACCGTATTGATATCCTCCGGATTATTTTCATGGGCTTTATTCACACCTAATGCCAAACCGGCGTTATTCACTAAAATGTCAATATTTGTGAATGATTCCGGTAGATCGTTTAGAACTGATTCAATTGATTCCAAACGACTCACATCAATGGCAGCATGATGGACATGGATATGATATTTTTGCGTCAATTCCTGTGCTAATATCTGGAGACGATCTACCCGACGCGCTGTGAGGATAAGGTGACAACCGGCAGCGGCAAATTGACGGGCAGTCGCCTGACCTATACCTGCACTGGCTCCCGTGATGAACACTATCTGATCTTTAATGTCGTAACCCATTTAAAATGTCCTTTCAATTATAATGTATGGATTTGGTGTGCTTAAAATGACCATTCAACATCCCGATACCCCAGAGCAGCAGACTGATGAATATACCGGGATAAAATGGCTCCAATTGCCATAAATACTGCCAGCTATCCACCTTTGCGAAACTAAACCACACACCAGCAACAAGTGGTCCCAGAACCATGCCCGACAGAATATACCGTTTTTCGACACTAAAAGCTGGGACCAGACTGGTAATTACCGGCAGCAATAATCCCGGTAGAATGAGGGTTCCCAATGTGTACCAGAGATTTACCACACTGGGCATAAAAACAGCCATGACAAATGCCAATCCCAGGGATAATCCCATGCCAATCTGGGTCAGGTGTACGGGATTGTGGGAGCCGAATCGTTTTAAACGCGCCAGAATGTCATAGCCAAGCGTTTGGGCTGTGACCAGGGTTGTACTGTCCAGCGTCGACATGACGGTAGCGAAAATACCCAATAGAAATAACCCCTGAATCCCAACGGGCAGAATATGGGCGGACAATTCCAGGAATGCCTGGGCCGGATTCGAAAGGTCCGGTAGAAGTGCCCTGGCCAGCAAGCCGGTCCAGGTGGTGAGTAAATCAAACACAAACCAGCAGGCTACAGCCAGAATAATACCTTTTCGGGCAGTTTTGTGGTCTTGCGTCGCGTAAACCCGTTGGTGGAATCCCGGGTCAACCAGGGTCCACATGGCGATAAAAAACCACACCAGGATATATGCAAATGAATGTCCGCCTGTTAGCGTCAGATGTTCTGGTGGCAGCATAGCTTTGAGTTGGGAGAAGGAACCCACCGTGCACCAACCGATAACGGCCATCGTCACAAATCCCAGGTACATGAGCAGGAATTGAAACATATCGGTGCGCACCACCGCTCCCAGGCCACCACGGAGGATATAAAGTGTGGAAAAGACCAAACCCAGGATCATGGCCGTAATTAAACCGAATCCGAAAAAGAATTGCAGCAGGAAGGCAACTGTTAATAGATAAGGCGCTGGTGATGCCAGCAGAAAGACCCATAACGCACCAATTTTCCCCGATGTCTCACCATAGTTTTGTCGCAATAGTCCGGGGATGGTTTCTGCCTGGGATAAGCGGGCGCGCTGCGCAAGAAAAAATGCGAAAGCAAGGCCGAACACATAATAGGGCACGCCAAAAATAATCCAGTTGGAAATGCCGTATGAAAAGCTGAATTCGCTCACTCCCAGAATGCCGCCATACCAGGTGGAAACCAGCGTCATTACAAATGCCGGCAGGCTGAGACGGCGTCCCATGAGGATGTAAACACCAATTTTCGTATCAGATTTTTTCCAGAAGCCCAATACCCAGATCAGGATGAAGTAAACAACAATAATTGCGGTATCGAGAGGATGCAGATTCATGGCATTAATGGCAGCACATCAAGCGTGATTGAGAACCTGAACCGCGTAGAGCATACCATGGTTCAACCGGATGGTGACGGGTGAATGGGTGACCCGGTTGGATTGTCCCAGTTGGCTATTTGGACTCAGCAGTGTGTTGGTGAGGTCCCATTGTAAACCGGTGGTTTTTTCAATCAATGCCTCCGGCCAGGGAATCAGGCTGAGTGTGGAATTTACAGGTAATGCAATCGTCATACGGTTTATCACGCGGAAAATATGAGCATTGATACCTTCAAATTCCACTTCCCAGGAGGGATCCAGTGCGGCTGCAATATGGAGATTGGTGAGTTCGTGATCAACCCGGCCACCCAGGCCTCCCAGAATCATTAAACGGTTGATTTTGGAGGTGGTCAGAACGCCAAACACTTTTTGAAAATCGGTGGTATCCTGGTTGGAATCCTTTTGAACTACCCAGTTTTCTGGAATAGTTTCTAAAGTAACCGAATCCAGATCTCCGATAACCAGGTGGGGAGTAACACCCGCGTTCAGACAGGCCATCGCACCACCATCGGCAGCAATGATCCGGTCAGCTTCTTGCGCATGGTGCTGTAATCGAGCCGGCTGGGGAGGTGGTCCACCTAAGATGATGAGAATTCGCATAAGCCAAATCTATAACCTGTACAACGGATTGCCATGAAATTGGAATGGCTTAAAAAAACATGGCTTAAATGGTCGGCGGGCTTTAGATTTTTCATTATGCAGCGAATTCCCCGACACATTCTCATTCTATCCAGTGTATTGGTATTTCTGTGGAACTGTGCACCGCAACCCGGTGCCGGTGCCTCTCCGCAGGATCTGGATAAATTGAACAAAGCCCAGGCACGGGATGAAAAGTTTCAGAAGGTGGCTTTTCAGAAAATTACCGAATTAGAAAAGTCCCTGGCTGAAGTGAAAAAATCCCAGCAGCAGCTTAGCAAAGTGGTGCGGGACCTGCAACAAATGAAACCCGGTACTACCTCGCCCGGTACTGGATCCGCCCGTTTGGATAGTCTGGCGGATGCGCTAGCCAAAATGAGTCAGCGGTTGCAGCGAATCGAGCAATCCCTGACAACTGTATCATCCCCACCTCCAGGAGCCGGCTGGCAGAATTACGAGGCACCACAACCCACACGATCGGATCAAGAGGCTATTCTGCAGCGGTTTGGGGACCCGATTGAACGCCACCTCACCGATTCAAACACCGAAGTGTGGCTCTACCGCAATGGTGTGGTGACTTTTGATGAAAAAGGTCAGCTCACTTCCATCAAATTTGATTAGTTAAACCGTATCTAAAACCATGGTCCGGGCGTACTTTCCGGAACAGAATGCACCCCTGTTTTAAAGGGTAAATTTTGTTTCGATTTATCCTTTACCATTATAGCTTTGAGACTCATAGGAAAATTACTTCATGAATAGGATTAGATTAGAATGGCTAATCTGCAAAAAATATGGGTCCATAGCCTAATTATCACCCTGGGTGTGTTCGCGACTGGATTCTCCCAGAATACCGGGGGCGATGATTGGGGCGGCTGGTTCGAAGATACGGATACCGCCCCGGCAGTATCCGATACATCCGGATCAGACGGTGCCTGGGATGATTGGTCAGGTGGGGAAGCGGATTTGCCTCAAACTGACACACTAAGTGTGAATGCGGATGAATTTTCCGATTGGGGGATTGAGACCAGTGAGTGGGGTCTGGAACCTGAGCCGGAAGAAGAATCTTTACCAACTCAGGCTATTTATGATCCTAATGCGCCGGTAGGGATGGGAATGGCCATTGAAATCAGCGCTGTGTCACCCTTCTGGGTTTCCCGGAATATGAAAACCTGGTATTCCTTCATGGATTGGCGGGTGGGGGTGCAGATGCCCTTCAGTTTTCAATTGCCCCTGTACGGAATGCGCGTTACCGCCAGCGCGGAAATCGCGAGTTTTAATTTTGAAAATACATTTCCCCAGGGCGGTCAGTTTGGTGGGATTTCCGTATTGGCCTATGGGCGACTATTGTATCAGCAATTTTGTGTTGACGCGGGATTTGGGCTGTTTGGCAACACGGGCGGTGCACTTTTCGGGGCGATGTACCGTTATCCCATTTCACCCAATATTTATCTGGGAGCAGGTGGGCGTGCTATTTGGGTCAACAAAATAGAGCCTTTAGGTAGTTCTAGCTGGGCGGATGTTCAATTCCTGGCCGGATACAAATTTTAGGTGGAATTGGTGTGAGCGTACACCAACCAAAGGGTGGCATTAACCGACACCAGCCAGTGGCGTGGTTATGGTTAATCATTGGCATGATTGAACTCATGGGAGCAACAGCGACGTTATTCAGCGCGGAAATCAAGAATACCGGCACATGGTACGAAGAGGACACGCTATATGTGCTTACCGTACAAGTTCCGGATAATCAAAATCTCACCAGCATGAAATTACAGGAAAAGATTGGTGATCGGTATTCTACCGTTGGGTCGCCCCGAATTCAGGTGATCCCCGCCGATTTTATCGGGAAAGAGATTATTTTTACGCGATCCCGGCTCCTGATCGGTACCGAAATTGGTGAACGGTCGCATGTGCCGGAATTTCGCGTTGTTTTTTATGAAGAGGGCCTGAAACTAGCCGGGTACACGGCGTTAAGGCGCGTGTTGAAACCCAGCACGGATGTGGATTTAGAGATGATTTCCCGAAGCGCATACCCCGTGCTTCCGCAGGAGCCGGTCACAAACGGGGAAGTGGACAGTCGTGAAAATTTAGAGTCATCCGCCATTGAAGAAACAGCGGAAACGGTAACTGCTGATACTGCGAGGGCGACTGTCTTGACGAACTCTGATCAGGATAAAATTGACCCCAGCAATTCTGTTGAAACACCTCTGGCGTCGAAACTTAAACCGGTGGTTAATTCCCCCGATTCCGTAACAGCAATGCAACAAACCAAACCGGACACGCTTGCGAAATCATTAACCCGGCAGAAACCATCCAAGCCGGCTCCCCAATCCAAAGCGTCCGAGAAGCAAAAAAGTGCGGAAACTCCTGACGCCTCGGTGAATCAGTCCAAAAAACGAGAACCACGCCCCAAAGTACCTTCAAAAGCGCCTTGGGGGACCATTTTCAATCAAGGCATTTTGAATGGACTGGCTCTGGAGATGAGCATCGCTTCCCCTTATTGGGTCTCGGAGAACCTCAACACCTGGTACTCATCTGTTGATTGGCGGTTCTCATTTACCATGCCCTTTTATTACCGGTGGGGTTCGGTGATGATGGGGGTGAGTTTTGAGTGGTCCAGTTATGATTTTGAGAACACATTCCCGGAAGGTGGTCGTTTTATGGGGCAAGCCAAGCTGGCGTATGTAAGCACGTATTGGCGGGGATTGATTCTGGAGCTGGGGGGTGGTAAATTTAGTGATACTACAGGTTTCATCGCTGGAATATCAGGGAAAATTCTGGAAGGTGAACACCTGTATCTGGGTGGGGGGATGCGGGGCGTGGTCATTCAGGAGATTCCATCCATCGGACAGGGGCATTGGGCAGACGGCCGGCTCACACTGGGCTATAAATTTTAATGGCGTACCATGAGAACACAGGGCAGACTTTATGAAATCGCATAGGCACAGTTTTCAGTTTCAGCGACACCTGGTGAAAAATTTCCTGGGGAGTTTGCTTCTAACCGGTAGTCTGATGGGCGCGAATACCTTCACACCCACAGGCGGATCGGTGGTTTCCGGGTATTGGAATGCCAGTAATACCGGCGCCAGTGTTTCTGTGAATGTGCCGAATAATTCCAACATTAACTACGCCAGTACCCAGCTAAAAGTAGGTGCGAACGCCTGGACAGGCATCGGTAGCCCAATCAATGTGGCTGCATTCATCAACTCCGAAGCCACGCTTACCTATACTGCCGGTGATGTTGAGGATGCTGCCGGTTTTACCAACGGGGAAACCTTTGACAGTCGGGTGATTTTCCTGAATAGCAGCTTTGCCCCCACTGGTGATGAAGTGACCCTGACACCCAACACGACGATTGATCAGACGGTGCCCAGTATCTCCTCAATCAGTTTCAATGTGACCAGCGGGTACCTGAAGGTGGGGGATAACCTTACGCTGACAATTAATTCGACAGAAACGGGACTGAATGCCACAACCCTGACCATAAATGGTGTGGATGTATCCGGCGATATGGTGGATAATGTTGATAATACCTATTCCGTGCCTTATCAGGTGACGGAAGGGGACGACCCGGTGAGTGATGACAGTGAGATTCCCATCAGCATTACGCTCACGGATGACGCTGGCAATAGCACCGGCTCTTACACTACCTCTCCGGCAGCCGGAAGTTCACCGGGTATTGATGGTACGACGCCCACCATTTCCAGTATTTCATTTTCACCTGCCAGCGGTGTGCTGAAAGTTGGAGACGCTCTGACCATGACCATTGTCTCCAGCGAAACCGGTCTATCTGCCAATACCCTGACAAATAACGGGGTTGATGTGGCTGCAAGCCTGAATGACGTGGGTGATAATTCCTATACCGCATCATTGACCATTCAGGAAGGTCAGTCTGATGTAAGCGACGCAGACCAGATCGCCATCAATGTGGTGCTGGCTGATATCGCCGGGAATTCCGTTACTACCACCAGTGCGCCCTCAGCGGGAAATTCACCGGGAATTGATGCGAATTCACCTGGAATATCATCTGTCACTTTTAATCCTTCAACCGGCACACTGAAGGTGAGTGATGCGCTCACTGTCACTGTAACGGCCGATGAGACCGGACTCACCGCCTCCAGCGTTTCCGTGAATGGTGTTTCAATTGAAACCTCCAAGGTGGATAATGGTGATAATTCTTACACATTCACCTATACGGTTTCTGAAGATGATGACAATATCGGCGATGATGCACAAATTCCCATCAGCGTTACACTGCTGGATTCTGCCGGTAACACGACAGGTGCTTATACGACTGCCCCTCTTGCCGGTAATACCCCGGCCATTGATGCCGACTCACCGGAAATTTCCAGTGTCACCTTCACACCTTCTTCCGGTGTAAGGAAAGTTGGAGAAAACATTACAGTGTCGATTAATGCGGGGGAGGCAGGACTCCTGCTGCAGACACTTACACTCAACGGTGTTGATATCTCCGGATCCCACTCTGATGATGGTGGTGGACTTTATTCCGCGACCTATACGGTTGTGGAGGGCCATGGTGATATTTCGAATGCAGCGACGATTCCCATCACGATTAAGTACAACGATGCAGCCGGAAACACGACGGGCGATTATACCACACCGGTTGCGGCAGGCAGTTCACCGGGGATTGATGCCAACTCCCCAAGCATCAGTAGTGTCACATTTAACCCCACGGCAGGAACATTAAAGGTGGGCGATGTCCTGAGCGCGACCATTAATGCCTCTGAAAGCGGTCTCACGATTAATACGGCTACACTGAACGGGGTGGATGTTTCCGGTCAGATTACAGACAATGGAAATACGACCTACACGGCCTTGTACACAATTGTGGATGGGAATGACGATGTAGGCGATGCTGAGCAGTTAGTCATTGCGTTTGCATTTTCCGACAGCGCCGGGAACAGTACTGGCTCGTTTACCACCGCACCCGGAGCAGGAAGCACACCGGCCATCGATGCCAATGCACCCGCTATCTCAACGGTGAGCTTTTCACCCACCAATGGAACCCTGAAAGTAGGTGATGCCGTATCCATGACCATCACCGCGGATGAGACTGGCCTGGATGCATCAGCCATTACCATGAATGGTGTGGATGTGGCTTCAACACTGGTGGATAATAGCGATAACTCCTACACGGTCACCTATACCATTCAGGAGGGTGATACGGATATCGGTGAGGCGGAAACACTGCCCATCTCTGTGATACTACAGGATGCTGCCGAGAATGTCACCCAAACCTTCACCTCATCACCAGCTGTAAGTGTCACCCCAACCATCGATGCCAATTCTCCCGGCATTACATCGGTAACTTACTCACCCCAGAGTGGGTACCTGAAAGTAGGTAATAGCTTAACCGTTACCATTAATGCAGATGAAGCAGGTCTCTCTGCTAATACACTGGTAGTGAATGGTGTGGATGTTTCCGGCAGTTTTCAGGACAATACCGGGGGCGTGTATGTGGCAACCTATACTGTTGCGGAGGGGCAAACCGATCGCTCTGATTCGGAGCAGATTCCCCTGAGCATTGAACTGCTGGATGATGCCGGGAATTCCACCGGAAATTATACCACAGCGCCCACATCTACAGCCACACCCATCGTGGATGCCAATTCACCCAGTATTGCATCGGTGAGTTTTACGCCCACCAGCGGTGTTTTACAGGTCGGTGACACGCTTACCATGCAGATTAGTGCCAGTGAAGCGGGCCTAAATGCATCAACTATTACAGTGAATGGCGTGGATGTCAAATCGACCCTGAGTGACCTTGGGGGTGGTGATTACTCGGTTCGATATGTTGTAGCAGAGGGAAACACGGATCGGACGGATAACGAGCAAATCCCCATCCAGGTGCTTCTGGCGGATGATGCCGGGAACGCTACGAATAATTTTATCACCTCACCGGTGGCCGGAAGTTCGCCCGGGATTGATGCTCAAACACCGACCATCAACAGCGTCGCCTGGTCACCCACTTCCGGTTGGCTGAAAGTGGGTGAAACACTCACGCTTACGATTGATTTGCAGGAGAGCGGTCTCACACTGGATACATTGCGGATTAATGACGTGGTGATTGCGTCGGTCACAGATAATTCCGATGGCACTTACACGGCCACCTATCAGGTTGCAGAGGGACATACGGATCGCGCAGAATCGTCGCAGATCCCCCTCCTGGTTACATTCTCAGATGCGGCCGGAAATTCCACGGGTGCCTATACGACAGCACCCGATGCCAATAATTCTCCCGCCATCGACGCCCACAGTCCCAGTATCTCCAACACGACTTTTAATCCCACCAGCGGAACACTCGTTGTCGGTGATCAACTCACGGTGATTATAACAGCCAGCGAAGCGGGACTAAGCGCGGAAACCATTCTCGTCAATGGTGTGGATGTGGCGGGTACACTTACCGATAACAGCGGTGGAAAATATTCGGTGAGCTACACCATTTCGGAAGGTGACGCTGATATTAATGACAGTGAAACAATCCCCATTAGCATTACGCTCCAGGATGCTGCAGGTAACCTGACCAATACATTTACCACCTCTCCGGCCGCTTCCGGAACGCCCATCATTGATGCCCATTCGCCCATTGTCTCGCTGGTAAATTTCAGCCCCACCAGTGGTACATTGAAAATTGGCGATACACTTAATGTCTCCATCTCAGCCAATGAAGCCGGTTTCTCCGCCGATACATTGCGGATTAACGTAAAGTCGGTCATTTCCACCTTCCAGGATGTAGGCGGTGGAGATTACACCGCTAAATACATCATTGCTGCCGGGGATGACGACGTGACGAATGCCGAAACCATTCCGGTCTATGTGGTTTTCCGGGATGCAGCCGGGAATCGCAATACGGCATTTACCACGAGCCCTTCGGCCGGTACGACACCGGCAATTGATGCCCATAGACCTTCGATCAGCAGTGTTAGTTATACACCCACTACCGGAACGCTCATTCCAGATGAAACATTGACGGTAAATATCACGGCCAGTGAGGCAGGTCTTTCAGCCGGCGCAATCACCATTAATGGTGTAAATGTAGCGGGCACACTGTTGGATAATGGTGGCGGGAATTATGCGGTGACCTACACCGTATCAGCCGGTGATGATGATATTGCCGGGACGGCAACCATTCCCATTTCAATTGTTCTTTCAGACGTTGCAGGCAATCAAACCACGGCCTATACCACATCGCCATCCGCCGAAAATTCACCGGCGATTGATGCCCACGCACCCACCATCAACGGCCTTAGCTTCACCCAGACCTCCGGTACACTACGGGTTGGGCAGATACTTACGCTTAATATCACAGCCAGTGAGGCCGGGTTGGAGGCCAGTACGCTGTCCGTCAATGGTGTGAATGTCAATGCCTCCCTGGCGAATGTAAGTGGTACCGCATACACCGCGAACTACACCGTGCCCGAAGGGGATAACGATGTTGCCGGAACCGCCCAGATTCCTGTTTCACTAACCCTGGCAGATTCAGCTGGGAATTTGAGCAATACCTTCACCACTTCCCCTAACGCCAATGTCTCACCGGCGATTGATGCTAATTCGCCTGTTATTGTATCGGTGACCTGGGAACCACCCTCAGGCACCCTGGTGGTGGGGGACACACTGGTATTGCGGGTGAATTCGACGGAAACCAACTTAGCACGCCAATCCATTACTATAAACGGGGAAACCCAGACCAACCTCACGGACGCGGGTGATAACACATATACGGTGGATTATGCCATTGCTAACGGTGATAATGATATTGCCGATAACGAAACAATTCCTATTAGCGTTGTTCTGAAAGATAGTGCCGCGAATCTGAGCACGACCTATACAACCTCACCGGGTGCCAGCATCACACCGATTATCGATGCCAATCTACCGGTTATCAGCAGTGTGAGTTTTTCTCCCACCACTGGCATTCTCTCCATCGGGGATACGTTGACTGCCACTGTAACTGCGGGAGAAACCAGCTTGGCTGCCGGAGCAATTACCATCAACAGTGTGGATGTCGCATCATCGCTTACGGATGAAGGGGATAACACCTACACCCTGATTTATGTTGTGGATGAGGGGGATAATGCCATCTCGGATAATGCCCAAATTCCCATCTCAATTGTTTTGGTTGATAATGCCGGGAACAGCAGTGCCAACTTCACCACCTCACCGTCGGCAGCGAATGCACCGGGGATTGATCCGACCCGGCCGACCATTTCCAGTGTGAGTTTTTCGCCAAAAACCGGGATTCTCACACCGGGTGAATCCCTCACCATGACAATTACGGCGTCAGAAACGGGACTTACAGCCAGGGCCATCAGCATTAATGGCACTACCGTCACCGATAACTTTAACAGTACAGGCGGCGGTACCTACACGGTGACCTACCAGATAACGGCCGGGGATGACGATGTTTCTGATGCGGCTACAATTCCCATCAGTATTGAATTGGAAGATGGCTCGGGGAATACGAGCGCGGTTTATACCACATCGCCCTCGGCAGCGAATTCGCCCGGCATCGATGCCAATCCACCGGTAGTGCTGACGGCCACTTTCAGCCCAACTTCCGGTACACTGAAAATTGGCGATTCGCTCACCGTGAATATCACAGCGGATGAAGCTGATTATATCGCATCAGCCATAACAATTAACGGCCGGAGTGTTTCAACGTCTTTTACCGATCTGGGGGCCGGCTCGTATCAGGCTAAATATGGTGTCACATCAGGGGATACAGATATTGGCCAAAGTGAGACCATTCCCCTCAGTATCACACTGGCTGACAGTGCCGCTAATCTGTCCACAGAATTCACCAATACGCCGGGCAGCGCCAGTGCGCCGGCAATTGACGCGCACGCACCTACTATTTCCACTGTCGCGTTCCAGCCAACCACCGGAACGCTGGGAATTGGTGATAGCCTTATCGTCACGATAACGGCGACGGAAACGGGACTGACCGCAGGATCGACCACCGTCAATAGTGTGGATGTATCCACAACACTGGTTGATGAAGCGGATAATACCTATACGCTTGTCTATGTGGTGTCAGAAGGTAACAATGCCATAACAGATAACGCTCAGATTCCCGTATCCATCGTCTTGGTGGACGATGCCGGTAATTCCAGTGCTGCTTTCACCACGGCTCCTCTGGCGGTCAATACACCTGCCATTGATCCGGTCAAACCGGTTATTTCCAGTGTGAGCTTTTCACCCACATCCGGTGTTTTGGTACCGGATGAAACCATCACCATGACCATTAATGCCGGTGAGAATGGACTCAGCGCTACAGCCATTTCTGTAAATCAGGTTTCGGTGGAAGCGAATTTTACCAGTGACGGACCGGGCATCTACCTGGTGGACTATACCATTT
>JAIPJR010000015.1 GCA_021734045.1 Fidelibacterota bacterium
GATTTTATACGGGTAATGCCGGGCTCACCCAAAGCAAATGTGCAGTCGCGTGTTATCATGACGCCCAGCCACACCAAAGCGCTGTTAATGGCCCTCAAGTCCAACATTGAAAAATATGAAGCCCAGCATGGGGAAATTCGGATGCAGGATCAGCAAATGCCGGGATTTCCCGGTGGTGTTGGTCCTAAAATGCCCAATTGATTTAGATAACCGGGGAAATAAAAATAACTGCCTTTGTAAATAATTGTTGACAGTCGTGATGTATTAAGATAAAATTGGTCACGAATTTTCTGCAGGGACATATATCTGGTTGTCTCCCCCGCTTCCAGGTAAACATTGTCCCTGTTTTTTTATATCAAACAGGCCACCAAGGTGGCCTGTCTTTTTATACCAGGGTATTAATAATTGGTGATGCGCGGTAGGGTGCTCAGGCCACCGCAGTCAAGGCAGCGGTCTCGGTCTCCACTACCTCGAAGATATTTTCCAGCTTTGAAATTTTTAGCAATGACAGGATTCGGGATTTGGGATTTACCAGAAAGCATTTACCACCGCGAATATCCGTCTGCCGTTTCGCGAAGAGTAAACCACCTAGCCCGGTGCTGTCAACCATCCTGACATTTTCAAGATTTACTATAATATTTTTAAAATCAGACTCACTGATTGCGAGGAACATGTCCCGTTTAAATTGCTTCACGCCGCGTGCATCAAAGGTCGTGTCTTTCACCCGTATGATCAGCGTCTCGTCCTTAACCTCATTCTCGAACTTCATTTTCAACCTCTTTTAGCAAATTCGCCCGTTTTACACGCCATCTGAATGGAAGTTTCCATTTTCTATCGTTAACTGGCGCGGAACCAATTGTTCAGGTGCGGAAATCAAATATATTCGGGTGGTCGAACGTCGGCAAGGAGATTTATGGTGGTGATGATTGATTATCAAGTGAGTGACAACCCGAGAAAATCAGGCAGTGATCTGCTATGTTGATGGTACCTAAAATTGCGGCTCAAATTATCCGTAATACCCTGATATGGCTAGGTATACCCATGATCCTGGTTGCTTTTGGCGACCAGGTGATGGCGCCTTTATTGCCGACGAGTGAACCACTACAGTTCCGTTGGGTAGGGAATGGCTTGATGCTCCTGGCATTCATCTGGGGATTACGATCACACTTGTTACTCCTCCAATTCAGTGATCCGGAAGGGATGTGGCGGCTAAAGCCCAGACGACTTATTCGAATGGGATATTATGCCCGCAATCGCCACCCCCAATGGTGGTCGCTCCAAATCTGGATATTGGGCGCTTTGCTCACCGCTGGATTGCCCACTTTTGTCGTGTTCTTGTTGCTTGTCATTTCTTTATCAGTGGGTAGTCTGTATCTGTTACGTATCGAAGAACCGTTACTCGCCAGGCAGTTTGGGGATCAGTATCGTGATTATCGGGAGCATACTCCTTTCTGGGGAATCAAGCCGCGTGACCCGGCAGCAAAAGAGCCGACCTGGGTTTACCAAATTGCCTGGATTTTAGGTCATGTATTATTCCGGTGGAACTACCGGATTACCGCCGATGGTCTGGAGCACATTCCCCTGGAGCAGTCATTTATTATTGTGGCCCGCCACGCCAGTTACCTGGATCCGTTCCTGTTTGGCATCTTTATTCCTTTCCCTGTACACTTCGTGACCACGGCAGATGCCTACACGCACCCGGTCAAACAGTGGTTTATGGATCAGTTGTACACCTTTCCGATCCGCCGGCATGTGCAGGATCTAGCAGCATTGCGGAACATCATCAAGCTTACTGCTGCAGGGAAGACCGTAGGCATTTTTCCGGAAGGTGAACGCTCGATGGATGGCAGTCCGGGTGAAATTGTTCCTGAAACCGTACGCGTTTTACAGCGCTGTAAGGTGCCGATCCTTCCGGTAGAGATAGATGGGGCATTTGAGATCTGGCCACGGTGGAGTAATGTCCGCCGAAAGGGCAAAGTGCATGTGCGATTTAAGCCTGTGATTCCTGTCTCCGAGACAGCAAATGGGGAAAAATTCACGCAACGGATTCGAGCGACTATTTTCCCCAATGAAGTGACCTACCATCCTGTCCGGACCAAACGCATGGCAAAAGGAGTAGAGAAATTACTCTGGGGGTGTATCCACTGTGGTGCTACTGACACAATCCGTGAGGTGGGAGCGGATCGGGTGGCGTGCGAGGCCTGCGGGCGTGTCTTTACGCTGCTGAGGAATTATCATCTGCAGGACCGGGATGGTGAACAAATTGCATTGAACGAATGGATGCAACGCCTGCGGCATCTGATTACGCCATTGCAGGACCCCACCGGACCGATACTCCCTGAGGGTGAAGTGATTTACCTTCAGGCAATTCTGGAGCAGTATCGCGGTCCGCAGAATGAAGTCGGGCAGTATAGGGGTGCGGAATTAATACTGTCTGATCGAGCCTTCACCATCCGCCAGGACGGTCGGGAAGCGGTGCGCTGGCTGTATCCGCAAATCACCGTCTGCACCGTGGACACCAAAGATGAATTTTCCCTCGGCATTAGTGGGAAGCGCCACATTTTTCGTCTGGCTGCCCCTGAACATCCGTTGAAGTGGAACAATTATTTTAAGCATTTAACTTCACGGACTAATTAATGGCGCACTGGTTGCATAGAATTCACCCAGGTGGAGGAAATTTGATGCGTAACCAGCTTTTTTTATTGGAGAATCATGGCAGATAAACTTGAACAATTGATGTTCGCTAATCAGAAGGTCCAAATGCCGGGCGAGCTGATGAATCGCGTGGCGATTGTAGGTGGCGGACAAATGGGGCGGGGCCTGGCACAATTGATAGCCGGGAAAGGCCGTGAGGTGGTTTTGATTGAAAAGGATGATGCCACCGCAGAAATGGCGAAACAAAAACTTTCGGTGGAAATGGACCAGGAGATTGAGCGTTGGGGCATGACTAGCGGTGAAAAACGGGGGGTATTATCCCGGATTGTTTTTACGAGCGATCTGTCGAGCGTGTCCGAATGTGAACTGGTCATTGAGGCAATTCCTGAAAATCTTGAGATGAAACAGGCACTTTTTCAGCGGCTGGATCAGCTTTGTGATGTGGAAACCATTTTCGTGACCAATACGTCCACCCTGAGTATCACAGAAATTGCCACCACAACGGTTGAATACCGGCAGGAATTGATCATTGGACTCCATTTTCTGCACCCGGTTCCCAAGATCCCGGTCGTGGAGATAATCCGTGGTTTGCGGACATCAGATAAGACCTACGAGAAAATCCGTGATTTTTCCCGTTCCCTGGGTAAGACTGACGTTGAGGTATACGAATATCCGGGGTATGTGACGACACGAGTCATTCTGCCCATGTTGAATGAAGCGATGTACACTTTGATGGAAGGTATCGCCACGGCAGAGGGTATTGACACGGCTATGAAATTGGGATTTAACATGCCCAAAGGACCTTTGGCGCTGGCGGATGAAATTGGTTTGGATGAAGTGCTTTACTGGATGGAATCGTTGTTTAAAGAATTAGGCGATTTGAAATACCGTCCCTGTCCGATTTTGAAAAAAATGGTGCGCGCCGGACATTTGGGACGGAAGGTCGGGCGCGGGTTTTTTGAATATGCCAAACCACAGGGGTACACCGCATGAAAGTTCTGGTTCTAAATTCCGGCAGTTCAAGCATTAAATATCAGTTATTCGACACGGAGAAGCAGGCAGCCCTTGCAAGGGGAGTTGCCGAACGAATTGGTCTCCGCGGTGCCATGTTATCTCAAACCGATGAGCAGGGTGAGCGGGCGACGCTTTCCGGTGAAATCATTGATCACCAGCAGGCGATTCAGTATATCATTGCGTTATTAATCGACCCGGACCGGGGTGTCATCAAAGATATTCAGGAGGTGGACGCAATTGGTCACCGAGTCGTACACGGCGGTGAGAAATTTTCAAAATCGGCTGCCGTGGACGATGAGATTCTCAATGAACTCCATGCCTGTGTTGATTTAGCGCCATTACACAATCCCCACAATATCAAGGGCATTGAAGCCTGCCGGGCGCTGCTGCCAGGGAAACCGAATGTGGCGGTTTTTGATACAGCGTTCCACCTCACCATGCCAAAATCGGCATATATTTATGGCATTCCCTACATTCTCTATAAGCGCCACGGTGTCCGCCGATATGGATTCCATGGCACCTCACATTATTATGTCTCCCGTCGTGCCCGGGACCTGATGGCGGTGGAAATTGAGGATGTGAATATGATTACCTGCCATTTGGGAAATGGTAGTTCCATTACCGCGATTCAGGGTGGAAAATCCATTGATACATCTATGGGATTTACGCCCACTGAGGGTTTAATCATGGGAACCCGTTCCGGTGATGTAGATACGGCGGCCATGCTGCATGTGATGCGGCGGGAGGACCTGGACTCACGGGAAGCCACAACTTTGCTTAATAAGCACAGCGGTCTGGTTGGGATTTCGGGGATTTCTTCTGACATGCGTGAGCTGGAATCTGAGGCCGCGGAGGGGAACAGCAGGGCTCTACTGGCGATTGATGTAATGACCTATCGTTTGAAAAAATATATCGCAGCTTACACCGGCGCGCTTGGTACAGTGGACGCCTTGATCTTCACGGGCGGAATTGGTGAAAATAGCAGTTTGGTACGGGAAAAAGCTTTGTCAGGCCTGGAGAATCTGGGGTTCAAACTGGATGCCACCGCAAATGAAAAAGGTGATCCGGAACGTTTAATTAGTGCAGACGATTCACCGGCAAAAATATTTATCATCCCCACAAACGAAGAACTGGTTATTGCATTTGACACTGAACGCGTGGTGAATGGCGAGCTATAGTCAACGATTCGCAGAAATCATTTCTGTTCTGTTGCACCCCTTCCTCATGGCAGGATTTATCTGGATTTACATCCCTTCCCAGACGGGATTAACCGGTTGGCCACTTGGACGTGCTGTTTTTTTGGGGTGGTTATTTTGCATTTTTCTTCCACTGGTTTACCTGCTGATTCAAAAAAAACGGGGCAGCATTGATGATTTAGATATTCGTCAACGGGAGCGTCGCAACCGGCATTTCGCAGTGTTTATCGTTTTTTATCTGCTACAATTATTCATCTTTTCCCTGTTGGATACTCCCCGTTATCTCCTGGCACTTGCCTTTGCCTATTTTTTCAACACCCTGATTTATGCGATTATCAACCGGTATTGGAAAATATCCATTCACGGAGCGGGTGTGGGTGGACCGGTGGGAGCGCTGTTATTTTTAAGTCAGAGTGTATGGTAGTGGTTGCTTCTTCTGTTCCCTTTTCTCGCCTGGTCCCGGGTAAAACTGAAACATCATACCCCTGCCCAAACCGCCGTGGGTTTGGGACTTGGGATGGTCCTGGTCTATACCGAATTCTATCTATTTACCCTGCGCTAATGGGGTGACTATGCCCACCTGGTGGGTGTAATTCTGATTGGATTTCCTTAGGGCAGGCCGTTAAAATCCTGCAATATTTTTCATGTAACGATTTTCGGAATGCACGGTGGTGTGCATTTCAGCCACTCGGGCGGGAGATATTTTTCAACCATGCAACCGGAAAGAAATTCCCCATGAAAAAGTTCAACTCCCTGGCAACGCTGACAATTCATCTGAGTCTAAAAGGCGGTGAATGAAGTGGTCATGAAGGATGAGATAAGACAGCTTATCGAGCGGGCTCAGAAAGGTGAAACCCGTGCTTTTAATGAAGTTATCAAGCTCTATGAGGACCGTGTGATGAGTGTGATATTAGGTATCACGCGGGACCGCACCGAAGCGGAAGATCTCTTTCAAGAGGTCTTTATTAAGCTGTTTACGAAAATTCGCCATTTCCGGTTTGAGAGTGATTTTTACACGTACCTCTACCGCATGACAGTAAATATGTGCTTTAATGCCCATCGCCGGAAAAAACGCCACCATAACCTGTTCGCGGAAACCAGCGAAGATTTTTGGAAAGTGGCGGCAGCACCGGAAGAGGAGCCGGAGCCGGTGGATCGGGACGCGGAAATCGCCGCTGCCATCCAGCGTCACTACAAAGAATTACCTCCTCAACAACAAACGGTTTTTGGATTGAAATACTACGAGAATAAAAAAGTGAGCGAAATTTCAGAAATCCTGGGTGTGGGGGAAGGAACTATCAAACGGTACCTGTTCCGCGCCCGGGAGACCTTGCAGAAGGCTCTTGTTCAGGAAGGAATTACTCCATGAATAAAATGACGACAAAAGAAATTCGGGAGTGGATTGTCCTCTATCTGGGTGATGAATTGTCATCTGAAAAACAGCAGTGGGTCGAAAAAATGATGCTGGAAGATGAGTCCTGGCGGTCTGCGTATCAGGCACAACAGAAGCTTGACAGCCTCTTTTCAATGGTGGAAAAGCCGGAGGTCGAGGACACCCCTTTTCCAGAGTTGCGGCGTGAAATATTGGGTCGTATCAGCCATCAGCGCAGGCCAGTGCTGCTGATTCTGAACTTCGTTAAGAATCAGTGGGCAACGTTGAAAGACCACGGCGTTCACCCGGTACTGGCTGGTGGGCTGGCGACCCTTGCCCTGGTCATTGGACTCGTTATCAATGGTTTACCGCAGGCTGGAACACCGCTGACGCAACAAGGTGCTGCTGATCCGTCATTACCACCTGAATCCCGGCTGTTCAACAGTCTCGTGGAAAAGGGCACCGATTACCAAATGAAGCGAATGAAAGCCGATGAAAATGATCCGGGCAAAGTGAGCTTTGATTTTGAAGCCCCATCCGAAGATATGGAAATGATTGTTTCGCCGGATAATGCTGTTGTCCAGGACTACCTGATTCATCTGTTGAAAAACAGCAAAAATCCAAATCATCGCAGAAAATCCCTGAAAATTCTGGAAAACTACCAGGAAGTAGACCAGGTAGAAGAAGCCTTAATCACCACCATGCTCACAGACATGGACGATGGTGTTCGACTGAAAGCAATGCAGGCATTGAAGGATAATAAAATTACTCATAACCTGCAGGAAGCTTACATCCGTGTTCTCATGTCCGATCAAAATGCACGCATGCGTACCGATGCCGCCAAGCGCTTAGGGACCATCATGGATAAAGAACTGTTACCGGTGTATGAATATCAGGTACAAGTTGAAGAAAATGCCTACGTGAGCCAGATATTGAAGCAGAATATCGCCCGGTTGCGGGCTGACACCGGAGGAGGAAACCTCCAGTGAAACGACTCATTCTGACCGGACTCGGTGTCATTTTTTCGACGATTTCGCTCGTCCGTGGCGCTGAAAAAGTCTTGCTGGATCAGGCTTTCAGTACCGGGGGCCAATTACACCTGATGCATGTGGTGGGTGAAGTGACCATCACCGGGTCGGAAGCAGACCATGTGAAAATCATAGAAGAGGTTTCTGATTTTTCACCTCGCTCCCGTGATGCGGAATTTTCCTCAGTTGAAATTGAGGGAAGCAGGATTGTGGTTTCTGCGCGACCCGGTTCGGGAACATATCGGGAAATCAGAGCCGAAGTACCTGCCTATTTCAGCGTAGCGGTTGGGGGCGCTGGTGGCGATATCTCAGTAAAAAATCTCACTGGTGAAGTGTTGATTCATATTTCTGGCGGTGATACGGAATTAGAGAATATCCGCGGGAAAGTGACAGTCCAGACCAAGGCAGGTGATGTGTATATGCGGGATATCCAGGGGCGCGTTTCCGTCACAACTCAGGGTGGAGATCTGGACCTCAGACAATTTCAGGGGAATGTGAGTCTGGAGAACAATGCCGGTGATGTGAGCATCACTGATGGTACCGGCAATGTCAACATCCACTCTGGCAGTGGCGACCTGTTCGTAGGAGAGTTATCCGGTGATAGTCTGCAAGTCAATTTGAGAGCCGGGGATCTTCAGCTTGAAAATTTTCAGGGTCGGGGCATTTTTGTTCTCAAATATGGTGATGTGGATATTGAGAAGATGGCGGGTCCGCTTGATGTGGAGTTGGACATGGGCAGCCTGGCAATCCAGCGCTTGTTGGGTAGTCTGGATGCGCGGTTGAAAATCGGTGATTTGGAGGTCGAGGAACATTCTGGCAGTGGTCGAATCCGAATTGACCGGGGGGATGTGGAGTATAGTTGGGAGATGCCGTCAACCGGCGGTGATGACAGTCTGTCAATTAACACGAAATTAGGTTCTGTTGCACTACGGCTGCCCGCTCAACTCAATCCATCATTATTCCTGGAGTCTTCTGAAGAGGCTGAGGGTTTGGAGAGATTTCGCGACGAGATGTCCAGGCAACAGCAGGGCATCAATCGTTATGTTTACAGATACTCTGGTGACAATGGGACGGTAAAGATTACCACGAAAGTGGGAAAAATTCGAATTTACGAACGATAGGAAGGTCTATTATGGAACGCGTATCCAAAATCTTACTGACGGTGACTCTCATGAGTTCTATAAGCTGGGGACAGGGCGTGGTGAATACTGACTCGCTCAGCCAGGTTGTGGATTCATTATTGACCTTCTCGAAAGAAAAAGCGGTGAAAGTGGAGTCTGCAGATGAGGACGCTGGAGAAAAACACAAAGAGAGCAAAACCTCTCATTCTTCAAAGCGGGATTCGGAATTCCCAATTTTCGATAATTTCAAATCAAAACTGACCATCGGAAAATCCGATACACTCACCGAAGACAAAACCATCATTGCCGGCGATGTGTTAATTGAAGGTGTTTTGTCCGCGAATATTAAGGTGTATGGTGGCAATGTGTGGATAAAGAGCAGCGGTGAGGTTTCCGGAAATATCCTGGTGAGCGGCGGACAAATCCGCGTTGACCCGGGTGCAAAAGTGACCGGCAGCCTGACGGAGATAAGCCTGGGTGGTATTGACGTTAAAAAGTCGCCTCTTGTGGATAAATGGTTCGAGGAGGATGAATCGGAACCATCCTGGGATGAGGATGAGGATGTGTATGACGATGAGGAATCATGGGAATGGGAGCATAAGAATAAACGCGAACTGACCCTAAGCACTTCCTTTGGTGAATCTGTGACTAATCCACAGAATCCTACCGTTCGTTACAATCGTCAGGAAGGGTTATTCCTGCCGTTGCGTACCGATTTTACACTGGAGATAGGCGCCAAATTCCGGGGCTACCTGGGATATGGATTCGGGAATAAGAAAATGCGTTATGGCGCAGGTCTCACCATCCCGGTTTTCACGCCAAAAGTATTAGTGGACTTGAGTGTTTATGACCGCACAACCACACCTGACAGTTGGCGACTTTCGGAAACGGAAAATTCGCTGGTGGCCTTCCTTTTCGGGGAAGATTATCTGGATTATTACGAAGCGCAAGGTGTAGGTGGTAATCTTTTGATTCGCCCGCTGAAACACGGCATGGCATTCCGCCTGGGGGGCTACTCTGAAGACCACACCTCCATGCCCAATGTGACGCAGTGGGGACTTTTCGCGAAGGATCGTTTTCGGCCGGGCTTCACCGTTTTCGAAGGTAACATCACCGCGGCTACCGCTCATTTGGAATTGGGTGTGAATCCCTGGCGGAATTGGGGTGATTGGAACACCTATCTTCGCGACAAAGCTGATGCGTATCTTGGTAGCGGTATTTCAGTGAATCTGGATGCGGAAAAAACGCTGGCGGATTATTCGGATACCAATTTCGTTCGCCTGCGGGGTACCCTAAATCTGGGGTTAGCATTCTCCCGTGACTTCATCCTATACAATCGAACCATGTTTGCCACCTCGGATCAAAGTCTGATTGGCCAGCGGAATAATGATTTGGGTGGCTATGGAACGCTGCGTGGATTGCGTTATCGGGAAATGCCCGGTGATCAGAGTGTCTTGAATAACCTGGAGTTATGGATTGGTAGCCGGGAGTCCTTCCTGATTGATCCCTACCTGGTGCTGTTTCTGGATAGCGGTTTTGCCCGACAGTGGGTGGGAGCACCTACGGATGAACAGTGGCAGAATTTCCAAGGCATTCGCATCAGCGATCTGCGCCACTCAGCGGGGGTAAGTGTCATGGATGAGGATGGCAGTTGGCGGTTATCCGTAGCGCGAGAATTGCAGAATTCTAATGCGGATTGGCGATTTGAACTCAGACTCCAGGCGAGGTTATGATGAAGAGCTTACAATTCAGGATAGCGTTGCTGTTGATGGTGGGTATGGTGTATGGCCAGCAGGGAACGGATGCCGGTGATGTAATGGCTTTGCAGCGGGAGTTTTACCTGAAGACGGCAAAAGCCGTGAAGGTGGAGATTGAGTGCCCGCTGGGCGAACTGGATGTGAAAAGCCAGCAGCAGGGACCGTTGGCGGTATTGGATCTGAAGAACAGTTTGCAGCATTTTGAATACCGGGTTTCCTACACCGAATCCAATAAAAGGGGCGAGTTAAAGGTCGGCGGCAGCGGCGAAAGTTCGGTGGACATGGATTTCACATCGATCAGTGACTACAAGAAGATTTTCGGGTTGGGTGAATCGCTGGAGCGTGAAAACCGGTGGCGGATCATGTTGAAGGAAGCTGATAATCTGCCCTATGATCTGGATATAGAAATTGGTCTTGGTGATGCTGATGTAGATCTGGGTAAGATGGCTATTGAACAACTCAAGTTTAATTGCGGCCTCTCTGATGCGACCCTTGAGCTCAATGATCCCAATCCGATACGAATGCGGCGTCTGGAAGTGGATAACGGGATGGGTGCTTTTGAAGGGGTGATGCTTGGGAATGGCAATTTTGAACAGATGAAGGTGAGTGTGGGCATGGGGTCTGCCGACCTGGATTTGCGGGGAAAATATACCGACGATGCGGATATTAAAGTGGATGTGGGCATGGGCAGTATCACGCTCAAAGTTCCCAATGACATGGATATTCGGGTTACTGTGAATGCCTCACCATTTTCCTCAGTTTCACTAGACGGTTTGGACAAGGAAGGAAAAACTTCCTACCGCTCGAAGAATTTTGGTGCCGGGAAACATACCCTGGATTTCAACATCAATGTGGGTATGGGCAGTGTCGAAATGGAATTGGTTGACGACGCGCGCTAAACAACAGTTTCGACTATTCCACCGATGAGCCCTCATTCCTGAAATGGGGGCTTTTTTTATGTTTAAATGGTCATTATCAGGCTTTCCCCTTTCACCCCATCTTCACCCCGGTTATCTTTCGAGTCATGACTTGGCAAATAGACGAAATCCTTGAAATTTTACGCATGACGGAGGTGGAGCATCTGGATATCCGCACCACCACGCTGGGGATTTCACTGCGGGATTGCATATCGGATTCAATGGATCGAACGAAACAGGCTATTTATGAAAAAATCACGCGCCGGGCCGAGAAACTCATTTCGGTAGCCACGCGTGTGGAGCAGGAGCTGGGTATTGCCATCGTGAATAAGCGGATTGCCATCACGCCACTGGCGATCGTAGCAGACCGGTTTGATCGCGATGGATTTGTTCAGTTGGCACAGACACTCGATCAGGCTGCCGCTGCGGTGGGTGTGGATTATTTAGCGGGATATGGCGCATTGGTACAAAAGGGCTGTACACCGGGTGATCTGGCACTGATACACGCGATTCCGGAAGCATTGAGCCAGACGAAACACATCACCGGTTTCGTTAATGTCGCTTCCACAAAAGCGGGAATTAACATGGATATGGTTGCCCAGATGGGGCGGACCATAAAAGATTTGGCGCAGGCGACTGCGGACACCGGCGGATTGGGGTGCGCAAAATTCGTGGTTTTTGCCAACGCGGTTGAGGATAACCCCTTTGTAGCCGGTGCATTCCACGGTGTCAGCGAACCGGAAGCGGTTATCAATGTGGGTATCAGCGGCCCTGGTGTCGTTCTGGATACCGTGAAAGCCATGTCCGGTGCCAATCTGCAGGAGTTGGGTGAAGGCATTAAGCGCACAGCCTTCAAAATTACGCGGGCTGGTGATTTGATAGGTCGAACGGTGGCTAATCGTCTGGGTGTTCCTTTCGGGATTGTGGATCTTTCGCTGGCACCGACTCCTGCAGAAGGCGACAGTGTGGCAGATATTCTGAAAGCCATGGGGCTGGAAGATGTGGGTGGACCAGGCAGTACAGCAGCCCTGGCATTGTTAAATGACGCGGTGAAAAAGGGTGGTGCAATGGCTTCCCGCTCCGTGGGCGGTTTATCGGGTGCATTCATACCGGTCAGTGAGGACCAGGGAATGATTCGCGCTGTCCAGGCCGGTCATATGTCATTGGAAAAATTGGAAGCCATGACGGCGGTGTGTTCCGTGGGGCTGGATATGATTGCTGTTCCGGGTGATACACCGGCGGAAACCCTGGCGGCATTAATCGCCGATGAATGCGCAATCGGGATGATCAACAGCAAAACAACAGCTGTACGCGTCATACCCGTGCCAGGTATGCAGGCGGGTGAAATTGTGCATTACGGCGGTTTGTTGGGCTCGGCGCCGGTTATGCCCGTGAGTCGATTGAGTGCAAAGATATTTATAGGTCGCGGTGGTCGGATTCAGGCACCGCTTCAAAGCTTGTCCAATTAACAATTGCTTTTGATTTGAACATATAGATTGGTTCGAATTTTTTTGATAGTTGGTAACACCCCACAGATGAGGTGAAAATTGACACAATCGAAAATTAAAATCGCGATTCAGGCCACCAGTCGCCAGGAGCGATTTGATCAGATGGTCCGGACGATCCGGCGTGTAGTTCCGGATGATCAAATCACCTACAGTTTTTGCCCAAACCAGAAAGTTTTGGCCAAAGAAATTGTGGATGCGGATATCGTCGTCTGCTTTTCAATTTCCCCTGAGGTATTTAGTAAAGCGCAAAAGCTGGCCTGGCTCCATATTGGTTCGGATGGGATTGATCACACCTGGTTTCATGGTTTACAAGTGAGTGATGTCCTTATTACCCATGCCGAGAATATCACCACAATTCCGGTGGCCGAGTCGGTGTTTGCCCACTTATTGTATCTCAACAAACAGTTTAATCAGGTTCAGAAATTCCGCCAATCCAGAGAATGGATGCAGTGGCAGATCGCCGCCAACATCCGGATCTTGCATGGCCAGATTCTGGGAATCATCGGGACCGGACAAATTGGAGGACAGGTTGCCAGGCTGGCAGAGGCGTTTGGTATGCAGGTGATTGGATTACGCCGTCAGGTATCGTCAAAAGACGCGGCCATACCCCATTTTCACCGAGTGTATCCGCGCAGCCGGTTACATCAGTTACTGAGTGAGTCGGATAATGTGGTTCTTGCTGTCCCGGCGACTGATGAGACCCGTGGAATGATTGGAAGACGGGAGTTTAAGGCCATGAAGTCCAGTGCCTATCTCATCAATGTGGCGCGGGGCAGTATCGTGGAGGAAGCGGCGTTAATCCATGCACTGGAGCATAAAATAATTGCCGGCGCGGCTCTGGATGTGTACGCCTCAGAGCCCTTATCTCCCGGGTCAGCGCTATTTAATTTACCCAATCTTTTCATGACACCACACACCGCCGGTAATTACCCCGGTTATGTGGAAGCAGCAACACTGGACTTCGCGGAAAAATTAAAAGGGTTTTTATTGGGGCATCCGCTGACGGGAATCATCGATAAATCCCGTGGTTATTAAGGTTTGACAACCGAAAAGGCGCCCGTTATATTGGCGCGCTTTTGTCCACCTTAGGCTGAAGCGGATTAGACTTGACAATGAATTTCGGAGGATAAAACCTAGCATGTCTGGTAAATTGTGGACACGTGTATCGTTGGTCGTACTGCTCATTTTGATTGCGGCGTACGTCCTGTATCCCTCTATCAAGTATTACGGGCTCACCAGTAGTGAGAAAACGGAGCTTGCAGAAGCGGGAAAGCTGAATGACCTGGAAAAGAAGATTTTACACCCCGGGTTGGACCTGCAGGGCGGAATGCACGTGGTGCTGGAAGTGGATCTAGAAAAGCTTCTGAAATCCCGTGTTCGCCAGGGCGGACTGGATGACAAGATTGTCAATCTTATTGATGCTTCGCTGGCGGAAGCTCGTGAGAATGATGCGGATTTTTTCAATGTGTTCAGCCGTCGTGCCAATGCTCAGGGCGTTCGGCTGGCGTTGTATTTTCCTGCTTACGAAAAAGGGCCCAATGATGATGTGGTCGCGGCCCTGGAAGCGGACGCCAAAGATGCGGTAGATCGGGCAGAAGAAATCATCCGTAACCGCGTGGACCAGTTTGGTGTTTCCGAACCCAATATCCAGCGCCAGGGGCAATGGCGGGTAATTGTGGAGTTAGCCGGTGTTACTGATCAGGCACAGGCCAGAGGACTTATCCAGGCCACTGCTTTGCTGGAATTTGTATTGGTTCGGGAAGATCCACAGCTCTTACAGGACGTTATTTCAAAAATTGACAAAGCCTGGGTCGAAGTGGAAAACCTGAAAAAATCCTCTTCCAGCCAAGCTGAGGCGAATGCTGCTTCCGATGAAATGACCAGTAACCAGGATAGGTCAACACCGGACGCTGCGCCTGCGGAAGATGAAGTAACCAGTCTGGAACAACTTCTGGGTGAAGAGGGGAGTGATACCCTGAGCGTACAGGGAGAAGGGGATGTGAATCGTCCATTTTCCTCCCTGATTAGTGTGGGCAATAATGTCATCTGGGTCCCGGCAAAAAATTACCGCATGATTCAGCGCTATCTGGAAAAACCGGTTATCCGGGAAGCCATTCCTTTTGATAGTCGCCTGACTTGGGGAGCTGAAACGCGGGATATTCAGGGGAATGGTCAGGAATATTACCCCCTTTATCTCATGAAAAAAGAGGCTGAACTCACCGGTGATGTGATTACTGATGCCAAAGAGTCCATGGGTGGATTTTCCGGTGCCGAGTTTGTGGTGCATCTGACCATGAACGGCGAGGGCGCCAAGAAGTGGGCGGAGATCACCGCTGCCAACATTGACAAACGGGTGGCGATTGTTTTGGACGATAAGGTTCAAATGGCGCCGGTTATCCGGTCGAAAATTGCCGATGGTCGAACCCAGATTGAAGGACTTAACGATATTACCGAAGCCAAACACATGGCGATTGTTCTGCGGGCAGGTGCATTACCTGCTCCCATGCAAATCGAAGAGGAACGCTCCATTGGTGCATCCCTGGGTGCGGACTCGGTTCGTCAGGGTACTAACGCTGTGATCCTTGGATTTATCTTGGTGGTTGTTTTCATGGTGGTTTATTACCGGGGTGCCGGATTAATCGCGGATATGGCGCTGATTCTCAACCTACTGTTCACGCTATCAGTTCTCGCCGGTCTGGGTGCAACCTTGACGCTGCCGGGAATCGCGGGATTGATTCTTACGGTGGGTATGTCAGTGGATGCTAATGTGCTGATATTTGAGCGTATCCGGGAAGAATTACGACGCGGTAAGACCGTTCGGGCTGCCATTGACACCGGCTACAGCAAGGCTATTACCACGATTTTGGATGCTAATATCACGACTGTTTTGGCTGCTCTGGTTCTGTGGCAGTTTGGTACAGGAACCGTGAAGGGCTTTGCCACAGTATTATTTTGGGGAATTCTATCCTCAATGGTTACTGCTATCTTCGTGTCGCGAACGGTATTCAATATATTCACCGAACGCCGTACGCTAACCAAGCTGAGTATTTAAGGAGTCGGCAGCGATGCTAGAGATTATTAAAAATTCGAATATTGATTTCGTTGGTAAACGCAAAATTGCTCTCATCATTTCGGCGATACTCATCCTGTTTGGTATTTTCAGTCTCATTTTCCGTGGTGGTATTCATTATAGCATCGACTTTGAGGGTGGTTCACTAATCCAGGTTCGGTTTAATTCCGATGTGCAGGTGGCGCAGTTGCGGGATGCCATGACCACAATCAACAAGGGTGATGCAATTATTCAGCGCTTTGGGGATGACAATGAATTTCTCATTCGTATTAAGAGTGTTGAAAATGCCGAGGAAACTACCGTGGCCATTCGGTCGGCTCTTTCTGGAATTAATGGGGAAGACGGATATGAAATCCGCCGGCTGGAGACAGTGGGTCCGAAAATCGGTAAGGAGCTACGCGGTGATGCACTCAGTGCCATCCTCATCGCCATGTTGGGCATTGTCATCTACATCTCTATCCGGTTCCAGTTCATGTATGCCATCGGTGCATTGGTGGCGCTGGTTCATGATGTGCTGATTGTGTTGGGGACATTTTCCGAACTCAACATGGAAATCAGCCTCACGGTTATCGCAGCTTTTTTAACCATTGTCGGGTACTCACTGAATGACACGATTGTGGTTTTCGACCGGATTCGTGAAAATGTGAATACCATGCGCCGGGAGACCTACAAAAATGTGGTGAATATCAGTATCAATGAGACGCTGAACCGTACGCTGATTACCTCCGGAACCACAATGCTGGCTGTGATTACCCTCTATGCCATCGGTGGTGAGGTGATTCGTCCCTTTGCTTTTGCGCTGATCATCGGTGTCCTTATCGGAACCTATTCCTCCATCTTTATTGCCAGCCCGATTCTGATTGCGTGGCAGGGACGTCAGGCAAAAAAAGCTAAATAGATATGGATAATGGGTCTGTGTGATCGCCCATACGCCATGATGAATTACATAAAAACCCCGCCCTTGGACGGGGTTTTTCAATTTATTCCGATTCAAATGCGGCTCTGACCAGCGCGTGAGAAGCGGATGAACAACGGGGGTGATGGACAACCTTGAACACATTCAAACTAAAGCAGTGCAGCCCGTTTGATTTTCAGCGTGCATTTCGGGATGTGACCCGGGCACCGTTTCAGCTAACCGAAATTGTGCGGAAGAATCTCATGTCAGGTGTTTTCCCCGTGGGATCAGCATTGGTCGGTGCGGCTATCCACGCTGGCGGTGATGTGGATACCCCGGAAATATCCATTGAATATGAAATTCTAGAGGGTGAGGTAAACCCGGACGTCGTCACCACATATTTCCATGAACTGTTCCAGACACAGGTGGATTTGCGAAAATTCTATCAACATGTATCTGAAGACCCGGTGATGGCGTCACTTACCGAACGACTCTACGGGTTCACATTCATCCGAAAGCACTCATTTTTTGAAGCCATGGCTACGGCCATCATTGACCAGCAACTCAATGTGGCCTTTGCAACAACACTCAGGGAGCGCTTCATCCGGCAATATGGCCGTCAGATTCGGTGGCGGGGAAGTGATTACACCATTTTCCCCCAACCGGAGGATTTAACCAGTGTGACACCTGAAGATTTACGGCCGCTGCAGTTCAGTCAGCGCAAAGCGGAATATATTTTGGATATCGCTTCGGCGCTTCAGAGCAGACGATTAAATCCTGATGAATTAGGGCGCCTGGAGGATGACGCTTTGCTGAACGAACTCTGTTCACTCCGGGGTGTTGGCCGTTGGACAGCGGAGTATGTGGGGATGATGGCGTTCGGGCGCGTGGATTATTTGCCGGCAGCGGATATCGGACTCCAACGGGCGGTACAGCAGTTGTACCATTTATCGAAGCGACCAACGGAGCAGGAAGTGCGTCAACGCGGGGAAGCATGGAAACCCTACCGGGGGCTGGCTACATTTTACCTTTGGCATGCTTCAGAAGCAGCAACCGATGGGGGATAAATGGGTAAACTTTCGTTTAACGCGGCTATTTTATTAAGCGACGATACTCATCGGCCAGCTGCAGGTAATGATCACAACCTTCCTGCATGCGGGCAAACATTTCATCAGAAACTTCACCATGCTGCCTGGCCGGAATACCGGCCCACAGTGTGCGTGCCGGGATGCCGACACGCTCTTTAATCAATGCATTGGCGGCAATCAGGCTGCCTTCACCCAGCTTCGCCCAACTCAATACGGTAGCACCCATGCCGATGAGGGCATTATCACCCACCACGCAGCCATGCACAATCGCCGCATGGCCAATTGTGACCCGCCCGCCGATGAGACAGGGACCATTATCCGATTCCACATGGATGATCGTGCCGTCTTGCACATTGGTCTCCGCCCCAATCACAATTCGGTTCAAATCGCCGCGAATGACCACATTGTACCAGATATTGACCTGCGGACCAATTTCCACATCACCAATGATAACCGCGTTTTCCGCAATCCAGGCGGAGGGGTGGATTTTAGGCGTTTTCGCCTGATAGGACTGAATAATCATCTCACCTCCACGACGCTTTCAGTGGCGAGTGACCCTTGGAAATTTCCGCGGACAGAATGATTGAGCGTGACAGGTAAAATGGATTGACTGATGTCGTCGGTGACCGGCACCTGTACCCGCAGATAGTTCCGGGTATAACCACTGGCCATACCGTTTTGAAACTGATCGAACAAGACATTAAGAACTTGACCTGAGAAATTTTCAGCGTACGCCGATTTCAATTTTTGCCCCACTTCGTGTAATACAGCACTGCGGCGTTTGATTTCATGAAAGGGGACCGGGTCTTCCAGCTTCGCGGCCACCGTACCTTCACGAGGGCTGTAGCGAAAAATGTGGAGATAGGTGAAGGGTTGCTCCTGAATGAAGGCCATGGTCCTTTCGAAATGTTCTTCCGTTTCGCCCGGGAATCCTACAATCACATCGGTTCCCAGCGCAGCATCAGGTAGAATTGATCGAAACCGCGCCATCAAGCGGGTATAATCATCCAAGTGATATTTCCGGTTCATAGCACTAAGTTGATCATCATTTGCCGATTGCAGCGGAATATGCAGATGGTGACAAATGACTTTTGATTCTGCCATCAGGTGGAGCAAATCGTCCGTCACCGTATTGGGCTCAATGGAGCTGACACGCACCCGGTCCAGCCCTTCGAGCCGCTCCAAAGCCGCCAGCAGTTCCGTGAGATTCTGCATGGTATCGGGCGCTTGGTATGTACCGATATTAATACCAGTGAGAACAATTTCCCGGTACCCCTGATCCACCAGTTTACGGGCTTCATCTATGGTCTCTTGAAAGGGTCGGCTGCGGGCTTTTCCCCGGGCAAAGGGGATAATGCAATAGCTGCAATAGTAGTCACAGCCTTCCTGGATTTTCAAGAATGCCCGGGTGCGAGATGTGGCGGATATAAAGCCATCCTCAGAAACGGAAGCAAAATCACCCTCGTCATTCACGATGATCAGCGGTTCTTCCAGCTTCCTTTGTTTCAGCTTATCCAGGTGGTCAAAAATGTGGTATTTCTCATCATTACCCAGAATCAAATCCACGCCCTGGATTGCCTGAATATCCTCGGGTTTGACCTGGGCGTAGCAGCCGGTCACCACCACACGCCCGCCTGGTGAATTCCGGATTGCCCGGCGAATGGTAGCCCGGCTTTTGGAATCGGCGTCGTTTGTAACCGTGCAGGTATTGATGATGGTTAAATCTACCTCTTCACCGAATGGCTGCACATCATAAGCGTGTTCTTTAAACTTGGCCATAATGGCATCGGTTTCAGATTGGTTCAATTTACAACCCAGGGTTTTGAAGCTCACTGATTTGATGTGTCTGTCACGATCCATGGGCCAATGATATTTGCCGGAGGCAGATAAAGCAAAGAGAGAATCGTCTGTGAGTAAGCGTGTGAGCAAAATTCCAAATCGCAAGCATCAAATCTCAAACAAATTCAAAATATCAACCCCAATGACCCAAACGGAATGTCGGCGATGCAATTATTTAGGGGGTGAAGTCCAGCCTCCTTTTTGGGGTTATTACCCACGAACTGAAGCGGGTGGCGACGGAGATTCTTTCGTTGGAATAAATATCAGCCAAGATCGCTCATGCCCAATGACCTACTCAGAGTGATAGTCACGGAGTTTTGCAGGTATAATGACGGTCGAGGTGAACCCCAAAATTCTGCGGACTCTGCGTCATTTGCGGATCAATAAATACATTTGTGTTTGTCTGTGTTTATCTGTGGCAAAAAACATTCAATCCGTGTCGATCCGTTTCATCTGTTAGATCCGTGTTCTATTGGTTTTTAGCAAAACGAGATCCCTCCGCTCTGCTGCGATTCCGCCGTCGCAGGGCTATGGTGTGATAAGACGGCTGGGATGACAGGCCCAAATGGCGCTTTCGGCGAAACCGCCCTACCATAATAACGTGGGATGCTTGGTTCGTGCTCGTACGCGTACGCGTTTTTGTACCCGATTCCTGATTTGCTTTCCCCATCCAATCCACTATGTTTTCCCTCACCGCGCAACGAAATGAAAGGAACGTCACCATGCCCATGCTCAAGCCGGATATCCCCCACGGCATTGTAAAAACAGTCTGGCTGGAATCGGAAGTCCTAAAGGGCAATCCCTGGGATGATCCTAACCGTCGGCGGATTGATGTCTATCTCCCCCCGGGGTTTGATGAAAATTCCCACGAACGACTTCCGGTCGTGTTTGACCTGGTCGGGTTCACCTCCGGTGGTCCGGCACATACCGCCTACCGGGCGTTTGGCGAGTCTCTCCCGGAACAGATGGATCGGTTAATCGCTACCGGCCAGACCAAACCGGCGGTTCTCGTATTTCCAGATTGCTTCACCAAATTGGGTGGTAACCAGTATATCAATAGTCCCGGTGTGGGACGTTGGGCTGATTTTATCCACCATGAAGTCATTCCCTTCATTGAATCGGTCTCACCGATTTTGCCCGGGAGAGACCACCGCGGGGTGTTCGGAAAATCTTCCGGGGGTTATGGTGCTATTAATTATGCACTGCGGTACAGTGAATACTGGAACGCCGTGGCGTGTCATTCCGGCGATATGTATTTTGAATTCGGATACTTCACCGATTTCCCAAAAACTTTGAATGTCTTGGCACAGCACGGCTACAGTATTCCCCGATTCTTAGACTATTTTCATCAGGCAGATAAGTTGGGTGGTGATGATTTTCATTGCCTTATGACGCTGGCTATGGCCGCCACTTACGATCCTGATACGGAAAATCCGCAGAATATCCGCCTACCGATTGATTTGAAAACAGGTGCACTGGACCCGGCGCGCTGGGCGGTATGGCTGAAGCATGACCCGGTGCGGTTGGTGGACAAGTATCACGAAAATTTGAAAGCTCTCAGCCTGCTTTTCATTGATTGCGGCGACCGGGATCAGTATCACCTGGTGTATGGGGCGCGGCAATTTCACAATAAGCTGGAGCACTACCGAATTGACCATATCTATGAGGAATTCCCCGATAATCACAGTAGTGTGAACTACCGCTTTGACCGGTCGCTACCCTTGATTATTGATGCTTTGACGACATAATTCTTATAATCATTGTCCCGGGACGAAGCGGAGCAGGACAGAAGCAGTCGTAATCTGATTATTTGCCATTAAAAAGAATTTGAATGACATTATGAGCATGAAAAAATCAATTCTATCTCAAATCATAATTGCTGTCGGTTGTTTGTTCATTTTCGCTGGATCTGCCTCAGCATGTACGGTGGGTGTGGTGAGTGGGAATGCCACCGACGACGGGCGTCCCCTGTTGTGGAAAAATCGTGATTCGGGTTTCCGTGATAACGAGGTCCTCCATTTTAAGGGACCACAATATGAGTTTATGGGAGTAATCAATACCGGTGACGATACCCAGGTTTGGATGGGGTTGAACAGCGCTGGCCTGGCCATTATGAATTCAGAGTCCAAAGACTTGCCAGGCGACCGGTACGACGATGAAGGCCGGTTTATGAGGCATGTGCTGGGGAGCTTTGCCACGGTGGCTGAGGTGGCACAATATCTGGAAGAGACAAACGAGAGTGGTCGGGCGGTTACCAGTAATTTTGGTGTGATTGACGGGGATGGTGGTGCCGGGTTTTTTGAAACAGGGAACCATACTTACACATTTTTTGATGCCAACACCGCACCGGATGGTTATCTGGTAAGGGCTAACTTCGCCGAGACCGGAAATGGCGATGGCTACGGCTATTTTCGTTGCGACCGGGCGAGAGCGCTTATTCAAACCATGGCTCAGAAGAAACAGGTGACCCACCGGTACTTACTGCAGACGGTGAGCCGTGATATTCAGGCTGCCGGCTGTGATCCCTACCCATTGGAATCGACCACGCTGGATACAGTACCCACCCGGGGAACTGTGAATCGGCATCGCACCGTCTCGGTTGCGGTTTTCCATGGTGTTCGAAAAGGCGAAAATCCATACTTCGCCACCATGTGGACAATCCTGGGTGAACCGGTAGCGGGAATGGCTATTCCACTCTGGGTGGCTACGGGTGATCCGGGAGAATTACTCAATGGCCGTGACGGCGCTCCGATGAATCGCGCTATTCACCGCATTGAGAGCCAGATTTACACCAATGCCGCTGACCCCACGCTGATTAATCCCCAGGCAGTGACGCAGGTGACAGCCGGGTTTCACCAAATTGAAGACGGGTTTTTCCGAATGACCGACCAGGCCTTGCGGGAATGGCGTCTCAGGTACGATTACCCCCGGGGAATGCGTCGTTTGCAGCAATTGCTGCAGCAAACTGCTTACGACTTTCTCATCTACCGCTCCCAGGCGATAGACGCTCAGTAGCCTGATTCAAAAGATCATTTCATAACAAAATAATCGTTTAATAAGGGCGCTCGCAGGACCGTCTTAATACAGGACAAGAATTGTCTTGTATTGATTTTTCCTTTCAACCATTTTATTCGCCAAAATTCTGAAATGAAAGGGAGGTTGGTCAAATGAATATCATTTGGAAAATACTCATTGGCATCGTCAGTGTCCTGATTGTTGTCATTCTGGGTGGTCTCATTTACCTGAATACGGCATTCCCGGATGTAGGACCGCCGCCGGAAATCACGGTAGAGGAAACACCGGAACAGATCGCCCGAGGTGCGTATCTGGCTAATCATGTGTCGGTTTGCATGGATTGTCACTCAGAGCGAGATTGGACAAAATTTGCCGGTCCACCCAAAGCCGGGACCTGGGGTAAGGGTGGAGATGTGTTTGATGAGAAAATTGGTCTGCCTGGCGTGATTTACAGTCGCAATATCACCCCGGTCGGGCTGGGAGATTGGACTGATGGTGAGATCTATCATGCCATCACCACCGGTGTGCGCAAAAATGGTGAACCACTGTTCCCTATCATGCCTTACCCGGCTTATGGCTACATGGATCCACGGGATGTGAAGGCGATAATCGCATATCTCCGTACACTGGAACCCTTAGAGGGCGAATATCCGGACCATGAATTGAATTTTCCCCTTAATCTGATTGTACGCACGATTCCCGAACCGGCTCAACCCATGACCCGTCCGGATCGGTCGGATGTGGTTGCTTATGGTGAGTATATGATGAAAATCGCAGGTTGTACGGATTGCCATACACCGGTGGAAAAGGGCACACCCATACCCGGCAAGTTTCTGGCTGGTGGTACGGAATACCACCTACCCGGCATTGGAATCATTCGCAGCTCCAATCTCACACCAGATAAGATGACAGGACTGGGTAATTGGACTGAAGAGATGTTTGTAGAAAAATTCAAAAGCATGGCCACCGAGGAAGCCCAAAACATTCCGGTGGAAAAGGGCGCTTTCAATACAATTATGCCCTGGGGAATGTATGGCGGCATGGAAGAGAGCGATTTACGAGCCATGTATGCGTATCTTAGAACCATCCAACCCATACCCAACCAGGTGATTAAGTATACGCCGGCAGCGGAATTAAATTAAGCTGTGCACATACTTCCGTTTTAAACATACCAAAAGTGGCAGGTTTCCGCCTGCCACTTTTTATTTATATCCCGTGTATCGCGGTGGTTAACTCATTCCGCAATGGTCTCGAAGCCGCGTGATTTCAAGTCAAAATAGATAGTGGCAGCCGCGATCGCTCCCAGTATCAGGTAACCCAGTGCTACCAGGTATTCTGCAAATAGTAACTTCCCGATGCCGAATAATGAAGCATACACCAGCACCACGCCCGCAGCCCAATCCAGGAAGAGGCGACCAAAACCGGAATCGGATTTGATGTCCGGATACCTGGCAGCCAGTGCCCGCCATCCGATTCCACCGGGATGGGTCTGGCGGTAGAACTTTTCCAGCGTTTTTTCATCGGTCGGTCGGGTCAGGTAGGTGACCACAAGCCAGATGATAGTTGTTCCAATGACAATCGGGTAAAGCGTAATCGGCGACTGCATCCCAAAACCATAGCGGGCGATGGGGTAAATGATGAGGGGTGCAATCATGGCGCTGATCTCCGACCAGGCATTGATTCGCCACCACCACCAGCGCAGAATCAGTACAGCACCGATGCCGGCAGAGGCATTAATGATGAATTCCCAAGCACCGGAAATGGTGGTGAGAAAGTACCGGGTAATGAATAGCGAAAAGACCACCATGAGCAGCATTCCCACGCGAGAGGCGAGAACATAATGACGTTCGTTGGCACCCCGCTTCACAAAGCGCCGGTAGAAGTCATTGATAAGATACGATGTACCCCAATTCAACTGGGAAGCGATGGTGGACATATAAGCCGCCAGAAAAACAGCGATGAGTAATCCCAGTAATCCCGTAGGGAGGTACCTGAGCATGAGTTTGGGATACATAACACCCGGATCCACGGTGTTCTCGTATTTCTCATAAAACGCCTGGAATTCCGGTGTTTGATATTCAGGATTTCCACCGCGTAACAGACTTTGATTCTGATAAACCGTCACCACCTGCTCAAAAAGCGCCGGATTTTCCTGCTGTAACACCGTTTCATCTTTTGCCCGGGGAAGAATAACCAGAGCCGCCAATGCCACAATGATCCATGGCCAGGGACGCAGTGTATAGTGAGCGATGGTGAACCACAAGGTGGCGAACAGGCTGTGCTTTTCGTCTTTGGCGGACATCATACGCTGGGCAATGTAGCCGCCACCACCGGGGTCGGCACCTGGGTACCAGGAGCTCCACCACTGCAACCCGATATGAGCGATAAATGCCCCAACGGACAGCGCCAATACACCACCCGTAATGCCGCTGGCTGAGATATCACCCACTTTTGGGAAGAAATCCAGCACCTGAGGCGCCAGCTTTTCCTTCAAACTTACCATACCACCTACCTGGGGAATCTGAACGACGATAATGGCCAGGATGATACAGCCCACCATGGCAAAAACGAATTGCAGACTATCTGTTCGGGCCGTCCCCAGCAATCCTGAAGCCGACGCATAAACAGCGATAATGAGTGCTACGATGGTCACCAGCAGGAAGGGTTCAACACCAGGAATCGTCACATGAAAAATCTTTTCCATGGCTTTGTTCACCCAACCCATGACAATGGCATTGGCGAAAAGTCCCAGGTAAATGGCACGAAAACCCCGCAGAACGGCGGCCGGTTTCCCCGAATAACGGAGTTCGATGAACTCCACATCAGTCATGACACCGGACCGGCGCCACAACCGTGCGAAAAAGAACACGGTCAACATGGCGCCAATGAGCATGTTCCACCATAGCCAATTTCCCGCAATACCATTTTTCGCGACCAGTTCGGTAACTGCCAGGGGCGTATCTGCGGCGAAGGTCGTGGCCACCATGGCGGTACCGGCTACCCACCAGGGGAGATTTCGTCCGGATAGGAAGAAATTCTGCGTGTCCTCGCCAGCCCGGCGCGAGTAGTACGCGGCCATACCGAAAATTACCAGAAAGAAGAGAACGATTACTGTGATATCAAGCCAATGAAAAGCGTGCATAGTACTCCCGTTTCCTCGGTAACCGGATTACACCGGTCAGATTCAACTTGGTTTTGGATTCAGGCAAGTTTAGTCCATGAACGGCAGGAAATGAAAATTAAACCTGCAGGTAATAAACTATTTTTCCAGTGAGTGCTGGTGAATACAGAGCGCTGCTGCACCCAGAATAGCGATATGCTCCTCAGTGGAGCAGGTGATTTGGAGCCGGGTGAGCGTGCGGGGGAAAACCAGTGAATTCAGTACATTGAACATGCTTCCCTTGAACAGGGGGTAGGACTTGCTCACTGAACCGCCCAGGATGATTAAGTGAGGATCAATCGCGTACACAATCATTTTCAGCGCGTTTCCCAGATGTCGTCCAAATTCTTCAAAGAGTTGCCGCGCGGACGAATCGCCCTTTCGGAAGAGTTGAGCCGCCTCCTGCCCTGAAATATCCGCCTTGCGGTGGAAAAACTTTCCACTACAATACTCTTCCAAAATGCCTTCCCGGTAGGGCAGCATACCAAATTCACCAGCTCCACCATTGGAGCCGGTGTAGAGGTGCCCATTCATGAGAATGCCTGATCCCAATCCCGTCCCCAGAATCAATCCTACCACATTATTATAATCCCGCGCCTGACCAAAATATTTTTCCCCAATGACAAAAGCATTGGCATCATTATTAATCTCTGCCGGGCGATCGAATTCTTTTTCCAACAGCATTTTCAAGGGCACTTCATGCCAACTGGGGATATTCTGGAGATTATAAACAATACCCCGCTGGTGGTCCACCGCACCGGGTACCGCCACGCCGATACCCTTCACATCATCGGTAATAACCTCACGAATCAGCTCCACCAGTGTTTTGTAAACCTGACGACTTTCGTTGGTTTTTGGGACTGTACGATTTTTGACTGCTTGTAATGTGTGTTTTTGAACCAACCCTACCCGCAGGTTGGTTCCTCCCAGGTCAACCCCCAACCAGCTCTCCGTCATGAATCAACTCCATCCATATTATTTCCACCCGATGACTGGGCAAAGAATACGCCAAGCGCCGGATGGTTATCAAGCACAATTACGCACCGGTTCAGTTAAGAATTACACCAGGGCTGCAAATATTTCTTGCATGTATCAAACGAATACGGTATTATCTGAACGAATATGGAACAAGAAAACGAATATCGTAAATAAGAGCCCTATGGAATCAATACTTCCCCCACGAAAAAACAAGAAACCACGCTCCAAGCATGATCAACTTTTAGCGTCCGCCAGAGAGCTCGTGAGTCGGCACGGCGTGCGGCGGGTAACCGTGGAAGAAATTTGTCGCAAAGCCAATGTGAGCAAGGTGACCTTCTACAAGTATTATCCCAATAAACAGGCGATTGTGTGGCGAATCCTGGACGATATGGTGGAATACGGGGTTGCCAAGTTTAATGAGATTATCGACATGGATATCTCTTTCGAAGAAAAACTACGACTCATTATTCAGGTGAAGATGGAGGAGAGCGCCAAGTACAGTGAGGACTTCCTGGACGAGCTCATCCATGCTGATCCGGATTTGATGCAGCATTTTTGGGAAAAAGCCATTGCTGCCCAGAATTTGACCATGGATTTTTTCAAAAAAGCACAGCAAAATGGCGAGCTGCGTACTGATATGAATCTGGACTTCCTCCAATTCATGCTGGACCATGTGCAGGATTTGATTCAGGATCCACGCTTGAACAAATTGATTCCCTCGAAACTGGATTTAATTCGGGAGCTCATCAATTTTTGGTTCTACGGACTGTTACCTCAGGGAGGTTCCCGGTAACCATGGTGCACGCCAATTCTTCAATTTTGAAATTGCTGATAATTTGGACTGCACTTGCCCAACTGGCATTCGCCGGCGATTTCACCATTAAAATGAGTCAGGACACCCGCGTGAATGATGCCTCCGGTTCTCCTCACATCTCGGTGCGGTTTTTACCGGAATATTTCGGACCGTTGGGAATGCTGAGTGGCGGACAGCTGGAGATGGATGTGGCGGCTGACCTCTACTTCAACCTCACCACCGGCGCCCAGAGTATCCAATCGCCTTTGGATGAACTGCTCTACCGGTCGTGGCTACGCTGGTCAACCCATCAATTTGAGGTGCGGCTTGGAAAACAGGAGTTGAATTTTGGGCCGGCGCGACTGCTGCGATCGCTGCGCTGGTTTGATGCCCGTAATCCACTGGATCCTCTGGGGCTGACGCAGGGGGTCTGGGCATTTACAGGTCGCTATTACTGGCTGGACAACAAGAATTTATGGGCATGGACGATTTTCAATCCGAGAGATCTGGCCATGGGCATTGATCTCTACCCGGCTGAACGACGTACCTTTCAGCTGGGCGGGCGTCTTCAAATTCCAATGGGATTGGGCAATCTGGCAGTGACCATTCATGAGAAGGTGTTGGCGGGTAGCGAGACACCGGAATGGCGCATCGGTCTGGATGGCCAATGGGATGTTGGTGTGGGACTGTGGTTCGAAGCGGTGCGGGTGATGGAACCCAAATCCAGTACTATAGCATGGATGAACCTTGTCACGCTGGGCGGCGATTACACGTTTGGTATTGGAAATGGATTATATGCCGTAACGGAATACCAGAATATTCACAATTCAGCGCTGGATCAACCCAGTCAGACATTTGCTGCGCAACTCAACTATCCCATCGGGTTCATGGATCAGCTCTTTTTGCTCACGCTGTACAATGATAATCTCCATTTTTCCGGTTATTATGCCGGATGGCAGCGCCAGTATGACCGGTTGAGCTGGCAGATTCTGGCCGGTTATATGGATAAAGAATTAACTTGGCAGGCGTCATCCTCCATTGCATTCATGGCGCAGAAAAGCCTGCAGTTAACCCTGATGTACACCATTTGAGCAGAAAATTTTAAGATGCATACTAATCTGGCAAACAACTGTAACCCCCACTCCACCGCTTTCAGCGGTTGGAAGGGCAGGAGCGACGGATGAAATCAACGACCCAACCTTTGATTGAGCTAAAAAATGTGGTCAAACGCTATCCCATGGGTACCACCTGGTTTACGGCGCTGGAGGCGATTGATCTAACCGTGGAAAAAGGTGAATTTACCGGCATTGTAGGACCCAGTGGATCGGGGAAAACAACCCTGTTGAACATCATTGGCTCGTTGGATTCACCAACCGAGGGTTCTGCGCAGGTACTGGGACATTTTATCGAGAAGCTCTCTCACAAGGAGGCCGCCCGCCTGCGCAATCATCATTTGGGATTCATTTTTCAGACCTACAATCTGCTTCCGGTTTATACGGTGTACGAGAATGTGGAATTCCCGCTCCTGCTGCTGGGGCTCAGTAACGACGAGCGAAAGAAGATGGTCCTGGATGCCCTGGAGTGGGTGGGGTTGACGGACAAGATGAAAAGCCGTCCCGCGCAATTATCCGGTGGCGAATCCCAACGGGTGGCCATCGCCCGGGCAGTGGTGAAAAAGCCGGAACTGGTGTTAGCGGACGAGCCCACTGCCAATCTGGATGCGGAAAATTCGCATCATATTTTAAAGGCCATGGTGCGGCTGAATCAGGAATTGGGAACCACGTACCTGTTCTCCACCCATGACGAAAAGGTGATTCAATACCTGCGGCGTAAGATCACGCTATTCGACGGGAAAATCGCTTCCGATGACGTGATGACACCGCAAGGAGGTTAGTGATTATGCTGCTCTTTAAGTTGGCTTTTCGTAATGTAATTGGGGCGGGATTGCGGACCTGGCTCAATGTGGTGGTTTTGTCGCTTTCATTTGTCACCATTATCGGTATGCAGGGTTTATACAAGGGTATGCAGTACCAATCGGAGGATGCCATGATCCGGGTTGAATATGCCGGTGGACAGTATTGGCATCCCAAATATGATCCCTACGATCCCTTCACGCTGGAGGAGAGTCATCAGCCTGTAACCGGTGCTGCCCGGCGGGCCGTGGAGGCCGGTGACGCCATCCCTATCCTGATTACGCAAGCCACGATTTATCCTCAGGGGCGGGTTTCGTCGGCATTGCTGAAGGGTATCCCTCCCGAGCAGGAGATCATGGAATTTCCCAGTGAACAGCTTCTGCGGACAGATCACGCGATTCCGGCGCTCATCGGCACCAGAATGGCCAAGGCAAATCGTTTGGCTGTAGGCGATTACCTCACGGTACGCTGGCGGGATGCCAATGGCACCTTCGATGCCCAGGATGTGCAGATTGTACATATTTTTTCCACCATCGTCGGCAGTGTAGATGGCGGCCAAATCTGGGTGCCATTGCAGCACTTACAGTCCATGTTGAAAATGCCCGGTGAAGCCACGCTGATTACATTGAAACAAGAGATTTCCGAACCGCCGGTACTCCCGGGATGGGATTATAAGGGCATGGATATTCTCATGGCGGATCTCCGTGAGATGGTGGCCAGTAAGCAGGTCGGTGGATCAATCATGTATTTTCTGCTGCTATTTCTGGCGTTATTAGCCATTTTTGACACGCAGGTACTTTCTATTTGGCGGCGCAAGAAGGAGATGGGGACGCTCATGGCACTGGGGTTAACGCGGCGTCAGCTCATTGGGCTGTTTACTATAGAAGGCGGGATGTACGGTATTCTGGCAGCTTTACTGGGGGCGATTTATGGTACACCGCTCATCGTCTGGTTTGCCACGCATGGTTGGGAGATGCCGGAAATGGTTGACGATTTTGGGTTTGCCATGGGCAGTAAACTGGTACCCAGTTACTCCTTTTTCCTGGTACTGGGGTCCACCCTGTTGGTGCTCCTGACCGTTACAATTGTGAGTTTCCTACCTACCCGCAGAATTGCCAAACTTGAACCTACCGATGCATTGCGGGGGAAGCTCACATGATACGATTCCTATTGAAAGGTTTGTTACGGGATCGCTCCCGCAGTCTGTTCCCGATTCTCACTGTCACCGCCGGTGTCATGGCCACATCCCTGGGGCATTCCTGGTTCAATGGAGCGCTGGGAGGAATGATTACCACCACGGCCAATTTTCAAACCGGCTATGTGAAGGTTATGTCGCGGGCTTATGCAGAATTGTCAGACGAAATGCCCAATGATCTGGCATTGGTGGAAGTGGAAGCCTTGCTGGATGAGTTAGAAAATGCCTATCCGGAATGGCAGTTCACTCCCCGGATTCATTTCGGTGGACTCCTGGATATTCCCGATGAACATGGTGAAACCCGCTCCCAGGCACCGACGATGGGGTTTGCCGTGGATTTGTTAAATCCTGATGCCGGCGAGCTGAAGCGATTAAAAATCAACGAATCCATCGTACGGGGCAGGGCGCCCCAACAGCCCAATGAGATTCTGGTGGCTGATGAGTTGGCACGCAAACTGGAAGTGGAGCCGGGTCAGGTGGCCACAATTATCAGCAGTACCATGAATGGGAGCATGGCATTTTTTAATTTCACGGTTTCGGGTACGGTGAATTTTGGCATTCTCGCGCTGGACCGGGGTAGTATCATTGCAGATATCAGGGGGGCACGCCGGGCACTGGATATGGAGGATGCTGCCGGTGAAATTGTGGGTTTTATGCCGGGTGATAATTACCGCGATGAGACCGCCCAGGCATTAGCTGACGATTTCAACGCTCGATATTCCTATACCGAAGACCAGTTTTCACCCACCATGGTTACCCTTGCGGATCAAAACGGAAATCGCTGGATTCTGGATATGGTAGGTGCCATGGGATCGATACTGGTAACGATATTTATTATCGTGATGTCATTGGTTCTGTGGAATTCCGGGCTGATGGGCAGTTTGCGACGCTATGGCGAAATCGGTGTTCGGTTGGCGATTGGCGAATCCCACGGGCAGATTTATCGCGCCATGCTGTTGGAATCGGTACTGATTGGGATCATGGGCTCCATCATTGGTACGGCCATCGGGGTATCACTGGGATTGTGGATTCAGTCTCATGGAATTGATATTGGTTCCATGATGAAGGAGAGCAGCATTATGATGGACAATGTCATCCGCACCAAGGTCACCACCACCACCTGGTACATTGGCTTTATCCCCGGACTGCTGGCCACCTTCATCGGTACCGCCTTCGCCGGAATCGGGATATACCGGCGCCAAACCGCATCGCTATTTAAAGAATTGGAGGTTTGAGCATGATTGGCGTCACTAGTATGAATCGAATTGGTCGCGCTATTTTCGTACTCATGGTGTCTCAGTTAACACCACTTCTGAATGGGCAGCAGCAACCCACTGCGAAGGAATTACTACAAGCGCTGGATGACAACATGGTGGCGGAGAACCGGGTGACGGTTTCCACCATGATTATTCACGGCCGGCGTGGTAGTCGCTCCATTCAATCCAAATCCTGGACTCAGGGCAGCGAAAAAGCCTATACTGAATATCTGGCACCGGCACGAGAGCGGGGTACCAAAATGCTGAAGGTGGGTGACCAGCTCTGGACCTATTCACCTGCCACAGACCGCATCATTCAGATTGCCGGTCACATGTTGCGGCAATCGGTCATGGGGTCCGACCTGAGTTATGAAGACATGATGGAAGATCAGACATTATCGGAAATGTATTCCCCGGAAATTGTGGGGAGTGAACCCGTTGACGGGCGTGACTGCTGGATTCTGGAACTCACGGCCAAAAATCCCGGCATCACCTATCATTCCCGCCGGGTTTGGATTGACAAGGAGCGGAATATTGCGCTGAAGGAAACCCGTTATGCCGCCAGCGGGAAATTATTGAAAGAAGCTTTGGTCAAAGAGGTTTTTCAAGTGGAAGGACGCTGGTACCCCAAACACATGACCTTCAAAGATATGCTTTCGACGGGTGAAGGAACCGAGTTTATCGTGGACTCCATAGACTTCAACGCAGAAATACCGGATTATATTTTTACGAAAGCAGTATTAAGAAGGTAGATATCGCTCACCATAAATCCCGTTTGTTTTCCTCGAAACGGATCCTTTTGGGGATGAACTTAATCAATCATGGTGAACTTGTTTCAGCATCTTCCTGCCGTCGATCGTAGACCTTGAAATTTATTCCGTGTGACGAGCAAGCGCGGTTCTCTTTGAGACTGCATTAATAAAAAACAGGGGTGGAAAATCATCTCTGAAAAATCAGCCTGTCTCCAGAACCTCCCATTCCAGATTCCAGTCCCATTGGTCAAAATAGAGATTGCCACCGCGCCATTCCACCTCGCCGCGTTGTGAATCGATGGTCTCTGAGCGCGGGAAGGTTTTTGCCGGGAAAAAGGGTTGGCTAATCGCATCATTAAAAATCAGCCGATAGCTGTCCATCCCGGAAAGATAAAACCACTGCAAATCCCGCTCTTTGGTTTTACGGAGTCCGTAGGTCACATCCATGGGCACCCAACCATAGGGCTCAAAATAAATCATGCCCCAGTCATGCATACTGTCATCCGGGGGCTGGAATTCCCACCCCGATTGCCACCGGGCTGGGATGCCGTTCATGCGACACAATGTGATGAAAAGCAGGGTCTGAATGCCGCAGTCGCCATGACCATTTTCATAAGCATAGGTACAGATTTCACCAATGGTCGAGTACTCCCGTGCTGACGCCCAGGGGATATTATTATCCACCCATTCGAATAAAATCCGGGCTTTCCGATACGGATTTTGTTCTCCCTGCAGGAGCCGTTCGGATAATTTTCGAAGTTCCGGTGTGAAGACAATATGTGGCGGCTCTTCCGCCAGGTAAGGCGCGAATTTTTCCCCTGCCCGGAGCGGTTCAACCGATTCGGCAATGACTGGTGCATAAAGACCATAACTGGTGTACTCGTAGCTCACCTCAAAATGAGTCGGTTCGTCTTTCAGTGCCGGTGCCTGAAAATAAATGGTGCGTTGTAATGCGGTACTGTTGGGGGCGATGATGTACTGAGCAGGGGTCGTTTTTTTCAGTGAAATGTCCACCTGACGATCGCGGATGAGGCGGGGATAGGGAATCCAGGCGCGAATCATTTCACCTGCAGGTACGACACCCGGTTCCACATCGATGCGCTGGGTTACACGCATCCGGACTGGCTTCACATAACGCCGACCGGTAGTCTCCACCTCGCGCATAATTTGGGCATTATGCTTATCCAGTTCCAACTTGGCACCGGAGCCGGAGGTCATTTCCTGTTCCGGGTGTTTTTCTTCCCAAATGGCTTTAGCGGTGGGATCAATCCGAAAAAGATTGCGGGCAGCCCGGTTAAAATAGCGCTTCTCGCCATCAATGATGCGGAATTCCAGAGCTTTACTTTCCTCCCAGCGGCGAATATCCTCATTGGAGACATCCGGTATGGTTTCCTTGATCTCGGCCACCACCGCTTTTCGCGTTTTGGTGAAGTCCTTCTCGATCCGACTCATGCGTTCCAGCAAAAATTCCATATCCAGGCGCTGTACGGGATCCATGTCCTCCGCAGTGGCAAAAATATGGGCAATTGATGCACGGGCTTTGGTGAATTCACCCGCGTCAAATAGTTCCTGGTAATTATTCCCTGGTGTGGATTCGCAGCTCATGAATACTCCTGCGCTGATGAGCAAACTGATTAACAAATATTTTTTACCTAACTTCATCCTACCTTGTCCCATTTAATCCCCCTGTGGAATCACAACACCAGCCGTCTGGATTGTGACCCGGTGTCTCCTCTGATGTAACTCTGTAAGCTTAATCTAATGTCAGATTGAAATTGGCCAATGCTTTAATCTGGTTGAGATGGGAGCTGGCGCTTGAAAAAGTATAAGCCGTGAATTTTACCAACACGCTGCTAAATGAGAATGCTTGCCTGTTGGATGAAATGATTAATTCCCCGATAATCGGACTGGTTTTTAATTCTCATAACGCCAGGGTGAAAGTATGCGCAATGATTTCCGGTTTCACCCTAAAAACCTTGTAAAGCTGTCAAACAGCCGGAATCCCTGTTTAACTTTTAACCTCCCAGGTTACATTTAGCCTCAGATGAAGTCCGATAAATTATTTGATCTGATTGTGGTGGGCGGCGGCATCAATGGTGCCGGAATCGCCCTGGAAGCTGCGTTGCGGGGGCTTTCTACGCTGCTGGTGGAAAAAGTGGATATTGGTCATGCCACCTCCACATGGAACACACGCCTGATCCATGGCGGTTTGCGATACCTGGAATATTATGAATTCAGTCTGGTGCGTGAATCGCTGCGGGAGCGGGAACGCTTGCTGCATAACGCCCCTCATCTGGTACATCCCATGACCTTTCGCCTGCCCCTGTATGATCACAGCAAACGGGGTCCGCTGCTCATCAAAGCCGGTATGGTGCTCTACGATTTGCTTTCTTATGATAAATCTCTACCCAATCATGCCATGAATTATCGTAGCAAGACCATCCTACGGGAAAATCCCTACCTGCGACCGGATGATCTGCGGGGGATGGCTACCTATCACGATTGCCAGGTTCCCTGGCCTGAGCGTTTGTGCCTTGAGCTGGCCCTCACCGCCAAAGTCCATGGCGCGACCCTTTTGACCCACACTGAATTGACAGCCTTGAATGACATTTCATCCGACGGCGTATCCATTGAAATAACGGACACCATCACCGGACAAACCCGGGAGGTTTCCGGTCGGTACCTGGTGAATGCAGCGGGTCCCTGGGTAGATGAAGTCCTGGGCGTGGTGGATGATAATGTCAACCGGAGAATGGGCGTCACAAAAGGTAGTCACTTGGTGATTCAGCGCTTCCCTGGCGGGCCGCGGGACGCATTTTACATGGAAGCCCGCTCTGACGGACGACCTTTTTTCCTCATTCCCTGGCGCGATTATTATCTTGTGGGAACCACCGATATTTTCTTTGATGGTGATTTGAATGACATTGCCATTGGTGACGCGGAAATCGAATACCTGCTGAATGAACTCAATTTCTTTTTTCCCGTGCACCAGTTCAGCCATAAAGATATTCTCTATACCTACAGTGGTGTTCGTCCACTACCGTATGAACCTGAAGCGAAAAAAGCAAGCCAGGTAACGCGTCGGCACATCATTTTTGAGCACACGCGTGGGGGTGGGCACCGTAACATGCTTTCTATTATCGGGGGGAAGTTGACCACCTACCGGAATCTGGCGGAAGAGACGGTGGATGTTATCCAAAAACGGTTGGGGCAGACTGTTCGACATTCGCCGACACGGGAGAAACCCCTGCGGGGAGCTGAGGGGATTGGGGATTGGCCCATCTATTTTGAGCAGCATTCTCGCATTCTAGCAAATCGTTACAATCTACCGCTCCCGGTGGCACAGCATCTGGTTCATTTTTACGGCAGCCGGGCGGGAAGCGTCACGGCATTAACTGAAAATCATACCGATCTGGCCCGACAGATTCATCCCAATTACCCGGATATTGCAGCGCAGGTCATTTATGCCGTTCAAAATGAAGGCGCGCGAACCCTGGCCGATATCATGTTACGTCGTACCAGTTTGGGAACACACGCGGGACTGGGTTTGGAGTGTCTGGACGCAGTAGTCACTTTGGCGGCACCTTTGCTGGAGTGGGACCCGGAAGAACAAGCGCATCAGAAACGTGTTTATGAAAAATGGGTGGAAAACCACCATTTAATCGGTAATCTTGTACGGACTTAGACGGTGAATGCATAATGGAAGAAGAAAAAACGCAGATAGAAGACAGAGAAGCAGCGATAAGAAAAGCATTTTCCCGGGTTAAAGCCCTCATTCTTGACCTGGACGGTACTCTCTATCTGGGCGATGAACTGTTTGAATATACGCCAGACTTTCTGAAGGGGCTGACGAAACGCAATCTGCGGTACATTTTCGTCTCCAACAATTCTTCTAAAACAGCCCAGGACTATGCTCGCAAACTCAATCGTATGGGACTAAGTGTCACCGATGAGATGGTGTACACCTCCACGGAAGCCACGATTGAATATCTGAACCGGCTGAAACCCAATGCCAACATCTATCTTATTGGAACACCCGCGCTGGAATCACAATTCCGGGCCGCCGGCTATATAGTGGACGATGAAAATCCCGATTTCGTTGTGCTGGGATTTGATACGACCTTTCATTATGGAAAATTCCATCGCGGCTGTTATTGGTTACGCCGGGGCGTACCCTTTATCGCTACCCATCCCGATCTGAATTGCCCCGTCACGGATGGCGAATCCATGCCCGACGCAGGTGCCCTGGCTGCCGCTTTTACGGCCGCTACCGGTGTCCACCCCAAATATATCGGCAAACCCTACCGGGAAATGCTCCATGGCATTACCACCCGGATGAAGTTAAAAATCCAGGACTTTGCGGTGGTGGGTGACCGGCTTTCCACGGACATTTCCATGGGCTTTCATAATCACATACCCACAGCGCTGGTACAGTCAGGGGGCAATTCACTTCAATTCAGTGATCACTCGGATGTCCAACCCACCGTCGTCGTGGACCGCGTTGTGGATCTTTTGCCCTATTTACCGCCGATAGAATAGTTTTCTCAATTTCTTACAATGAAATTCAGGTATTGGGATAATCTTACGGGTGAACAGTTCGCCTGCTCGTGCTCGTTATGACATCAAATGGCAGGAGATAAATTTTGGCCCGGGTAAATCAGTGGCATGATTGGGCTCGGATTAAATTAGCGTTGGAACGAGCTGATTTCGTTTGCGATACGGGCGCCCAGGCGGATGTTGTTTAATGCCAGTTGAACATTGGTTTTCAGGCTGCGACCAGCCGTGAGATCCACGATTTTGCTCAGCAGGTAGGGGGTAACGTCCTTACCATGGATTCCCTGGCCATCGCATTCTGAGAGTGCCTGTTCAATGACAGGATTCAATTCTTCGGCTGGAATTTCATGCTTTTGCGGGACGGGATTCGCCACCAGAATGCCGGTATGAAGTCGCAAGTTGGACTGCTCCCGGTACACTGCGGCCACCTCGTGGGGTGAATTAACCCGCCACGGGAGGGGTAAACCCGATTTTCGGGAATAAAAAGCTGGAAATTCGTCAGTCTCATAGCCCAATACAGGCACGCCCATGGTTTCCAGATACTCCAGCGTGCGGGGCAGGTCCAGAATGGCCTTAGCACCCGCTGAAACCACCACAACCGGTGTTTCGCCCAGCTCCTTCAGGTCGAGAGAAATATCACCGGTTTCATTCACACCACGATGGACACCACCAATGCCACCGGTGGCGAAGACTTTGATCCCCGCCAGGTTAGCCAGCCGCATCGTCGCTGAAACAGTAGTGGCACCACTTTTTCGGCGGGAAAGCACCAAGCCCAAATCTCGCGTGGACACTTTTTCAACACCTTTACCCCGGGCCAATTTTTCCAGCATTGCACCATCCAGTCCAACATGTACCAATCCGTCGAGAATGGCGATAGTCGCCGGAACAGCGCCGTGCTGGTAGCACTCCTGTTCAGCCTGGCGGGCAAACTCCAAATTTTCCGGATAAGGCATACCGTGACTAATGATGGTGGATTCCAGCGCCAAAACCGGTCGCTGCTCCATGAGTGCATCCTGAACCCGTTGGTGAAATATAAATTTTTCGGGTGCTGCCATATTGGGGGCAAGTTTACATCCCGCACGGGATACACCCAATAAAAATGGTACTGTTTCCGGCTGAAAAACACTTTCGCAATCGTGCTTCTAAAACCTTGTTCTTCTATTATATTGGTTTGCTTCTTGGCAATGGGGGTGACTTGGTTTCGACGGGATGTGGAAGACCGCTGGTTGCATGTGGTGGTTCGCGTGAAATCACCTAAAAAATCGCGCAAAACCAAATACATGGCGAAACTAACTACGCCATGGCCGCTT
>JAIPJR010000016.1 GCA_021734045.1 Fidelibacterota bacterium
CAACACCGATGGAAACCAAATTTTTTGGGTGGAGTCGGCCGGTCCGTTAAAAACGCCTGCCCGGTATCGCAATCACCATGGGCAGCATCTGGAGCATGCACCTTACATGGAGCGGGATTTTCGTGTCCCGGAGTTGCAGCCACCGGTGGACAAAACCGGGGAGTTTGAGGTTCTCGTAAAGCTTACCAACGGTTACCAAACAATCTACCAGGCTAACCATCCCTTCGATCTGGTGGGCTGGGACGGCTATTATTTCCCGTGGATATTCAATATCAATGATTTTATGCCCATCGTGGGAAAAATCCATCAGCCACCACCGGTGCATCAAACCTTTGAGGCGCCGGGATTTGTGGTGTGCTCCTTCGTACCACGTCTGTTTGACTGGCATGAGCTTTCCATCCCCGCGCCCTATGCCCACAGTAATGTGGACAGCGACGAAATTCTCTACTATTCCCGGGGCAATTTCATGATCCGCAAGGGCATCAGTGAAGGTTCCATTACACTGCACCCGGCCGGACTGCCCCACGGACCCCAACCCGGTAAGTATGAAAACTCCATCGGAAAAACTGAGACCAATGAGCTGGCCGTGATGGTGGATACCTTCAAGCCACTCCATCTCACCGCATTGGCGCTGGAGATTGACGATCCCGGCTACCCCCTTAGCTGGTTAGAAGAGGATGATTCCAAATGGTGATAGATCCGAAAACACAGACTTATAAAGAAAACTACAAACTGCTCATCGGCAGCATTGTGCCGCGTCCCATCGCTTTCGTTTCTACGCGCTCCCCTGATGGTGTGCTGAATCTGGCGCCATTTTCTTTTTTCACAGCCATTTCCTCCGATCCGCCCACCATCTGTTTTTCACCCGGACGCCGGGGATCGGATGGCGCGAAAAAGGACACCTGGACCAATATTGAAGCGACGGGTGAGTTTGTGGTGAATGTGGTAACCGAAGAGATGGCCGCTGCCATGAACGAAACCGCCACTGAACTACCGCCGGAGATGAGCGAATTCGAGTACGCCGGTTTTACACCGGCAGCCAGTGATTTGGTCGCCGTTCCGCGGGTGGCCGAATCGCCCATCAGTATGGAGTGCGAACGGATTCAGATTGTGGAATTGGGGAATGCGGGACCTGGTGGGGCCGCGTTGGTCATCGGTGAAGTGATCCGGTTTCATGTGGCTGATCATTTACTGGAAAACGGCCGGATTGATGTGGGGCTGCTGAATCCGGTGGCTCGTCTAGCCGGGACAGAGTACACCACCCTTGGACGCCGGTTCAGTCTGGAGCGCAAACCCTGGCCATCCAGCAAACATACCAAATAAACCACGCGTCACCCGACTGTCGCCATACCTCGTTTTCTCAGTGAATGACCTTATCGCAACCCATCAAACCTGAGTTTTCATAAACCTCACAGTGCATCATGACGGATTCAGCTAAAATTTTATACACACCCTCTCCGGAAAACATCGCCCGCTCTCAGATGACGGCATTCCGGGAATTCGTGAACCAACTTTACCAGTTGGATTTGCCTGATTATGCCGCCCTCTATGAATGGTCGGTGACCCAGATTCCCCAATTCTGGGCGGCTGTCTGGGATTTCATGGCGATTCGTCACTCCGCAGAGCCGGAAGAGGTAGTGGATGATCTGAGTAAAATGCCCGGTGCCCAATGGTTCAGCGGTGCACGACTGAATTTTGCCGAAAATCTGTTGCGCTTCCGAGACGACCGCATCGCCATTCGTTTCCAGGGTGAGGACCAGGTCACCACCACCCTCACCTATGGGGAACTGTATGAAAAAGTGGCGCAAACTGCCGCTGCCCTAAAAGCCGCCGGCGTGGGTCCCCATGACCGGGTAGCCGGATTTATGCCCAATCTGCCGGAAACCGTGATTGCCATGCTGGCAACGGCGAGTCTGGGCGCCATCTGGTCCTCGTCCTCCCCTGATTTTGGCATCAAGGGTGTGCTGGATCGTTTCTCACAGATTGAGCCCAAAGTTATTTTCGCTGCCGATGGTTATTTCTATGGTGGAAAACGTTTCGATGCACTGGAAAAACTCGCCGGCATTCTGGACAAACTGCCTACCGTGGAGACCGTGGTGATTGTGCCCTACGCCAGCCAACCACCTCTGGACAATTTTCACAATGCCGTTCTTTGGGATGATTTTCTGGTGCAGGACCCGACGGAAATTGACTTCGTCCAACTTCCCTTCAATCATCCGCTGTACATCATGTACTCCAGCGGCACCACGGGTTTGCCCAAATCCATTGTCCACAGCGCCGGCGGCACGCTGATCCAGCATTTGAAGGAATTACGCCTTCATACCGATCTCACCCGTGAGGATACCATTTTCTACTTCACAACCTGCGGTTGGATGATGTGGAATTGGCTGGTCTCATCCCTGGCGGTTGGTGCAACAGTGGTGTTGTACGACGGAAATCCATTTTACCCCGACGCTTCAGCTTTGTGGAAAATGGCGGAAGAAATGGGCATTACCGTTTTCGGAACCAGCGCTAAATACCTGTCGGCACTGGAAGCCGCCGACGCCAAACCTGGCCGGGATTTTAATCTCAATTCCCTACGCGCCATCCTTTCAACCGGCTCGCCCCTTTTGGAGGAGAGCTTCGACTATGTCTATCGTGAGGTTAAATCCAATGTACTGCTGGGCTCCATCTCCGGTGGCACCGATCTCATCTCCTGTTTCGCCCTGGCCAATCCGGTTTTACCCGTCCGAAGGGGTGAACTCCAATGCCGGGGGTTGGGGATGAAAGTAGAGGCATTTGATGAAACCGGTGCAGCGGTTTTGAAGACGAAGGGTGAGCTGGTCTGCACCGCGCCTTTCCCCTCCATGCCGGTCTATTTCTGGAATGACCCGAATGGCGAAAAATATCGTAACGCCTATTTTGATCAGTTCCCCAATGTGTGGCGCCACGGGGATTTTATCGAAATCAATGAACACGGTGGTGTTAAGATTTTTGGTCGCTCGGATGCCACGCTGAATCCCGGTGGTGTGCGCATCGGAACGGCAGAGATTTATCGCGTGGTGGAGAGTTTTCCGGAGATTGCGGACACGCTGGTGGTGGGGCAAAATTGGAACGGTGATGAGCGGGTGGTACTATTCGTAAAAATGGCTGCAGGACAACCCCTGGATTCCGCTCTTGCGAATGCCATTCGGATGAAAGTTCGTCAAAATTGCAGTCCGCGTCATGTCCCGGCCAAAATTCTGGCTGCACCTGACATTCCCTATACCATCAATGGAAAAAAAGTGGAGGTTGCGGTGAAGCAACTGATCCAGGGTGGGGAAGTGAAAAATCACGACGCCTTGAAAAACCCCGAAAGTCTGGATTTTTTCCGAAATATCCCTGAATTGAAGCTTGATTAATTGTGCGGTGTTGAGAAGCTGTTCTCCTGAGAACGGCTCATAATTTCGACAAAATCTGATGCGCAGCCCTAATTCACGCCTGAAACCAGCCGTTTAATCAACCCCGGTCCCTGATAAATCAATCCGGTGTAAACCTGAATCAATGCCGCCCCGGCATCCAGTTTTTCCTGTGCACTTTCCACCGAGTCAATGCCACCCACACCGATTACCGGCAGGCGTTCCTGGGATCTGGCCACGATTTTTTCAATCATCCGGGTGGCGTGTTCCCGCAAGGGTCGCCCGCTGAGTCCGCCGGTTTCGTTGCTCCCAGGGTCATTTTCAACGCCCGCCCGTCCAATCGTCGTATTGGTGGCGATGACGCCGTCCACACCACGATCCAGCATGACGCTGAGGGCATCGTCCAGTTCCGCATCGGTTAAGTCCGGCGCCAATTTTACCAGCAATGGCAGCCGGCGGTTGAGACGCACCGATTCGGCATCCCGGGTCGAAATGATGGCGCGCAATAATTCATCCAGGAAGTTCCGTCCCTGCAGCCGGCGTAAGCCTTCCGTGTTGGGCGAACTGATATTCACGGCCAGATAATCAGCCACCGGAGCGAACGATTTCACCAGCGAGGTATAATCATCAGCGGCCGCTTCCAGGGGTGTGGTTTTGTTCTTTCCGATATTAATACCCAAAACAAATTTCCGCGGTGCTCCCGGAGCCGGCAGATTCTTCAAGACAGCCTCAGCACCCACACCGGGGAATCCCATGCGATTAATCAGGGCGTTTTGGATTGGTAAGCGGAAGTTGCGCGGTTTGGGATTACCGGATTGGGGACGGGGTGTGACGGTACCGATTTCAAGATGGCCGAACCCCAAATTTGCCAGACCGCGCCAAGCTGTACCATCTTTGTCAAATCCTGCCGCCAGACCGATCCGGTTGGGGAAGGTGAGTCTAAACACCGTGACTGCATGTTTTGTGTCATGGGTGCCAAACAGACTGCGTGTCAGCCAATTCAGAGGCGGACGTCCTGCCATCCGCGACAACGTCATGGCGGCAGTGTGCATGGTCTCCGGTTGAAATTGAAACAGGAGCGGACGAATCAGATGCCGGTAGCCCCAACTACTCACGGCACGTCCCACAATCCGAATTCTGCCAGTTGGCGCCCCTGCTCCCGGGAAATTGCGCCGTTCGTGTACCAGTAATCCAATAATCCGGCGATGCTGAATACGCTGTGAAGCGTATACGGGGTGTGCTTGAAGATAGCCTGTCCCTGTTTCTGCCGGTCAATCAATACCACAATGTCCCGCACCTCCAAATCCACCGCTTCCAGCTTTTTGATGCTCTCAAATTTGCTGCCACCGGTGGATACCAAGTCGTCAATCACCACAACACGATCACCCTGCGCGTACACGCCTTCCACCGGAACTTGCGTGCCGTAATCTTTCACCTCTTTACGGGGGTAAAGCATGGACCAGCCGCCCTGGAGGCTAATGGCCGTGGCGATGGGCAACGCCGCGTAGGGCAGCGCGCCCAGATGTTGAAATTCAAGCTGTTTTAAAATGCCCCTGAATGCCCGGGCCACATCGGTCATCAGCGCGGGAAACGCCACCAGGCGGCGCAGGTCAATGTAAATGGGCGAGGTTTCACCGGATTTGAGTTTGAATGCGCCGAATTTCACACATCCGCTGGAAAGCAGTCCGTCCGCGATGCGCTGTTTCAGAGGAGAAAAATGTTCCGGCTGTGTCTCGTTGGATTTCCGGCTGGCGTTAATGTCGTCCCGCAGCGTCCGGGCTGCTTGGGCCGGATCATCTGCGTTTGCAATACTGCGGGAAGCATTGATGAGTAAGCCCATCCCGTCGGGTCGTAATCCTGCTGCCAGCGTGGCATGCAAATCACCGCCTTGGGCACCCACGCCCGGCACCAGCATCCAGAGTTCCGGTGCCACCGCCCGAACCCGTGCCAGCGCTTCCGGTTGGGTGGCTCCTACCACCAATCCCAGATTCCCGTGGGTATTCCACCGCTGCGCCAATTCCGCGACCTGTTCGTACAACAAACCACCCGTGGATAATTGCAGCTCCTGCAGGTCGGCGCCACCCGCGTTGGATGTCCGGCACAGCAGAAACGCCCCCTTGGCGACATTTTCTAAAAAAGGATTTATGGAATCGCGTCCTAAATAGGGATTGATGGTGACTGCGTCCGCTCCCAGCGTGTCAAAAGCCGCTGACGCATAGGCGGTTGCGGTGGAGGTAATGTCGCCGCGTTTGGCGTCCAGAATAACGGGAATCTCAGTCGGTACCGCCCGAATAACCGCTGCCAATGCCGCCATTCCCGGCGCACCGAATTGCTCAAAAAAAGCGCTGTTGGGTTTAAATGCGGCGGCGTATTGGGCTGTTGCGGTGATGATTTTTTCACAATACGCTTGCGCAGCGGCAGCGGTGGGTTCGGGAAGTGTCTCCGGGTGCGGATCAAGACCCACGCACAATAGTGAGTTTGCTGATTTAACTCGTGATTCAAGTTTTTCGATGAAGGTCATATTGGTTTTCCCATTTAGGCCCCACGCATTTTCCTGAGCTCCGGTTCCCCGCAAGAAGTGGATTGATGCAAGGTCGCAGGACGAATGTGGATGAATATTTTAGTGTATCATCTGGTTGTGCTTTGACGAGCTCAGCAAGATAACCAGATGATTGATCCATCCAGGCATTGATCCTGCCCTCACCTTTGTAATCCGCAGCAATCATGCCTTCCCCAGCACCATGGCCAATAACGCCATGCGCACATAGAGTCCATATTCCATCTGGCGAAAATAGGCCGCCCGGGGGTCTTCATCCACCCCGGGGGTAATTTCATTCACCCGCGGGAAGGGGTGCATCACAATCATTTTGTCTTTGGCGTGCGTCAAAGTATCCGGTGAAATGATGAAGGCGTCTTTGGTTTTTTCATACTCAGCCGTGTCTTTAAACCGCTCCCGCTGCACACGCGTGACATACAAGACATCGCTGGATTGTATCACCTCCTCCGTGAGAACATCGTATTGTGCCTGGGAAACACCTTTCTCGTCGAGTTCGGTAATAATCTCCGCCGGCATCCGTAAAATTTCCGGTGCCACATAATTGATTTTTACACCATAAAGTGAAAGTAATCGTGAGAGGGAATGTACCGTCCGGCCAAATTTCAAATCCCCCACCATGGTCACGGTGAGTCCGTCCACCGTGTGTAATTCTTCCAGAATGGTAAACATATCAAGCAATGCCTGGGTGGGGTGTTCGCCAATCCCGTCACCGGCATTAATCACCGGCTTGCGGGCGGCATCAGCAGCGATTTTAGCCGCACCCACTTCCGGATGGCGCAACACAATCACATCGGTGTAGCATTCCAGCGTCCGAATGGTGTCCGGCAGTGATTCGCCCTTGGCCACGGAGGAATAGTGCACCTCGTTAATGGGAATCACACTCCCGCCCAGCCGTTCCATGGCGGATGTGAAGGACGAACTGGTTCGGGTGGAGGGTTCGTAAAACAGATTAGCCAGGATTTTCCCCTTCAATAGATCGAAGGATCCGACCCGGGCAACCATTTCACGCATTTCGTGAGCCACGCCAAAGATATACTCCAAGTCTTTGCGGCTCATTTCTTTCACGGAAATAATGTCATGTCCGTACCAGGGAGCGGTGCGCTGATCGCCAAACGGCAGGTGCGGATTGGTTTTGCGTAAGGGTGGGACGAATGAGGTCATGGGGTGGTCTCCTTTATTACTGGAAGTCTGCGTGCTACCGGTTGTCTCCCTGAGTTTGCCTGCCGCGTCAGAACGAACTGGAGGCGGGTCGCAGGGCAACCGGTAAATTTTTGATGTAAGGTTAAATAGTATTGTGCGTTTCTGGAGCTGCACTCGCTGCAATATGGCCAACCAGACTGAGCCGGCAAAACGCGGCTGGTGGCGATTAATTCATTAAACAACGAAAGAAAAAAATAGCTGAAGGAGGAAAAGTCGTGCCGGTGGAGAATCCGCATCACCGGAGGGCCGACTCCCCGGATTTGACCGGAACGCCCGAACCCGGCGCGGCCAGGATTTTCCCCTCCCGGAATACCGTCTCACCGCGCAGCACAACCCGCTCCACCTTGCCGGTGACCCGCCAGCCCTCGAAGGGTGTCCATTGGGCTTTGGTGAATTGTTCCGCACCCCGAATTGTCCATTCGGCATTTTCATCCACCTCAATCCAGGTTTCAGGTTGCGAGGGCAGATTGAACAGTTTTTCCGGATTGGTGTGATACCGCAGTGAAATGTCGTCCACAGTGAGCTTCTCTTCGCGGACCGCGGTGAGCAGGAGGGGCAGGGCGGTCTCCAGTCCCGGAAAACCCGGTGGCGGATTCTCGCCCCGTTTTTCAGCAACGGTATGGGGGGCATGGTCCGTGGCAAAGCAGTCGATAAATTCCAGATTTTCCCACAGAAAGGCGTTATCTGCCGGGGATGCCAGCCGGGGACGCACTTCGCCGGGACCGGGTCCCAATTTTTCCAGAAAATCGGTGTTGAGGAAGAGGTGATGCGGCGCTACCTCGCAGGTGACGGGAATCCCTCGTTCTTTTGCCTTCCGGATGATGGCTAACTCATCGGCTTTGGCCAGATGGGCAATGTGTACAGGCCGGTTGAATAATTCCGCCAGCAGCACCATGGCTGCCACGGTATGGCCTTCCGCGTGTGCCACAATGGGCAGGTCAGCCGGCCAGGTTTCGAAATGGGTCATCCAGTGGCGCATATCATCCAGTCGCAGCGGACCGTAGGTCTGGTTCAGGTACATTTTCAACCCAACAACCTCTTTGGCCAGGTCCACTGTGGAACCAGCATTATCAGCGCCGGCGCCCAGATAGAGTCCCCAGTCACAGCGGGCTTTTTCGGAAGCGGCCGTTTGCGCCAACTTCAGACCCGCTTTGTCAGTCACCGGCGGATTGGTGTTGGGCATGGCCAGAACGGTGGTGGCACCACCGGCCAGCGCGGCTTGCGTCCCCGTATCCCAATCCTCTTTATGGGCAGCGCCGGGCTCCCGCATGTGGACATGGACGTCAATAAGGCCGGGGAGTTTTAGCATTGTGCACCTTGGTATGAACATCGAATGAATCGAATGGAGTCGAATAAAGAAAAGGTCATTTTCCGAAAGAAATGATCCGGAGAATAATCACCCAAATGAGAGTATGAGTAAAATAGGAGGGCGATTTTTATCCTTCGATGAAAAGGTAAAGAACATCGAATGAATCGGGAAAAATGCTCAGTTGTCTCCCTGAGCTTGTCGAAAGCTGAGCTTGGCGCTTTCAGCTTGGGAATTCCCCTCCTCTGGAGGGGGAGACCGGCTTCAGACGGGCAGGGGTGGGTTGTGAACTTGACCCGATAGGATAAGCAACTGCGAACCTGATCCGGGCTATTGAATTGTCTATTATTGAGATGCTGAACCGAGTTCAGCATGACGGATTCTCCCATGACCATTAAAGAATCGTTTAAACGCTTCCCGGATAAAAAAAATTCCCGAAAACAGGGAATTAAGTGGGTGGGTCGTGGGCTTGGCTGAAGCTGCCGATGGGTTCGAAACATCGGGTTGGTATTTAATGCTGATTCCCGCTGGTGTCAAGGTGAATTAGCAGAAGCCGGAAAAAACATCGTCATCACAACGCGACTTTCCAATTTTTCCCTTGGCCACCCATTCCCGTTGGATTATATCTCACGGCAACCCGGCAAAGGAAAGAAGGACATACCATGTGGCGCAAATTTTACATCATCACCAGTCTGCTCACCATCACCACCCTGACCGGCCTGACCAATTCCGCTCAGGCGCAATATCTCCAGCTCAATTATGATTTCGGTGAACAGTCGGACGGGGTGGCCCGGGATTATTTCACCACTTACCTGGAATTTTTCAAACCCGACGCCTATGGCAGTACATTCTGGTTTGTGGATATGGCTTACGATAATCCGGGTAATCGTAGTCTGTCGGTGGCGTACTGGGAAATCGCTCGCTATTTCCGTATGCCCAACTGGCCTACCCAATGGTCCCTCACACTCCAATACAACGATGGTATGGCACCATGGGGCAGTCTGGGACAGGTGTGGCTGGCGGGATTGAACTACCCGATCTCGGTGGGTGGACGGGTGCTTTCCACCGATTTGCTCTACCGCCACATGCACGGCTCCACCGCGCCCGATTTTCAATTCACCGTCGCCTGGTACGAGAATTTTCTGGCAGACAAACTCACCCTAAGCGGCTATCTGGACATCTGGACCCAGGATGATGCCACGGGAAACGCAAAACATACCGTGGTCCTCGCCCGACCCCAGTTCTGGTATAACCTGAATCCCGTCTGGGGCGTGGGTGGTGGATTTGAGCTGAGTAATAACTTCCTGCCCACATCGGATTGGGAATTCATGCCCCAGGTGGGTGTGAAGTGGACTTTTTAAGACACGGATTTTTCAAACCGATACCTGAGTAATCCTAACAAATCCCTGTTTTTCCAAAACCGGCTGGAACTTTTCGTTTCCCGGATTACATTAACCTTCGTTGAATAAATCAGATAAGGTCGTTGGGGGTAGCGTGGATTCAGTTCTCCACGATGAATTCATTTTCCGGAATTGATCCACTTGACCCGAATGGAAGACTCGCCTGCTGGCGTAATTTTTGTTCGAAGTTCAGTCGGGGACCAATGACCAGGGAATTTAAGACAAAAGGGAAGATTTGGAGGGAGAGATGAGATTTGTCAAATCATGGATTTTGAGGTTCATTGTAGGTATAATAATAATTTTTAATACAACCCTCAGTTGGGCTCAAACTATTCCGGACAATTGGACTGGTGATACTGGAATAGATATTTATAAAGAGGTTACGGTTGTGCATGCTGGAACATTTTGCGCTCGAGTTGATGTTCAGACTGGAACTCAAGCGAACTGCGATTTGACCAGTTCATCAGAAGTGGCTGTGAACGCAGGCGATACATATACCTTTTCGTTTTGGTACCAGTCGAGTGCTCATGTGAAAGCTCGTGCTGTATATTTTTGGACTGGGGCAACCACAACTTACAGGGGTTATACAAACGTAAGTGAGTCAACTTGGAAGCAGTTTAGTGAATCCGGGACTGTCCCCACAGGGGCTACCAACGTATTGGTTGGAATTCGATTTTATGATCAAAGTAGTTTTGTGGCTCCTGAGATTCAATATATTGATGACGTTACGTTCGAATCACCCTCGGGCAACTCACTAAATGTCACCAACGGAGATTTTGAATCCTGGCCTACTTCAGCTACACCCTCAGCAATATCCAATTTGACCATCAATTCATTGACATCTTCAAAAATGAATATAAGTTGGACAAAACCTTCAGGTGTTTTTGGAACGGAGTGGGATGGCGTGGTCGTCTTTATGCGTGCTGGTGCAAGCAACGATGCGACCGTTTCTAGTACTGACGGCATCGATTTCAATGGTAATCTTTCTTTCGGCAGTGGCACTCAAAGTGGTAACAGTTATTGTGCAACAAGACAAACCACCGATGCAAACGGTGATATAATTGTTACCGGATTGTCAAACAACACAACCTATTATGTCACCGCATATACCTATAAAGAGGTCACTGGTGACAACAATGACGACACTTGGTCTTCTGCGGCCACGGAAGTGTCGGACGAGGCAGAAGTTCAGGGCATTACTTCCCTTACTGGTTCACCAGGTGATTCAAAAATAGATCTTAGTTGGACGAACTATGACGGTGCCCAAGGGACTTGGTGGAATAATGTCATTATCTTAGCAAAATCGGGATCCAGTGTAGATGGATCACCCTCAGGCGATGGTTCTGCATATACAGCCAGCTCTACTTTTGGCTCTGGATCAGAAATCGGTACCGGTAACTATGTTGTTTACAAAGGCACGGGTACGAGTGTCTCGGTTACTGGATTGAGCAACGGAACTACATATTATTTCCGAGCATTTGTTGTTGATGGTACCGATTGGACCGACTCTGATCAATATCAAGATGCAAATGCAACACCTGTTATTTTGCCAAACGCCTGGATCAATGAAATACACTATGATAATAATTCGACCGATGCGAATGAAGGCGTTGAAATTATTGTTGAGAATAGCGGCAGTTATACGTTGAGCAATTTTCAGATTAACTTATACAACGGTAGTGATGGTACATCTTACGATTCAAACACATTAGATCAATTTACATCGGGCACAACTACTAGCGGCTTTACTTATTATTCTTTGATGTGGTCAGGTATTCAAAATGGGCCGGATGGTATGGCCTTAAGTTACAATGGTAATCTGATTCAGTTTCTTAGCTATGAAGGTACATTTTCTGGTTCAGGTGGCCCTGCGGATGGGGTGACCTCGACTGACATCGGAATCTCTGAAGATGGAACAGGGTCAACAACCACTTCTCTCCAGCTAACTGGAAGCGGTACCAAATATTCTGATTTTACTTGGACTGCTGACCTGGCACAAACTTGGGGAACTCCCAATAACGCTGGCGACCAATCCCTCCCCGTCACCCTCTCCCAGTGGGAAGCATCCAGCAAGAACAGTGCGGTACAGTTGAGCTGGACCACCGATTCGGAGATCGAGAATCTGGGTTTTATCATTGACCGGGGACTCACGGAAAAGGGTCCCTGGCGCCAGATCGCCGATTTTAATTCCCACGCTGCTTTAAAAGGTCAGGGCTCCACCAATTCCGTCACAGCGTACACTTTCACTGACGAAGCGGTGGCGGTTGGGGAAACCTACTATTACCGGCTCAGCGATGTGGACTACAAGGGTACGCGGACGGAACACGATGCTATTTCTGTCACCGTGTCTGACAAAGACCAGAACGCCCTGCCCGGTGGATTTCAGTTGGAAAAAATCTTCCCTAATCCCTTCAATCCCAGCGTGACCATTGACTTCACGGTGGTGGAGCCCACCGCCATCACGGTGAATGTGTTTGATCTGCAGGGACGCTTGGTCAATGCGCTGATCGAGCAGCATTACGCGGCGGGAAATTATCAGATCCAGTGGAACGGTCTGACGCCAAACGGACGACCGGCCCCCAGCGGCATCTACCTGTTACAGATTCGGGATGACGCATATAATCTTGTGCGAAAAGTGGTTTTAGCCCGGTAACGGCAAGACAGGCATGGAGAGAATGATGTTGATCAAGATCAATACACATAAATCGAAGGAACGAAAGATAAATTAGCTGACGGATATCCGAATTTAAACTGAGGAAGCCCCGGCTAAAGACACCGGGGCTTTTCACGTGTTAGTATCACAATAGCGTAATCGTAAGCGGAAAGAGAAAACATTCACCACTGAGAGCACCGAGAATAGCTGGAACTGACCGGCCGTCTCCCTCTGAGCGGAACAAGATGCTGAAATAAATTCAGCATGACGCTTTGGTGTGCGCTATTGAGTACCCGGAGCACGCAGCGTCCCTGTGGGAGAAAAACATCCGCGTACGCAACACCAGGGATAACGATAACGACTTCATACAGGCGCTGAAGTCTGTTTTTTAGTATGGAGAATTGGGATTTGTTTGAGATTTGATGCTTGAGATTTGAGATTTCTTAACCGCTTACGCCGCAACCAAAGATTACCCTGGTATTGTGATAAGGCGCGCGAAAATCCCACCCTTTTCCCTTGACAATCTGTTGAAATTGGTGGAGTCTTCAGACCGTTCAACGCCAGGAAAGGCGTGAATAAAAAGGGCAGCGCAGAATCATGTGGTGGGACACAGACGATCAATTTGAGGATACGCAGGCAGCCACGCTGCCGGTGCGGGAAATCTTTCGCCGGATTTTCCCGTTTATCCGGCCGTACCTGAAATTATTTCTCACCGCCCTATTGCTCTCGCTTGCCGGCGTCATCTTTGTCCTAATCCAGCCCCTGATTCTCCGGCAAATTATTGACAACGATATTCCCTCGGGACAATTCAGTGCCGTGATGCGCTCGGGATTCCTTTATCTGGGAACCATGGCCGGGTCGGCATTGGTGGCATTTTTTGCCCACTGGCTGGCGCAGAAAGCCGGTGTTTTTGCGGTGAATGACCTGAAGGGCAAACTCTTCAGTCACCTGCTGAAATTGGGACTGCCGGTGCTGGAAAACGAGCCCACGGGGAAACTGGTGAGTCGGGTGGAATCGGATCCTCAGCGCATCATCGCCCTAACCTCCACCATGTCTCAGCAAATTCTTCTCTCGCTGGGAATGCTCACCGGTGCACTCATCGTCCTGGCCACCGTGGATTTGCGTCTGTTCGCCGTGGCGGGCACGGTTCTGCCGCTCATCGTGTTGGGTGCCATTCTCATGTTCAAATTCCTGCGCCCTTATTACCGGGAGGAACGCGCCCGTTACGCCAAAGTCACCGGCGTCGTGGCTGAATTCGTCAAGGCAGCCCCCATCTTGCAGATTTTCAATCGCCTCCACTGGGCACACCGCCGACTGGATGAGCGGGTGCTGGATTTCAATCGTTTTTCCGGATGGTTGGGATTCACCAATTACGGCATCTTCCGCGGGCTCATGTTCTTTGAAGTGGTGGCCACGGTTCTGGTTTTGTGGAATGGTGCCCACTGGATCGAGGACGGCACCATGACCGTGGGGACGTTGGTGCTTTTTGCCCAATACATTGCCCAGATCGCCTGGCCGATTTACATGTTCACCGAACAACTGGCGGAGATTCAACGCGCCGGCGGTGCGGCCGACCGGATATTTTCCACATTGGATACGGCGTCCTCTATCCAGTCACCGGCGAAACCCCACGCCATTCCAAAAACAGTAGAATCGCTGAACTTTGACCATGTGAATTTCGAATATGACGCGGACAAACCCATCATCAGGGATGTCTCCTTCGCCGTCCATGGCGGCCAGAGCGTGGCGTTCGTGGGTCCCACCGGTGGGGGTAAAACCACGCTAATTAACCTGCTCTGCCGTCTGCGGGATCCGACGGGTGGACGCATTCTGCTGAATGGCACCGATATCCGGGAATTCGATCCCCATGAATACCGGCGACTGTTCGGTCTGGTATTGCAGGATCTCTACCTGTTTCCCGTTTCGGTTCTGGAAAATCTGAAGGTCTTTCGGAACGAATTGCCCGATGAAAATGCCATTGAGGCTGCCAAGATCGCCGGGATTCACACCACCATTTCCCACCGGCAGGACGGTTACGACACTATTCTGGCTGAGCGGGGCGGAGACTTGTCTTACGGACAGCGCCAACTGCTGGCATTCGCCCGGGCGCTGGCGGTGAACCCGGATATCTTGGTGTTGGATGAGGCCACCTCCTCGGTGGATCCGGGGACAGAGCAGCGGATTCAGCGCACATTGGAATCGCTCATCACCGGGCGCACCAGCTTTATTGTCGCCCATCGTCTCAGCACCATCCGGCGTGCTCACCAGATTTTTTATGTGGAGAATGGCGCAATTCTGGAGCGCGGGAATCACGACGAACTCATGGCTAAGCAGGGTCCCTATTACAAATTGGTCATGCGTCAGACCATTCATCATCCGGATGGAGAGACGGTCTGATGCTACGGGTCGTCCTCAAATGGTTCGTCGGATACTGGCGCCGGCAATGGCGCGGGATGCTGGCGCTGTTCCTGTTGACCACGGTAGGCATTGCACTGCGTTCGCTCTATCCGTATGTCTTTAAGTATGTGATTGATTCTCTCACCGAGGGTGTTGATTTCACCCGTGTGCGTACCTGGATATTGGTTATTCTGGGGCTGGGAATTGCCCGGGAGATCACCCAATGGCTGCTCCCATCTACCCGCTATTTCCTGAACCTGAAATTTGGTCAGGCCATCCGGTTGGATCATTTTGACAGCATTCTGCGGAAAAATCATCGCTTTTTTAACCGGTTTCGCAGCGGCGATTTAATTACCCGGCTCACCGACGATATTGATGGTGATTTGAAATTATCGTGGTTTTCCGCATCCGGTGTCATGCGTCCGGTGGAGGCAACACTGACACTGTTATTCTCCATCATTCTAATGGCCACGCTCCACTGGCAGCTCACCCTTTTGGCTATTTTACCGCTACCGCTCATCGTGTGGATCATGACCAAAACGGAGCACTGGCAGGCTCGGGCCTACAGTGAACGGCAAAAGGCTACCAGTGACACGGTAGATGTATTGGAAAGTGTGTTTGCCGGTATTCGAATTGTAATTGGCTACGCCACCGAGCAGGCGCAGACGAAGATTTTTCACCGTACGCTGGGGGAGCGGAAAATCAAGGAAGAGCGGGTGGTATTCGTCCGGTCTCTGCTGGAAAGTCTGGGAAGTGTCATTAATCAGGTAGGACTGGTGATCGTGCTTTTCGCCGGTGGTTGGCTGGTGATACAAAAATCCATTTCCATCGGAGATTTTTACGCATTCGTGGCATATCTCACCGCCATTACGGAACCGATTTGGACCATCAGTTGGTTTTTCGTCTCCTCCAAGCTGGCTGAGACGTCGGTGCAACGATTGAAGGAATTAAAATCGGGTGATAATCTGGTGATGGGTACCCGTGAGCCGGAAGAAATTCGGGATGAAGAAACGGTTTTGACATTCGAAAATGTGCATTTTGCTTTTCCGGGAACGGGTGTGCCCATTCTGGAGGGCGTGGACTTAACGCTGCAACCCGGTGAGATTGTCGCCGTGGTGGGCGCGGTAGGCAGTGGAAAATCGACTTTGCTCCAACTGGCCGGCGGATTATTAACACCGGATGAAGGCCGTATCGAATTTCAACAGGTTCCCGTCCATGATTTGACACCGGAAGTCCGGGCGCGAATGATTGGGTTTGTGCCGCAGGAGGTGATCCTGTTCAGTGGCAGTGTGGCGGAAAATATCACCATGGGTCGGGAACATATTGAGCCTGTTCACATGGCATCCGCTTCACGCACATCCGTTCTGGAAAATGAAGTTTCACCAGAAAAAATGGTGGAGCAGGGTGGCGTGGGTCTTTCCGGTGGACAGCGCGCCCGCACGGCGATTGCACGAGCGCTGGCCGGAAATCCCCGAATGCTATTATTGGACGATGTGACTGCCGCGCTGGATCTCACCACGGAGCGACACTTCTGGCAGCATCTGCGCAGCGACTATCCGGAGGTGGCGGTACTGGTGACCACCCACCGCGAAGCGACGGCTTATGCCTCCCGCCGGGTTCTGTGGCTGGAAAAAGGTCGTATCCGTGCAGTGGGGCAGCACCGCGAATTGTTGAAAAAATTTGAAGAGTACCGGTTTCTCTTCGCGCGATAGGGGATATTCACCACAATAACACCCCGCGTACAAAGTAAAAACATCGTACGCCTGGCTGCCATCTCCATTCTTAGCGCCTCGCCGTGGGAATAGCGTCCGGAATCCAAAAATCACCTAATCGGTCAGATATTGAACCATCTCCCGCTTGGGGACAATTTCAAAAATTGGAATGGGCGTCTCTTTTCCGCCCTGAATCCAGGTTTGGAAGAAGGCTTCCTCTTCGGGCAGGGTATGATCTACCATTTTAAAACGCTCAGCCAGGACGTAAACCGGGATTCCTGATGTGCAAGCCTGCTCCACCAGCATTTTGGTACCGAATTTATTTACGAATTCATTTTGTCGAAGCCAATCAGCTCCCAAAAGTAGAACATCCACATCGCGCACATGGTTCACCAGTTCAATATCCGGTACACAATGGACGGAAATTCGGGCACCCCGGAGCCGCTCTGCCAACGCCACACCCTCCCGGGCGGGTAAACTTTCGGCGCAAATCACCCGGTCCACTTGCTCGTTCAATTTGATGAGTGTTGACTCCACAATGGAGCTACGACTAAACGTGAGAAAGCGTTTGAAGCGTTTTAATGGCTCCAGCGCCTGGTGAATTACTTCGCGTTTACCATGCCTGACCAGGTGCGTGATTTCAGTAATGGATTCGGATGTGATACCGTGTTTTTTGAAAAAGGCTTCGGTAAAATGCCACACCGCCATCACAGGGAAGGCATTCTGAAGCAATAAAATACCTTCATCAATCTGTTCTTTATCAGACTGTTGGATGAGGTTGATGAACTCAGCCAAGAGGGCTGATGAACCCAATTCCCGGTTATTGGCAAGGGCTTTGAATTTGTCCACTATTTCCCTTTTATCATTAAATACATGGGATCCCAGGGCGGTAACGTTACCGGCTGGCCAGTCAATGCCGTTTTCATTTCCCGCGTGATAAATTTTTCATGGACGATCGAACCGTATAGGTATTGATCGAACCAGGCATCCGTCATGGTCCAGTAGCCGTCACGCCCTCGCTCCGTTCCCCAGGAATTTTCCACCAACCATTGACGAGGCTTGCCATTCACTACATCCACCCCAACAAAAACCATGGCGTGAGTAGGAATCGATTCACGGAATAACAACTGCTCCGACCGGGTAAGGGAGATATCCACACCCAGGAGCGCCTCAAAATCATAAATCCCCATTACCATGGCACCATCATCACCCAGATGCTGCTGTCCCACATCACAGCCAAACCATACCGGTTGGTCATTTAGAACCGACTGCAGGGTGGCCTGTTTTAAATCCGCCATGGGAACATTGAGCACGAACATGTCCGGCTTTTCGAACAAGTCCCGGTCTAGACTGATTTCATAGGTCTGAAAATATTCCTGCAGTGGATTGGTGAGCAGGTAAACATACTCATCAAGATTAGCCTCCACCGCCTGGCGGGCGAATTCCACGGGCGTGTAGGTTTTGGGCTTGCTGATGTCTCCATCCTTATCCTCATACTGCCACGTGAATGACTGAGGCGGTTCTCCCAGTGTCAATACCAGCACGCGGTAAATATCTTGTAAAGCGGCCTCCCGAATCTGATGCGCGTCCTCAATGGACATGCCGGTTTTATTCCCATTCATAATGCCCGCGGCGGCTTTGCGAAGGCGCTTGGACAATACATCATTCAAATCTCCCGTGTGAGAACTGGCGTAAGTCTCAGGCATGGCGTACATGGGCACCAAACCATACTTCTCCACCAAATCAACCACCATGTTCCATTGTCCGCCATCACCAATGGGATGCTGCAAGAGCCAGGTTAATTCACGGTCATTGGGATTCCGGCTGCGCCAGTCAATTACCTGATTCAGAAACAGATTTGCCTTTTCCATTTTGTCGTAGAAGAACAGAAAATTTTGTGAAAATTCAAATTCAGCCAGGTCGAATTCCTCGATCATGCGGGGACGTAAAATATTAAGTCCGGCAAAAAGCCAGCAGCGCCCGCTGCTTTTTTGATTGGTAATACCCGTCACCTCAATCTTGTGTGAAAAGAACTGATTTTGGGCGATGCGTGTCTCCCGGTCAATCGCCAATTCTTTCATCCCGTGATCAGCCAAAGCATTCCCGGTTGCCTTAATGACTGTGGGATCGCCCAATCCGGTATTGAACCGGGCAAAATCATTGGATGTGAGAGCGCCTTGCTGACCCCCGGCCAGGCTGAAAAGTCCTGTTGCCAGGATCAAAAGCATTACACGTTGCATATCAATCCTCCTGAGTGAAATGCAGTTCTGCAAATTGACTGCCAGATTCTATGGAAGGACCACAGATTATTTATTTGCAATGGGCCTAAGGGTGTTGTGTAGCTTATAGAGGCGTGTGAAATATTTCAGGCCACGCTAAAATTTAGGACCCGCTTTTGAGAATTGGGAAATGCGCTTTGGATTTTGTTTCAGCTTTGGTGCTTGTGAATCGTGATTTTGCCGATGAGTGCTTCTCCGGCTACTTGCAGAGCCGTCACGTACATCGATTTGTGAAAATTACAGCTGCCCCACCAGTCGCAGTGTGGATTCCAGCAGGAAATAAAATACGATAGCCCAGGCCGCACCATGCAGCCAGCCCGCGATCACATCCAGTAAGTAATGCGCACCACAGTACATGCGTGAGTACCCAACCAAAAGGGTCAGGGGAATAAACACCCACAGCAAAGCAGGAAAGTACAAACCCACTGCGGTACAGACTGCGGCGGTGTTGGTGGCGTGATTAGACGGGAATGATTTCTTTCCCGAATTCATGATCCCCAAGGGCTGAATTTCTGTGATTGTTTTAGCGGGTCGTCGGCGGTCGGTGGCGGGCTTGATAAGCCTGGAATTAATGCCGTCTGACAGCCCGCCCGCCGCAGCACCGATCACCATGGCGGCAAGCCCTGTCCGCCAATCGGAATAGATGAGAATTCCAAAGAACAATACCACAGCCCAAATCCATTGATAGGGATTGGAAATAGCAATCATCAACGGGTCCAGCCAAGCCCGGCGTCCCGGTCCTGCAACCCAATAAGCCCATTTTTCTTCAAGCGGATGAATGGGGATTTTCAGCATGCTGGAAAAATTGAAAAACCGGCGCCAAATTCCTAATTAAACTTCTCCCAAAACCAATGAATCCTTATGGATGGAATCCGTGCTTCCGGTATTATCTTTGCCCCCTGAAAAGCGGATTGATATGTAAATAGAAGGAGAAATTATGTCAGCTTTGGAAAATGTTTTAAATGAATTAAAGAAAATTAGCTATTTGAGAGGTGCAGAAGCCCTGCTCAGTTGGGACCAGGAAACCTACATGCCGGAAGGCGCTGGAGATGCCCGCTCCAATCAAATCGCCCATATTTCCACGCTGCTGCATAATACACTGGTGGGTGAAACCATGTCCAAAAATCTGGGCGAACTGGTGGATTTGGGATCTGGAAAAATCCGGGATGAATCCCTGCCTGCTCGTGAACAGCGCCGGTTGAAGGAAATTTGGCGGGATTATCATCACGCCGCTGCACTGCCCTCAGAATTTGTGGAAGAGGTTTCCAAGCACGCCTCCAGAAGTCAGCAATTGTGGGTAAAAGCCCGCCAGGCTAACGATTTCTCCATGTTCCAACCCTCGCTGGAGAAGACGGTCGAATACAAACACCGGGAGATTGAATACCTGGGGAAATTGGACACACCTTATGACACGCTGTTGGATGAGTTCGAACCGCATATGACCTCGGCGAAGGTGACAGAACTGTTTTCCGAAATTCGCAGCCGTCTGGTACCCTTGATTCAGGATATTACGGCGGTGAAGGATCGTGTGGATAATTCGATTTTGAAAAAAGATTACCCCATCGAGCAGCAGTGGGACTTTGGAATGAGCATGCTGAAGGCCATGGGATTTGATATGGTGTATGGACGCCAGGATAAATCCGCTCATCCCTTTACCACCTCCACCCATCCCACCGATGTGCGGGTAACGACCCGACTCATGGCCAATGACCTGAAGTCAGCCCTATTGAGCACACTCCATGAGGGCGGGCATGGTTTGTATGAACAGGGGTTACCGGGGGAGGAGGCTGACAATCCGTTTGGTGAGGCCATTTCCCTGGGCATCCATGAAAGTCAGTCCCGATTGTGGGAAAATCTGGTGGGCTTAAGCCGTCCGTTCTGGGCATTCGCCTATCCCAAATTGCAGGAATATTTTCCGGAGTCCCTGACGAATGTGCCGGAGGATGATTTTTACAAGGCGATGAACAAGGTGGAGCCCAGTCTGATCCGGGTGGAAGCCGACGAGGCTACTTATAACCTCCATATCATGGTGCGCTATGAAATTGAGAAACTGCTGATTAATGAAAATTACCCCGTGGCGAAACTCCCGGAATTGTGGAATGACAAGATGGAGGAATATCTGGGAATTCGACCCGATAAAGATGCTAACGGTGTGCTGCAGGATGTCCACTGGTCTTTTGGTGCCATTGGCTATTTTCCCACCTACACGCTGGGGAATCTGTATAGCGCAATGTGGTTTAATCAGGCTCAGCAGGAAATCCGGGATTTGAATGGTAAAATGGCCCAGGGTGACCTTCTGCCGCTGCGGGATTGGCTGCGGGAGAAAATTCATCGCCATGGTCGCAGCAAGACAGCAGATGAGCTGGTGCGGGAGATTACTGGAGAGGAGCTGTCAGCCAAACCGTTCCTGGATTACCTGGAAAAGAAATACCAGGGTATTTACGGGTTATAATATAGAAAAATAGTGAAAAAAATAGATGCCTGAGCCTGACGAAGAGCAATTTTTCTCACGCTGACAGGGAAAAGACTGGAGAGATAAAAAACCATGTACAAAGTCGTTTTATTACGCCACGGCGAAAGTGTGTGGAACAAAGAAAACCGCTTCACCGGCTGGACAGATGTGGATTTATCTAAAAAGGGAATTGACGAGGCTCATGCAGCTGGCGCGGTGTTAAAGCAAGAGGGATTTACATTTGATCTGGCCTTCACATCGGTGCTGAAGCGCGCCATCCGCACACTGTGGATCACGCTGGACGATATGGATTTGATGTGGATTCCGGTTCATCGGAACTGGCGGTTGAACGAGCGGCATTACGGCGCTCTGCAGGGGTTAAACAAAGCCGAAACAGCAAAAAAGTTCGGTGATGACCAGGTCCTGGTCTGGCGCCGGTCGTATGATACACCACCACCGGTGCTGGAAAAAACCGACGAACGCTGGCCGGGTCATGATCGCCGTTACGCGGACTTACCAGAATCCGATCTGCCGCTTACCGAATGCCTGAAGGATACGGTCAACCGCTTCCTGCCGTATTGGCTTCAGGAAATCGCACCGGTTATCAAATCGGGTAAACGGGTCATTATCGCGGCACATGGAAATTCACTGCGTGCGCTGGTAAAATACCTGGATGATGTTTCTGACGAAGCGATTGTGAAGCTAAATATTCCCACGGGAATGCCGCTGGTTTATGAGTTGGATGAAAAGCTGAAGCCCGTTAAATCATATTACCTGGGTGACGAGGAAAAGGTCAAGGCAGCCATGCAGGCAGTGGCAAATCAGGGTAAGGCGAAATAGTACTCCGGATAAATTTCATTTAGTTTCGAATGCATTCCCAACATTGGCGTGGGGATTGAATTTTCATCTTTCGTTGCTACTGTCTCATCCCTCACATGACCCAGCTTATGCCAACTGTCCCGCGACAAAACCCGTTGTCCAGGCCGCTTGGAAATTAAATCCACCGGTAATCCCGTCAATATCCAGAACTTCCCCGGCGAAATAGAGATTGGGGCAAACCTTACTTTCCAAAGTCTGTGTATTCACGCTCCCCAGGCTCACACCACCACAGGTGACAAATTCCTCTTTAAATGTGGTCTTTCCACTCATGGTGTACCGGTCCGCAGTGAGAACCTGCAGAAGCTGATTCAGATTCCTCCGACTCAATTCGCGCCAGCGTGTTCCTAAAATTAACCCACAGCGTTCCAGGAGAAAATGCCACAACCGTTCCGGCATTTCAAAGGGCCTGACCCGTGACAATTGTCGTTGACCCCATGTGGCGATTGTTTCTTGGAAGCGCGCCAAAACCACATTTTCATTTGTCAGGTTTATCCAGTTCACCCGTACCGTACAGTCGTAGTTGAGCTCAGCCAGCTTGCGCGAGGCCAGCGCAGATAATTGTAAAATTGCCGGACCACTAAAACCCCAGTGGGTGATGAGCAGTGGTCCTGTGGCGTGGTATTTTGTCCCGTCAATACTCACCCGGGCGGTTTTCATGCCCAGTCCCGGTAGACGGGTAATGTGGTCCCGGGGCAGATTAAAGGTGAACAGGGACGGCACCGGTTCCACAATGTCATGCCCCAGTCGTTCAAGCCACACCAAACCACTAGGTTTCGGAGAACCTCCGGTTGCCACGATAACCTTATTGAATGTTCGCGAAACCGGTTTCCGGCCTGAAAAACACAACCCCAGACCCTCAGCAGTCATCCGAATTTCTGAAATGCCACTGTTCAATACGAGGTCGATTCCCAGCCGCTCAGCCTCTTTTAAAAAACAATCCACAATGCTCCGGGATGTCCGGGATTTTGGGAACACACGGTTATCAGGATCAACCACCAGCGGTACACCGCGCTGCTGAAACCACGCCATGGCATCCTGGTTATCAAAACGATGAAAGAGTCGTTTCAGTGCATTCCCACCCCGTGGATAAGCGGCGATTAATTGCGTACGGGAGGGCGTTCCATTGGTCACATTGCAGCGCCCGCCACCGGAAATTCTCACCTTGGCCAAGACCTGGCCGGATTTTTCAAAAATGGTTACAACAGACCGGGGAAATGTCTCTTTTGCTGTAATGGCTGCGAAGTATCCCGCTGCGCCACCACCAATGACCGCGATATTCAAGAGTCGCTGCTTCTAATTTCATTCATACATCACGCTGCCTCCGTTCATACTCAAAACTAATCGATTCACGGATGGTTTCGTTCAGAAATTATACCGGCGGAGCTGAGAATCTTCCTCATTGCCAGATCGCCAGAATAATGCCGGCCATCGTTAGTCCCAAAAAATGATAACTGATGTTGATGAAATAGAGACGGATGCCCTTGTTGGCGAAAAATATCTCGTCGGCGCATGTGACCACCACAAATCCCAGCCAAATCCAGAATGCGGTTTCCAAACCACCCAGCCAGGTGTCAGCCTGAGTGTAATGAATAAAATGTGCCAGGATGTACACGCTCAATACCCTGGCCAGGAATGTGAATATCATCGCCTGGGTGGGATTTTTTTGATCCCGCGGTGATGAAGTCACCAATTGCTGCCAGATTTTTCCAAACAGGAGCAAATACCAGATGGCTCCCAGCAGAAAAGACCCTGCAGCAGCCACCAGTACGGCCCATAAGTGAATAGAAATCACTTCCATAATACCTCCGGTTAAAATGCTGTCAAGTGTGGCTGAAATTAGGTAGAAAACGCGTTAATACCAATAAAAACAGACAGATGAAATATTAGTGAAAATGGTAGTGCGCGAGCAGGCGGTATTTGCCAGGGGGCGTTTCAAGTTATGGTTGGTAAATTTATGGCTAACGATCCGAATCAAAGTGCCGACTAAAATTGGGGAGTAAATTGGTCTGGTTTGGGAAGGAGAAATCAGCCGGGAAAACAAAACCCCTGTAAAAACAGGGGCTTTGGTAGATTTCGCGAGAAAATGTGGATAAGTTGTTAAAAACCTGAATAGGTCATGATTTCAAATCCTCTGCCAGGGCGGTTTGAACATCGCCGGATAATTCACTTTCCAATGTCAAATCCGGGTGATCCGACCCTAAAGCTACCGGGACCTTACCCTGCGTGTCGAATTTTAGGTATTGCACCGAAGAGAGACGGTCCTGACCTAACTGGCGCGGATCGAATTTAGCATAAGCTTTGGAGCCATCCTTCAATTTGGCATATAAATGCTCAGGGAGTTTTACCCACTGCCGTAATTTCACATCACGCTCCCCTTTGTCATCAATCTCAATGAGCAGCGTACATCCCAATTCGCCGTCACCACCCAAAATCTCATTGTAGGTATCAATCTCGTGCTGGATATCCTCTTCCCGTACCAACTTCTCAATCCGCATCATTTCTTGAATTTGATAGCACATGGTGTCGCGATTTTCAAACAGGAAGGTGAGGTCATCTCCCAGATGAACCCGGCGACGGTCTTTAGCCGCGAGAACGTCCGGACGAATCTCCTCCCGTTTTTCGGTGTAGGTCATATAATCCAGAATTTCACTTCGTTCGATGGGTTTCATTTATTTCCCTCTCTTTAATTTTACTTTTTCTCTGTTTTCCGCCGCTCTAAACAACACCATTTGCTGGATTACATCGTAAGGAATTGGTTGATCCAGCGGAAATTGCACGGCTCCTTTTGAGCTTTTGTAAGCTGACAATTCTTTTTGAAACTGCTGGATGCCACTGGGGGCAGGATAAAAACCAATGTGCCTTTTGCATACCGCAAAATGAACCAAATTACCATTCAGAAAGAAGGTGGGCATTTGATAACTCATCTTCTCTTCACCGTCAGGAGCGGCTTCCCGAATCGTTAACCGGATTTTTTCCAGAATTTCCTGAAGCTGAGACGGAAAAGCTGCGATATATCTATCAATGCTATCGGGTATTTGCGCATCAGGTTTCAAAGTGAACGCTCCGGTAATTTGAATCCACTTTGAATAATTGAGCAAATTGATGTGTTATGAGGATGGCTTCTCCTCCGGATCAATCATGGTTTCAAACCCATCCGCCCGATAGGCCCTGGCCAGAACGGACATGGGATGCAGTGGTTTCTGACCAGCATGCTGCTCAAACTGAATGGCTGCCAGCGGGCAGTCGGTGGACCAGAGTTCAGCATCGGCGCCTTGAACCCCATCGAAGGCCTTTTTCCCCAGCCGTTTCGCCGGATCAAAGCCCTCTACTTTCATGGCATAAGTACCATTGTGACCACAGCATTCCATGGTGGTACTGATTTTTACATGGGGAATTTTACGCATGAGATCCCGGCCTTTAAAACCCACGGCCTGGGCACGCAAATGACAGGGCACGTGATAGGCGATTTTTTCGCCCGGGGTACTCTTGAAATCAGTTTTGAAGCGCTCCTGATCACGAATCGACCAGAGGAATTCAGATGGATCATTGATAGCTGCGGCCAGCTTTTCGGCACGCAGTTTGTCCTCTCCGGTTAGAAGTTCAGGATATTCGCGTCGCATCATCATTGCGCAGGTGGGATTAATGGCCAGGACTTTGGCACCTTTCTCCACATAGGGCAGCAAAATATCGATATTTTTCAGAGCATTCTTCTTTAGCTGCTTGTAATCACCCTGCTCCCAGGCTGGCATACCACAGCACACCAGACCATTCACGCACGCTGTATTTACGCCATTATGCTCTAATACTTCCAGGGTATCCACACCGATATCCGGCTCGTTGTTTTGAACGAAACAGGTTTGGAACAGGACTGCTTCCGCGCCGGGGTCGGGTTGAATTTTGCCGCTCTTTTCCGCCCATTTCTCAAATGTGGTCTGGGCAAAATTGGGCAGGAGTTTGTCCCGGTGAATGCCCACGGTTTTTTCCATAAAGAAACGGGAAATACTTACTTTGTTGGCGAGATTGGCTATGCCGAATGACATCCGTGCCAATTTGGCGGCTCCATCCGGATTTCCCAGCATACGGTCGCGCAGGGTTTTGCGTTTTTTGGTTGCTCGAACCGCGGTATAACGGTGAACCAGTTTGGGGAAATCGAGCTGGAATTCATGACCATCCCGTGGCGTGTAGGGACATTGGACCTCGCATAATTTGCACTGAAAGCAGGCTTCCATGATGTGGTCGGTTTCGTCACTGGTAACCTGCCGGACATCGCCGTCATATTTTTTATCCAGCAGGTCAAAAAGGGAGGGGAATGCATCGCAGTATTTGAAACACATACGACAGCTGTGACAGATTTCGAATGCGCGCTCGACCTCTTGGCTCAGCAGGGCCGGATCCCAGTATTTTGCTTCCGTGGGATCGTAGCTTAAACCCTCGCTGGGCAAAAATGAGATGTTCTTCTTTTCATTCATGTCGTTTCCCCTCATACGAATGTGATTTAATCAGCTGCCGTCACCCTGGTTGCACTGCATGCAATTTGGATTAGGATGGAAAAATCAAAAAAACCGCCAGCTTGTGATGGTGTATCTGTACCACAAACTGGCGGTTTAAGTATTCATGATCAGAGTTAGCTGATCGTGTCTAACAGGCTCTGAAAACGGCCGGCATGGGATTTCTCAGCCTTAGCCAGTGTTTCAAACCAATCGGCAATTTCATTGAAACCTTCTTCGCGGGCAGTCTTGGCCATGCCCGGGTACATGTCGGTGTACTCGTGGGTTTCGCCAGCCACTGCGGATTTCAGATTGTCAATCGTATCACCAATGGGTAGATCGGTGGCCGGATCGCCGACGGCTTTCAGGTAATCCAGATGGCCGTGGGCGTGGCCGGTTTCACCTTCAGCGGTCTCACGGAAATTGGATGCAATTTCCGAGTAACCTTCTACATCAGCGACTTTACCGAAGTATAGGTAGCGACGATTGGCCTGGCTCTCACCTGCAAATGCTTCTTTCAGATTATCGTGGGTTTTGCTTCCTTTCAGGTCAGCCATTTTTTCCTCCTTGAGTTGTTTTTTACTCGTTTCAGCATACCCGCTTGCTACCGGGATGCCGTTTTTACTTATAAATTGTCAAGCGCGCGTATTTTAGAATGATTCTAAATAGAATGCAATGACAAATAACTGCCTACTGTCGTTTCCCGCGTATCAGAATAGAAATATCATTCACTCGAATATCCTCTGGCAAATTCAGATTGATCTGTACCTGGTCCGACTGGATGTCGTGTAGTGTTCCCGAATCCTCATCTAAAAAATGAAAATGAGGTTCGGTATTGCGGTCATAAATGACTTTATCGGAATGGTCAAATCGAATCGCTTGCACCAATCCGGCGGTTTCCAGCGCGTGAACCGTGTTGTAAACAGTAGCCAGACTAATACCGGGAAATTTAGCATCCACCCAGGCTTTAATATCTTCCACGGACGGATGGTTGGCCTGATTCAGGATGTATTGACAAATGGTAAGGCGCTGCGCAGTAGGGCGCATACCCGCCTGTTTCAATTCGCCACGGATTTCTTCCGGGGTCAGCGTGGGATGCGGGGATTGTTGCGTCATTGGTGATGTTTTCATACTATCTTAAGATAATGCAGAATGACACTTTCCCAATAAATTCAGAACGATATCGCTTAGGAACGGAGTTTCAGCGGCCATGAAAACCTATATACACGCTCTTTTAGACCCCAATCTCAGGCGCCTCTCAATCCGGATCGGGTTGTTCGCTGCCGTGCTGATTGGTTGCACTTTTCAGCAGCAAATGCAACCACAGGAGGGACCGCAACACCGTTTCGAGTCGGCGATTCAGGCGTTCGAGGAGCTGGACCAGGGAAACCCCATACCGCCTGGGCGGATTCTTTTCGTGGGAAGCAGTTCCATCCGTGGCTGGCAGACACTGGAGGAAGATTTTGCTGACTATGGTGTCCTTAACCGCGGTTTTGGCGGATCCGAATTATCTGATGTCCTCCACTTTTTTGACCGGGTGGTGGTGCCATACCAGCCGCGTCAGATATTTCTCTACGAAGGTGATAATGATGTGGCGGCCGGGGAATCTCCCGAAATTATTTTCGGCCATTTTAAAACATTTGTGCATTTGGTACGGGAAAAATTACCTGGTACGCCCATCGTGTTCATTTCCATTAAACCCAGCGCTTCCCGTAAGCAATTCATTCCGGCTATGGCAACCACCAATCAGCTGATTGAGCGCTATTGTGCTCATGAGGATGATCTAACCTTCATAGATATTTTCCATCCCATGCTGGATGAAAATGGTTACCCCATTGCTGACATTTTCAAAGCGGATAGTTTGCATATGAATTCGGCCGGGTATAACTTGTGGCAGTCAATTATTGCACCTTATTTACTACCGGAGATTAAACACTAAATCGCTATGACCGAGCCCGTTTATCCGCCCTACGCTGACCTGGTATTCCCGCTCAATGTGCGGCAGGCGTTCTCTTTCCAGATTCCGACGGACATCCAACCGGTCATCCAGATCGGCCAGCGCGTCATTGCTCCTCTGGGACACCGGAAACAACAGGGCATGGTGATTGGATTTCGACATGAGGTTGCGCCTGAGATGGTGGATAAAATGCGGCCGCTGGAACGCATCGTGGACCCAGTTCCCATTTTCAACCAGCCGCTTTTGGATCTGCTGAAATGGATGTCCACCTATTATCTCACGCCCTTAGGGAAAGTGATTCAGACGGCAATTCCATCGGATGCCCGATTAAAGAAAGAGACACTCATCACCTGGCAGGAGTCTGCCGCCAGGAATGATGACGATGCAGACTCTGTAACGGCATATCTTCGTGAGAAATCACCGGTAAAACTGTCAGCGCTGAAAACAAAATTTGGTGCGGCTGAGGCGATCCAGGTGGTTACCAGGTTGCAGCGAACCGGACAGATTGATCTGGAAAATGTATTTGCCATGCGCCAGCAGCGCCCGGCTGATTTTCTCCTGATTCCGGAAATCGCCACGGCACAGGAGCAGTTGCCTCGTAAGGGCAGCAAACAATTGGCGGTTTATGAAGCATTACTGCCTTATCCGGGAGGAAAACAGCAGTCGGCTGTGCAGGCTGAGCTGGGTGCCACTGGTGCGGTTTTGCAGGGGTTGGTTGACAAGGGGCTTCTGATAAAACGACCGGTGCGCCCAGACCTGGATCCGTTGAAAGACTACCATCGGCCACCGGATAAAACCATTGTTCTGAATCCGGAACAGGCGCGTGCTACCGAGGAAATTCAGCGGGCCATGGGGCGACATGAATTTACCCCCTTTTTTCTGTTTGGTGTGGCGGGCAGTGGAAAAACGGAGGTTTATCTGGAATCTGCCGGCCTGGCACTGGAAAAGGGCCAGAGTGTCATTGTGCTGGTGCCTGAGATCGCCCTGGCGCCCCAACTGGCGCAGCGTTTTCAGCAGCGGTTTGGTGATGTGGTGGCGTTGTGGCATTCTAATCTGCGGGGTGCAGAAAGACTCCAAACCTGGCAAGCCATTCAGCGGGGCGAATTCAAAATCGTGGTGGGTGCTCGGAGTGCGGTATTGACGCCGGTGAAGGATTTGGGGCTGATCGTGGTGGATGAAGAGCAGGAAAATGCCTATAAGCAGGAGGACACGGATCCAAAATACCACGCCCGGGATGTTGCGCTCATGCGGGGGCGATTTGAAAAGGCGGTGGTGATATTGGGCAGCGCTACGCCCTCCCTGGAGACCTATTACAACCAGATTCAGTCGCGCTTCAAATCGCTCCACCTCTCCAAGCGTTGGGAAAAAGCCGTCCCACCAGTGGTGGATGTGGTGGATATGGCAACGGAATATGAGGAAACCGAAGATTGGTCTTCGCCCTTTTCTCGCAAACTGCGTGCGGGTATTGAGGAAACCCTCGCCAGTGGAAAACAGGTAATATTGCTGCAAAACCGGCGTGGGTACGCACCAATTGTGAAATGCCGAAGTTGTGGGTACGCATTAGCCTGCCCAGATGATGAAATTACACTCACGTATCATAAAGTGGGTCACCGGATGCGCTGCCATTTCTGCGGTTATGAATCGGCGCCACCCACCGCGTGTCCCGCCTGCGGTGCGGTGGACTTACACATGGGTGGATTGGGAACACAAAAGGTGGAAGAAGCTTTGCTGGCACTGTTTCCGGATGTGTCCGTTTGCCGGATGGATTTGGATACCACCCGACTCAAGGGAGCGCACCAGAAAATACTGGGGGATTTCGCCCGGCAGAAGTACAGTATTTTGCTGGGAACGCAGATGATTGCCAAGGGACTGGATTTTGAAAATGTGACACTGGTGGGTGTCATGAATGCCGATTCCGGCTTGCATTATCCCGACTTCCGCGCCCGGGAAAAGACCTTTCAACTGGTATATCAGGTGGCGGGGCGCTCTGGGCGTGGTGAATTTCCCGGAAGGGTTGTCATCCAGACCTGGCAGCCTGATAATTTTGCTATTCAATGCGCTACCCGGCAGGATGTGAAGCTGTTTTATAACAAGGAACTGGAGGATCGGAATCAGCTTGATTATCCACCTTTTTCCCGTCTGGTCACATTTGATTTTACCGGCCCCCGCCGTAGTGATGTTGAGCGGGTTGCCGGGCGTGTAGCAGAGATTTTAGACGATTTTGACGGGTTGACCATTTTAGGGCCGGCACCGGCATTGGTGGAGCGGAGTCGGGACGGTTTTCGCTGGAAATTGATTGTGAAATCACCCAAAGCCAAAGATCCGTCCGGGAAGCAATTACACACCGCCACCCGTTATGTTCAGCAGCGATATACCCATAAATCCATCCGTATGAGTATTGATGTGGACCCGGTCCGGACCATGGGATGATGAGATTACTATACCACATACTCAGGTTGACCCTATCAATTTTCTTGCTGGTAATGCCGGTTTGTGGCCAGTCCCCTGGTGAGCCTGCCGAACCAGTGCGCGGACTCATGTTGCAGGATGGTACGCTAACGCTGGTGACCGATAGTCAGGACACCACGCTGTTGCAGGATGCATCCGGGCGGGTGGTCAAAATTGCCAGGGAAATCCAGGCACTCACCGGATTGCGCCTGCGGGATTCACTCACCATTTTTTTCATCAATAATACGGACCGGGTCCGGCAATTTATTCCCACCGCACCCACCTGGTCAGGCGGCCTTACCACGGATCCTAACACACTCTATGTGTACGATAATAACCCTGTTAACTGGCCCACCACCTTGCGGCACGAACTGACCCATGTGTTGGTGGCTCAAAATAATGTGGATATGCCTATTTGGTTCAACGAAGGTCTGGCGCAATATGTGGCAGGAAACTGGTCTTGGAACGGTTACATCACGCTGGGAAATGCGGTCCTGCATTCCGATGTCATTCCGCTGACTGATCTGGGCATGGTGCTCACGTATAGCCGGGCAAAGGCGGAATTGGGTTATGCTGAAGCGCTTCACGCGTTCAAATACATGCTGGAGCGACAGGGAAAAACCATCTTACCGCTAATCCTGGTTTCTGATAATATGACATTTAATGAACGCTACGAGATGGCCGCCCGGGAAACGATTCTGGATTTTGAAATCGGCTGGCGCCAGCAACTGGAGCGCTCTTACGCCTTTTTCCGGCTGGCCAAATTTCCTGAAATGTTATGGTTGCTTATGCCATTTCTGGTACTGGCGGGCTGGTTACTCATGCGCTACCGGAATCGGAAAAAATTGAAACAATGGGAGCTGGAAGAGGCTTTCGAGGAACGTCGTAGCATGTTGGATTAATGTGGTGCAATCGCCTAAACCATTTTAAAACTCTCCTGGTAATCCGGAAAAAATAGCTTCCAGACGCTGCATTTTCGCTTGCAACCGAAAGCCGGTGTTTCTCCATTGTTACCCATGGAAAAGCTTGTAAATTCCCCTTCAATGAGCGGGTGGAAATTTCTCATAAGCCTTTTTCTTGTCGGTAGTTTGTTAGGCCGCCAAACAAACCAACTGGTTTCCATTGACTCAGTGGCAACCCCCCAGGTTTTTATCACCAATGTGGCGGCAGCCCTCACCGATCTAACCCATACGGAAGTCTGTATTCTGGGTGATAATGTGATTGACGCCGAATTGTGGGACTCGCTGGCGGCAGATGGCGGACTGGATGCGCGGGACATTGAGTTGTTACTGAACGACACGCTCACACTGGAGACCATCGCACTGGCAGGCAAGGATTTACTGGAGATTAAAGCACTGGGTGAGCGTTCCGGGTACAAGTTACACTACTATGGCATTCAGGATCCCAATCCGTTTGATAATAACTGGCAGTTACATCATACCAATATTCACAATGAAGAAAAGTACTCGGTTGTCCTCACCACCGATTTGATGGATGAGGCGAATGCTTTTCTGCCATTGGAGCGGGCGAAGCAGCGACAGCGTGTATTCGAAATTACCCGTAGCGGGTTGCTGTATACCGGACCACTGCTGTTAAAAGGTACACCAAAAGGTTTCCCCATCACCGTGCAGGAGGCGTTGCGGTACTATTTTTCATCGCTGACGGAGGTGGGGGAATTCTCCAGAGAGTGGATATCTGCACAAAAATTTGACGACCGTCCTTTGTGGCGCTGGGATTTTGAGAAGGTGGGTTTGACCTATTCATCCCTGCAACGCACCAATTACAAGCAGGGCGATTTGCAGATTTATCCTGAATTACGTCAAACACCCATCAATCTGCTGGATACCCAATTGCAATTGCGACTGTGGCGCCAGAATCCGTTCAGCACTTGGGAGATGCGGGTAATTACCAATTACGCCATGGCTGAGCTGGAATTTGAAGAACCCCAGGAGCATCAGGATGAAATTGAAATCAATACGGCCTATCGGGTGAATTTCCGTAAGATAACCGAGATGAAATTATTGCCGGAAATGTTTATACAGCTCCGCTATCTCACCGAGTTCACGCCCGTGGAAGGACAGAAACAGCGCAAAGACCTGGGGTTGAATCTGGGAGTGTACATGCCCCAGTTCCGCAATTTTTCCAATACCCAATTGAGTGCCGCACTTATGTATGATGTTACCCAGACCGTATTCACTCAGTTGCTGGGTGTGGATTACAAAACCCGCTATAAAGTCCCGCTGGATGCCATTAACTGGCGAATTGATCTGCAGGGGACCAAGTTTGTGAAAGTGCCCGGTTTGGAACAGAATACGACGCCGCTGCTCATGATGCGACTGGACAGTTATCTTATGGTGCCCTTTTACGCGAACCTGAGATTTGTACCCACCATTAAGTTGTTCTACTATCGCGAATCGGGTAAGCAGTATATGTTCAATTCCTTCATGGGCATGTCACTGGAATATTACAATACCTGGAAATTCCAGTATCTTGACTTCATCTTTTAGAAAACTTGCGTGTAGATAGATTATCCGCATGTTCCCCGTTCAACTCATCCCCGTATCACCGCGGCTCTCTGCAGATGATTTTCGTGATGTAGAATTACTGTATGAAAAACTCCGGCGTGCCATCCCTGGAAAACTGGATGGTGAACAGACCGTTCTGGTTTTTCCTGAATACATTGGATTGGGATTTTATCTCACATTGGGAGGTGGTCCAGTGCTGAAGTCGAAAAGTCTGGCCCTGGCCATGAGTGAAATGGCGAAAGCGAAAATGGGCCGGGTTTTGTGGCAATTTTTCAAAACCTACCTGGATTTTTTTGTGGGACCGGCTGAGCAGCGGCTGAAACGGGCTATTTTTCAAACCTACGCTCGCGATGCCTGGGCGATCTACCGGGTGACATTCGAAAATCTGGCGGAGGCGCACAACTGCTGGGTGGTGGGTGGCTCCATTTTGCTGCCGGAGATTGCGTTACAGCAGGGGAAATGGCGTCTGCGCGGCAATCGTCTGTTCAATCAATCGGTGGTGTTCAATCCCGCGGGAAATATCGCCGGTGTTACGTCTAAAGTCCATCTCACGCCGGATGAGTCGGGATTTGTGAATCGCTCTGATGCTAAGAAGTGGGGACCGGTGGAGACCTCTTGGGGCAAGCTGGCGGTTCTGATTTGCGCGGACTGCTGGTATCCGGATATGTATGGACGGGCTTTGGAGATGGGCGCAACCCATTATGCCGTTCCCGCCATGGTGAGCCCCAACACAGCCTGGGCAAATCCATGGCAGGGTTATCGTCCGGCAGCCTCCGAACCGGCGGATATTCCTGCCGGGCTTGTGCGTAATATTACTGAAGCCGAAGCTTGGGAGCGTTTTGGGCTGGAGGGGCGGTTGAAAAACATCCGGCATCAGGGCGGTGTCATTTCAAACTTCAAGGGACAATTGTTAAATCTCACAGCTTTCGGTGAATCGAAAGTCATTTCACCCTAAAAGGATTGATCGCTATGCAAACATGGAAAATGGTCTGTCGTCACACAGTTCTGCTCCTGGGACTGGTATTTTTCACCAATTGTGCTACCACCACACTCCAATCGGATAATACCCTGGGCCGCCTGGTGGTGGGATTTGACATTGATGATACGATTTTGTACTCGGAGGATAATTTTCTGGCGGTTCCCCCCAATCCCGCTGATCCCGCCCATCTGGACTACGCCTGGATTAATTCCCACGACAGTGTGTATTCAAAAGTCATTACCGATATGGCCAAGGTGGTTCATTTTTTCCGAGCTCAGGGACACGCGGTGTATTTTATCACCGCCCGCCCCGGCGTGAATGGGGATTACCTGGCGCGTTTTTTAACCCGGGAGCTTGAATTTCCAGTCGTGGTGAATGACAATCTCTTTTTTTCACCCAAAGAGCGCGATCCTGAAACAGGGATTCGCCACACGGTGAAACATCGGCTAATCCGGAAGCTGGGAATTCATCTGTTCTATGGTGATTCGGACACGGATATTGTGGCGGCTCTGGTTGGCGGCGCCCATCCGGTACGGGTGGTGCGGGATCCCAAATCCCTGCACGCCTATAGTCGTAATCATTTCGGAGATATTATCAGCGAGCCCTCGGCTGGGAATCCTTTTACCGTAGAAGATTATAAGAAATTTATTCTAACCGGTGTGGGACCTTACGGGGAAACCATTTTCCCAATATACGATTTTGAAAGACCCTTACCGGGATTTGAGTCAGACTGAAAGTGTAAGATATATAATCCGGTTCAATAATCCGGATAGGGATCGGGCATAATCTCCATTCCGGCGATACGGAAATGGTTCACGTCTCCATTCATGTTCTGCAAAGGCCATTTTTTTTGATCAAATGAGAGTTGATTCTCGCCTGGATTTAACCGGACAGGCTGCCATTCGGTAAATCCCCAGGTGTCCCAGCTTCCCAATTGGGGGAATGCCCACATGAGTTGAGGTGCCGCCCGGTTTACAGACATTAATGCCACACCGCAGCGATTGTCGGTTTCAACGGGACCTTCACCATTGGCATAGAGGAAGCGAATAGCGAAGGGACCACCGTTGCGCATGGTGACCTTGATGGTGTACGCCTCCCGTTGTTGACCCAAATCCACAAAGCCCTGATTGTTGTCCTGCAGGTTTAAATAGATGGATGGGCCCCGCAAGTAGGCTGCCGTGGGCAGGGACGTCTGGCCGGAGGAATCCAGTGCCATAAAAGCCAGATATCCGAGCAGACTGTCCGGAACCATCCAGGGTGAGGTGGAAATGGTATCCAGAACCATACTGTTTAAGGTAGCCACGATCTGGTTTGTGTGGCTTGCCCAGTGCAGTGTGTCACCCGCCAAATCACACACGGGTGCCGGTGGCAGTGCCAAGTCAGCTCCCTGAAGGTTGATGGCGTCTGCGTCATGGGGCGAGTGGGTAAGCGTGATGACCACGCGGTATTCTTTGGGAATTTTCAGTGGGATGGGATCTTGGGGATTCCAGATTTGGTCATTAACGCGCATTTCTTTAATCGTGTCGCCGGTGCCTTTTAGGTGTATATCAAACTGCGAACCCTGCACCATGAAATCGGTGAGACGGAAACTGGACCATTTCCACGGATTATTGGGCTTTAGTTCCAAGCCAAAACCCGCTCGCTCGTCCAGATACACCACATTAACACCGAAAAGTCCCCGGTAAATTGCACCCAAATAGCCGGCCACGCTCCAGAGTTGGCGGTCGGAATTTACCACTGTACCCAGGGGCGAGCCCGTATTGTAAACCAGATTTTCGTTGTGGGTGAGAAAGAGTGCTGCCGCCCGCGTGAGTGATTTGAAACTGTGGGTGTAAACCAATTGATTCCCCATCTTTTTGGCAGCCAATAGTTGATACGCTTCCACAAATGGCCAGATTGCTCGGTTGTGATACGGCGGACGATCCGGTAGTTGTGGTGCAATTACCGGTGTGCCGAAATCGGTGCGGGGATAGGTGGCAATGAGGTTCTCCATGAATGCAGTGGTGTCCGGGGAAAATAAAATCGCCACTGCTTCTCCTAATGCGTCTCGGGTGGGGGCGGGTAAGAGTGAAGGAAAAGGCAGAAAATAATCGGTAAGAACACCGGTGCGCTGGTTGGTAAAACTATTCCACAGCAGGTTTGTGTAAATCCCTGCGCGCCGGGACCAGATCATGGCATCGGAGGAACCGGCTGGTGACATGAAGGCGGACAGTTTCATCGCTTGCAGGAAGAGAAAATTGGTGCTGAGTGCCTGAGAACCACCGATATCGGCCGGCAACATCCAGAATGGATAGGTCTGGGCGCGCCAGTCTTTGAAGGAAGTTTCGCCCTTGAATAACATCGTTTTGCTTGCGCGATTCCAATTGAAATCCCGTTCCAATGCGTCCAGAATCGGTGTTCGCATTGTCTCCAGCCAAGTGGAATCACCGGTTGCCAGAAAGATTCGCCATGCACCGATTGCCCAGACGATCCGATCAGTGGAGACAGGCCAGCTGCCACCGGTGCCCGTGTCCTGTATGATGCGTCCGTCGCTGTCAATTTTTGCCACCAGACTGCGGCGTGAAATATCCGGAAAGGAAAATGCCAATCCCAGGTCGATGGCGTAGCTAATGTCACGGGTCCAGACACCGGACCATTCCTCGCCGGCCATGAAGGTAGAATCGGCGCGAATATTCAATAGAGCCTCCTCCAAAGCCAGATTATACACTGCCTCCAGTAATGGTGCAGTGGGGCTGTGGAATCGGGGGCGGCCGGACAGGTCTTTTTGCAACTCCCATTTCCGGGTTTCCATTTCTTCCGGTTGCCCTGCCGGGAAAGTGACTGAAAGGGTATAAATAGAGTCACTGTCCTCATCCTGAAATTTCATTTCATCAGGTGTGGTTCCGCTGTCCCAGAGCCATTCAAGTGGTGCGGTTCCGCCGGCGAGATAGAGCCCTTCGAATTCGTTGCGGGCAATGGAATCACCGGTTGGGGAAATGTATATGCCGGATTGCTGCCAGGCATTCAACACCGGCCGGAAATCAACCCGGAAATGGACAGTGACGGGCTGGGAAATTGGCGGCTGGATTTGGCGTGGTTCGGTATCGGGTTGTCCGAATACCACAGTAGGTGCGTAAAACTGACGAATTCCCGGTGGAATATTCAGATAATGATTCTGGCCAAATCCGGCTTCGTTATCCGCACCGTTTATGCTCAATTTGTAGTAAATGGGTTGCTGTCGTGCGTAATCATGTACCGGGTAATTGGAAGTCATGGACGTGATGGAATGGGCTTTAGCTATATAATCTCCCTCCCGGACCTGGTCTGAGTCAATGGTGAAGGGTTGACCGGAATCGGTGGAGCAGGTGGTCCAGAGGAATGTGAGAGCAGAGATTGTGAGAAGGAGCGTTAGGTGTCGGCGCATAATGTCACCCAAGGGTTGTGAAAATTCAGTGTGTGTTTCAGTTGCACCGAATGTAAGTGCGGACAGGCGGCTGTGCCAGAATTGACGGCGGTCCGGTACAGAAAATTCGCTTGAAGGCGGGACGGGAACGGCTATATTCGCTGTGCTTTTTTGTAACACGAGGCGTGGCTCAGCCCGGTAGAGCACCTGCTTTGGGAGCAGGGGGTCGCAGGTTCAAATCCTGCCGCCTCGACACTT
>JAIPJR010000017.1 GCA_021734045.1 Fidelibacterota bacterium
GAGCGAGAGAGAAAATGACACCGAGGATTGAATTAACACCCGATTTAGAACAGCACATCATCACTCACCGGCGGGCATTGCATCAGATTCCCGAACTGGGCTTTCAGGAAACCAAAACACAGCATTACATCATGGTGCAGTTAGAGTCTCTGGGACTGACGCCAATAGAGATTGCCGGTACGGGTGTGGTCGCAATTTTGAATGGCGATGCCGGACCCGGACCCTGTATCGCCCTGCGCGCCGATATGGACGGGCTGCCGATTCAGGAGGAAACTGACCGCTCCTTTGCGTCCCAACATCACGGAAGAATGCACGCCTGCGGTCACGATGGCCACATGGCCATTCTGTTAGGCGTCGTGGAGGCATTGGTGCAGCGCAAACACCACCTGAAAGGTTCTGTAAAATTCATCTTCCAGCCCGGTGAAGAGGGCTACGCCGGCGCAAAATCCATGGTTGAAGCGGGCGTACTGGAGACTCACCCGGCTGTGGATGCCATTTTTGGTGCGCATTTGTGGACCTACCAGCCAGTGGGTGAAATCGGCGTGAAAGCGGGTCCCACCATGGCCGCAGCCGATGAATTTCACATCCACATCAGGGGCAAAGGCGGTCACGGCGCCATGCCACAGGGTACAGTGGATGCGGTGCTGGTTGCCGCCCAGCTGACCAATGCCATTCACACCATTATCAGCCGGACGATTGATCCTTTGGAGCATGGTGTCATCACAGTTGGAACGCTGAATGGCGGTTCAAACTTTAATGTCATCGCGGAAACAGCAGCGCTTACCGGGACTGTGCGGGCTTACAAGGAAGACATTCGTCAGCATCTGAAACAGCGCCTACTGGAAGTTTGTAACGGAATTGGAGCCACCTTTGGTGCAGAAATCATACTGGATTATCAGGATGGGTATCCACCGACTGTGAATGCTGACGAACCCACCGACCAGCTTCGTCTCGCAGCTTCACAGGTGGTTGGTGCTGAAAGGGTCGTGCCGCCCTATCTTACCATGGCAGGCGAAGATATGGCCTATTTTTTACAGGAAAAACAAGGCTGTTTTTTCTTCATCGGCGCTGGGAAGCACGACCAGAGTGCAGACGAAAAAATCATCCCGCATCACTGTCCGGTATTTGATTTTGATGAAAAGGCGTTGCGTATCGGCGCACGGGTTTTCATTCAGTTGGTAGAAGATTATTTAGGTTAATGACACATAAACAGGGGAGACATCTTTTATGAAATATCGAAAATTAGGACAATCGGACATTGAAGTATCAGAAATCAGCCTGGGATGTTGGACCATGGGTGGTCGCAACTGGGTGCGGGGAAATTCCATCGGCTGGGCGGATGTGGATGAAGCCGAAATTCAACAAGCCATTGACTACGCCCTCGACCATGGCGTGAACCATTTTGATAACGCGGATGTGTATGGGAATGGCAAGGCGGAGCGCATGCTGGCCCGGGTTTTGGGCAACCGAACAAAAGAGGTGGTCATTGCCACAAAAGTGGGACACGCCTGGGGAACCGCCGGTCATCCTTACGAACCGCAGCACATCCGTCATCAATGTGAACAGTCGCTCATTAACCTGAAGCGGGATACCATAGATCTCTACTATTTCCACCACGGCGATTTCGGACCCAATGATCAATACCTGGATGATGCCATGGCAGTGATGCATCAATTGCGGGACGAGGGAAAAATTCGCCTGTTAGGATTATCAGCCTACTCCAATGACGATTTTACTCGTCTGGTCCCTAAAATCCAGCCCGATGTGCTCCAGAGCTGGGCGCACATTATGGATGACCATTTTATCAGGGCGGGCGAACCGGTTCGAAAGCTTTTGGAGGAGCGCCAGATGTCATTCGTGGCGTTTTCACCTCTGAATCAGGGCTTACTACTCCATAAGTTCACCGCGAAAAACCCACCCGAATTTGTGGACGGGGATAACCGTAAAGGAAAAGAGAAATTCACCCGGGAAGCGTTGGCGCTTCTTGAGCCCAGATTGGAAAAGCTGGGAAAACGGTTCGGGGATTCCACAGAAGACCTGGCGCGTGTGGCATTACAATACCTGCTGCACGAACCGGTGGTGGGGGCGGTCATTCCTGGTTTCCGTAATTTGAAACAGGTTCAAATCAATCTGGCGGCTCAGGAAAGACCCTTAACCGATGAAGAAGTTGATTTTATTCGGTCGACATTTACCTGAAAATGCGATAGCTTTTATCCACTAAGGAAAGGGGTTGAAAATGAAGTGTAACATGGGATCCACCGATCGTACGATTCGCATTATCCTGGGAATCGTGATTTTAGCGTTGGGTTTGATTTACAAAAACTGGTGGGGACTGATAGGTCTTATCCCGCTGGCCACCGGATTCATCCGCTGGTGCCCGCTGTATGTGCCGTTCAAGTTCAGCACCGACAAGTCAGAAGTGCAGCAATGATTTAGGAAAGCGCCGTACAATTCCCTGCGAATTATACGGGTCATTTCCAACACATCATTTAAAAATCGTAACACCACCTTGAGGACCCAAACGGCCCTATGAAAGTCATTGAATACATTGAGCGCGCCAAAGAGACGCTCATCTCCTTCGAAATCATTCCCCCCATGCGCGGTCGCAGTGCACAGGATGTTTATGATGTAGTGGATAAGCTGATTGAGTTTCAACCGCCCTTTATCGATGTGACCAGTCACGCGGCAGATGCCTATTATGTGGAACAACCGGACGGCACATTTAAGCGCCACATCAAGCGGAAGCGTCCCGGCACGCTGGGACTGTGTGCGGGCATTAAATACCGCTACAAAATTGAAGCGGTTCCCCACCTGTTGTGTCGCGGATTTACCCGCGAGGAAACCGAGGATATGCTCATTGAGCTAAATTATCTGGGCATTGAGAATGTCCTGGCCATTCGCGGCGATGATCCGGAGTATAAAAAACCGGTGAACCCGGACCGCTCCACCAATAATTATGGCATTGATTTGGTGCGGCAAATCTCGGATATGAACCGGGGAAGATTTCAGGATGACATTCTGGATTCAGCCCAAACAGACTTTTGTATCGGTGTCGGTGGTTATCCGGAAAAACATGACGAAGCACCGAACCTGGAAGCTGACATTCGTTATCTGAAACAAAAGGTGGATGCCGGCGCCCATTATGTGGTAACGCAGATGTTTTTTGATAACCAAAAATTCTTTGCCTTCGAGCAAAAATGCCGTGAGGCCGGTATTACGGTACCCATTATTCCAGGGCTGAAATTGCTCACCAAACCCTACCAGCTAAAAAGCCTGCCGGCCCATTTTCATGTGAATATTCCCGATGAACTGGTCTCCGCAATGGAGAATGCCGAATCAAAAACTGAGGTTCAAGAGCTGGGGATGGCCCATTTGAAAAGACAGGCCGAGGAGCTCATCAATGCTGGTGTCCCCTGTCTCCACTTTTATGTCATGAATGATGTGCACCTGGTGCGAGATGTGGTGCATGATCTGAAATTCTGACGCTATCGCTTCCTCAATGACAAATCACCAGCAGGAACGGTCACAATGCCGTTCTTGGTCTCTATTTTTGCCTGACCAGTGCTTTCCACACCTCGGAAAATCCCTTCAACAATCGAATCTTCTCCGATAATTTCCACCGCCTCATCAAGCCAAAGCGATTCCGCTTCCCATCGCTTCACGAACGATTCAGGGGATTTCAACAACTCCCAGTGTTGGAAAAAATGCTGTACCAAAGCGGCCAGAAGGTCCGGTCGATGAATCTCTTTTTTCAAGTTTAATTGACGCAAACTGGTGGCAGCCCTTCTCATATCCGGGGCAAAATCTTCCGGCTGCTGGTAGAGGTTAATCCCAATGCCAATGGTGTAATACAGCGGCTGGTTGCCCTGCCATTTACTCTCAATCAACACACCACCGATTTTTTTATGATTTGCGTAAATGTCATTAGGCCACTTCAATTTCAGACTGGCGGAGGTCCATTCTTCCAGGGCTATTTTGGTTATCAAACCAGTGTAGAGCGAAAACAGATTGGGATTTTCGGGAAACCATTCCCGACGCCCCAAAAGCAGACTCCACCATAATCCCTGTCCCGGAGGTGAGTACCAGGTGCGGCGGGATCTGCCTCTGCCGGCAGTTTGCTCATCCGCAACAAAAAGCCCATTCAGACCGGGATGCTTTTGCACAAACCTTCCCGCCTCCGCATTGGTGGAATCAATGGTCTCAAAATGTTGAAACGAATCAATATAGGGAAATTCTACCGTCACCATGAAGCTCCCCGGTGCCTAACCGTCATACTCACCAAAAACCTGCCGCAAAGTATCGGTAATCTCACCCAGGGTGGCGTACACCTTCACCGCTTCCAGGATAAATGGCATCAGATTCTCGTCGCCACTAGCAGCCTGGGATAATTTTTTTAACGCACCATCTACGGCGGCCGAATCACGAGTCGCTTTCACTTGCCGCAGACGTTCCAGCTGTCGGTATGTGGCTTGTTGATCCAGCGCCATGATTTCCGGTGATGCCGATTCATCGCCCTGGAATTCATTCACACCCACAATAATCTGCTCACCGGTCTCAATTTTTTGTTGCTGCTCGTACGCGCTGCGGCTGATTTCGTCCTGGAAATAGCCGCTTTCAATGGCTGCGATGGCGCCACCCATTGCATCCACAATCTTCAGGTAGTCAAATACTTTCGCCTCCAGCTCATCCGTCAACGCTTCAACTGCTTCAGAACCTGCCAGCGGGTCCACATAATCGGTGATTCCCGCTTCATAAGCGATAATCTGCTGGGTTCGTAGGGCCACCCGGGCGGAATCCTCGCTGGGTAATGCCAAAGCTTCATCCTTTGCATTGGTGTGCAGTGACTGTGTACCCCCAAGAATGGCGGCCAATGCCTGCAAGGTCACCCGCGCCACATTATTGTCAATCTGCTGCGCCGTAAGCGTAGAGCCGCCGGTTTGTGTGTGGAAACGACACATCATAGCCCGGGGCTCCGTAGCGCCAAAGCGGTCTCGCATGATTTTCGCCCAAATTCGTCGTGACGCCCGAAACTTGGCAATTTCTTCCAGAAAATGATTGTGGGCATTCCAAAAAAAGGAGAGCCGGGCACCCAGTTGATTTACATCCAGACCTGCTGAGAGTGCAGCTTCCACATAAGCAATGCCATTGGCGAAGGTGAAGGCTAACTCCTGCGCCGCCGTGGAGCCGGCTTCACGAATATGGTAACCGGAGATGGAGATTGTATTCCAGCGTGGCAAATGCTCATGGCAGAATGAAAAAATGTCCGTAATGATGCGCATGGAGGGTTTTGGTGGGAAAATGTAGGTTCCACGAGCGATATATTCTTTCAGAATGTCATTCTGAATGGTGCCGCTCAACTTTTCCGGAGAGACACCCTGTTTTTCCGCCACCGCGATGTAAAAAGCTAATAGAATCGCGGCGGTGCTGTTAATCGTCATGGATGTGGAAACCTTTCCCAGGGGAATTTTATCCAGTAAAATTTCCATATCCGCCAGAGAATTAATAGGCACCCCTACGCGTCCGACCTCCCCCTCGGCCAGTTCATGATCCGAATCATAACCCATCTGTGTTGGGAGATCGAATGCCACCGAAAGCCCTGTCTGACCATTTTCCAGTAGATAGCGATAACGGGCATTGGAATCCTCCGCGGATGAAAATCCCGCGTATTGTCGCATAGTCCATAAGCGCTGACGGTACATCTGGGGATAAATCCCCCGGGTGAAAGGAAATTCGCCGGGCTTTTCGTAGTGGGAATTACCCATGATCACTCCTTGGTATGGTGAATCGAATTAGAAACCGCGCTGGGTTCGGATTTCCTGGTAAGCCTGGTTAATGGCTTTGAATTTTTCCTCAGCCATCTTCTGAAATTCCGGTCCTAAATGGGAGACTTTGTCGGGGTGAAAGCGGGCCGCCATGCGGCGATATGCTTTTTTAATCTCATCATCACCAGCCTGGGGATCAGCCTCCAAAATCTGATACGCCTGACTGGTGTCTTTTACAAACTGGGCTTTAATGGCATCAAAATCGCCGGTCGAAATTTTCAAGTGACGGGCAATCTCCTGCAAAGCATCCAGTTCAGAAGCATGAACCTGTCCGTCGGCAGCGCTAATACCAAATAAAACATGCAGCAACTGTAATTTTTCCGCCATCTGCATGTGACGGTTGATTTGGGTGGCTACTTCATAGATGTAATAATCCTGCTCCAGGAGGTTTTTCAAAAGCCTCATCATTTCCTGGGCGTCATCCACGCCAAAATTCTGTAAAAAGTACTGCTTGACATATTCAATCTCAGATTTGACCACGCGTCCGTCAGCTTTCAGGACTTTGGCCATGAGCACCAGAACAGCGATGGCAAAGTCACCAGAGCGGGTTGAAGACCGGGATTGAGTCGGTTGTGTACCAACGCCAAAACCGCCCTCACCATTTTCCTGGCTTAGCTGTCCCCCCAACCACCAGCCAATCAATCCACCGATTGGCCCGGCAAATGCCCAGCCGAGACCGCCCATGAAAACGCGACCTAACATGCCCATGATTTCATCTTTCTAATTTCCATTCTGCTAAAACACCATCAATTTTCAGAAATCTATCTTTTCGAAACAGCGAACCAAGTGGGGATTACATACGATTGTGTATCAGGCGATTTCCAAAATCAGTGCGCCTTTTTCAACTGATTGACCGGACTGAACATGAATGGATTGAACCGTCCCACTCACCGGCGCTTTCAATTCATTTTCCATTTTCATGGCTTCCATAATCAAAAGCGCATCACCTTCTGTAACAACGTCACCCACCGATTTTAGCACCTGGGTCACCAGTCCGGGAATGGGCGCCAGAACCTGCCCCATTCGCCTGTCCAGAGCGCTTTCCCAGCCCATCGCCTCCAATTGCAGTGCCATTTCATCTTTCAGCACCACTGGTGTGGAGACACCATCCACCTGCACCACTAACTCGCTATTGAACCGCACGGTAATCACATGCGAATGATGATTCAAAATCAAACTGTAAACACCCGGATAGAGCATGTGTAAATCCAACGAAATACCGCTGTCTGCCTGGATGGCACGGAGTTGACCATTATCAGCAGCCAACTCAAAGTGCACATCCTGCTCCTGGATCTCTGCCACAAATTTCATTGCAATTGCTCCCCGCGACGGATTTGAAGCCACCGGTTCATCGGTTGTTTGTTCTTGTTTTTCGATATCAGCCGGCCATTGGCGGCTTGCCGTAGTTGATGCGCAGCAGCGGTTAATGCCGCAGCCCGGGCGGCTTCCGGTGTCAGGTCGTTGAGTGTGGCTAACAGGTCAGATTTGTACATCTCGTAAAAATGCGTATCGTACTGCCCTGAGCGGAAGGTGGGATGCTGCACCACCGCGTCACAAAAACCGATGCTGGTTTCAATACCCGCCACCAGGAATTCCGACAACGCCCGGTGCATCCGGTCCAGCGCAGTCTCCCGGTCATTTCCCCAGGTTACCAGTTTTCCCAACATGGGATCGTAAAAGGGGGTGATTTCGCACCCCGTTTGTATGGCACCGTCAAAGCGGGTTCCAAAACCATTGGGTATAAAGAGCGCTTGAATCACACCGGTTGAAGGTGCGAAGTCCATCCGGGCATCTTCCGCGTAGATTCGGCATTCAATCGCGTGACCGGTGGATCGAACATCTTTTTGTGTCAGGGATAGTGGCTCACCGCAAGCGATTTTCAACTGCTCAGCCACAAGGTCTATCTGTGTCACCATCTCTGTCACCGGGTGCTCCACCTGCAGGCGGGTGTTCATTTCCAGAAAATAGAAGTTCCGGTGTTTATCCACCAAAAACTCAACTGTACCGGCATTGGTATAGCCACAACTTCTGGCGGCTTCAACCGCCGCCTGGCCCATTTTCTCCCTTATTTCAGGGGTTAAAAAGGGGGAGGGAGATTCTTCCACCACTTTCTGGTAGCGACGCTGAATGGAACACTCTCGTTCGTTCAGATGAATTACATGCCCATGTTCATCCGCTAAAATCTGGAACTCAATGTGGTGCGGCTCCTCCAGGTATTTCTCAATATAGACCCGCCCGTCACCGAACGCGCTGGCCGCTTCCCGTTGGGCTTGCGCCACGGTCTTTTCGAATTCTGAGGCCTTGTGCACCAATCGCATACCTTTACCACCGCCGCCACCGGCTGCTTTCACCAGAACGGGGAGTCCGATTTTTTCCGCAATCCTGCGAGCCTCGGACACATCCTCAATGGGTTCTTCCGTACCCGGCACAACGGGAACACCAGCCTTGATCATCTGCTGGCGAGCGGCAGTTTTGTCACCCATGAGTGTGATGGCGGGAGCCGGCGGACCAATAAATGTTGCACCAGCCTTGATCACCGCCGCAGCAAAAGCAGTGTTTTCCGACAGAAAACCATACCCGGGATGGACAGCGTCAGCACCCGAGGCTTTCAATACTTCCAGTAATTTTTCCTGCTTCAGGTAGCTTTGATTAGAAGGTGCCGGTCCCAGATGGTACGCTTCGTCCGCAAATAACACATGAGGCGCGGTACGGTCTGCATCGGAATAAACGGCGACGGTTTGAATACCCATTTCGCGACATGTACGCATTACCCGCAGTGCAATCTCACCCCGATTAACGATTAGTATTTTTCTAAACATAAGCTTTCTCTGACCACCTGGCGGTATTCATAGACATTTCCCCCGTATCACATTTCCGATGCAAACGAAGTTCGCAATACTGCCCGACAATAAGCTAATCGTCCAGCATGGAAAGAAATTCCTCTTCGGTAAGAACAGGAATATTCAACTTCTCGGCCTGGGACAATTTTGAACCGGCGCCGGGTCCGGCAACCACAAAGTCGGTCTTTTTACTCACAGAACCTACAGACTTGCCGCCCCGTTTGGTCACCATCTCTTTTGCTTCATCGCGGGTAAACTTCTCCAGTTTCCCGGTAAAAACAAAACTTTTCCCTTCAAATCGCTGGTCAGTCTGGACGATCTCCGGAGGCGCCTTCGGTGCCACCCCGCCGTTGTGTAGTTTTTCCAACAATTCACGATTATGAGTCTCCCGAAAGAATGTCACCACGGCTCCAGCGGCGATGGGACCGATTTCGTGAATGGCTACCAATTCATCAACGGTGGCTTCCTGAAGTTTTTCCAGTGAGCGAAAATGGCGGGCGAGAATTTTGGATACATGTTCACCCACATTGCGAATACCCAGCGCGTGAATGAGCCGCCACAAATCGCGCTTCCGACTGGCTTCAATGGCTGTGCAGATATTTTCAGCCGATTTTTCCGCCATACGATCCAGTTCCACCAACCGCTCGGGTGTAAGGAAATACAAATCCGCCACGGTCTGAATGAATCCTCTTTCGACCAATTGCTCTATCAGTTTGGGTCCCATGCCATCAATATCCATGGCATTTTTACTGGCGAAATGTTCAATGCGACCTTTGACCTGAGCCGGGCAGGAAATATTCTGACAATGGTGCTTGGCTTCATCTTCCAGGCGGGTTACGGTGCCGCCACAGATCGGGCAGGTTGAGGGGATTTTGTACGGTTTGGTTCCCGCGGGTCGCTTCTCCAAAATGACCTTAACCACTTCTGGTATGACATCACCTGCTCGTTGTATCAGTACGGTGTCGCCGATGCGCACATCCTTCCGATCCAACTCATCCTGGTTATGGAGCGTAGCCCGGCTCACCACAACGCCGCCCAGTTGAACCGACTTTAGATTCGCTACTGGCGTAATGGCACCGGTGCGTCCTACACTGGCTTCAATGGATTCAATTACCGTGGTTTCCTGTCGGGCTTTGAATTTTCCGGCAATCGCCCAACGGGGTGAGCGGCTGCGGATCCCAAGCTCTTCCTGGGCAGTCAGGTCATTCACCTTAATGACAATGCCATCAATATCGTAGGGTAGCGTTTCCCGTCGCGCCTCCATTTCACGGTAATACTCTATGGCTTGGTCAATGCCGCTGCAAAACCGGATTTCCGGATTCACAGGAAATCCCCATTGGGGCAGGGTCTGCATGAATTCCCAATGGGAATTAAAGGTGGCACCTTCAATCAAACCAGCAGCATAAAGGTTAATTTGCAGCGGTCTTTGGGCGGTGATACGGGAGTCCAACTGGCGCAGGCTTCCTGCAGCAGCGTTGCGTGGATTGGCAAAGAGGGGCTGATTTTGATCCTCCCGGAGTTGATTGAGCTGTTGAAAATCGGCATGGCGCAGGAAGACCTCACCCCGAACTTCCAACAATGCCGGTGCCGGTTTATCATCTATACGCAGCCTGAGCGGGATGCCCTTCAGCGTCCGCAAGTTTGCGGTAATATCCTCTCCCACCACTCCGTCACCACGCGTGGAACCGGCGGTGAATACACCCTTCTCATAAATCAATTCAACACCGAGCCCGTCCAGTTTGGGTTCAGCCACATATTCGACAGTTTCCACACCCAACAGTTTCCGCACCCGCTGGTCAAAAGCGATCAGTTCCCCTTCATTCATGGCATTGGCCAGCGATAGCATGGGTATGCGATGGGTGATGGTTCCGAATTCAGATTGTGGGGCACTCCCTACGCGTTGGGTGGGTGAGTCGGGTAAAACGAGCTGAGGGAACTGATTTTCCAGCTCCTGTAGCTGACGCAGAAGCTGGTCGTATTCCGCATCAGAAATAATGGGATCATCCAGAACATAATAGCGGTAGTTATGCTCCTGGAGTTCTTTACTAAGTGCTTCGATTTTTTCGCGTGCCTGGGAGATTTCCATGTGGGGTGAATTTAAAGCAAAAGCAGACGAGAAAAAGCCGAAGATAAGCGCGGGCGCTCTCTTCGGCAGGGTCCAGGATAGGAGTTGAGATTCGAAGTATTTTAGCGCGTTGATCCACCTCAAACCGTGTTGTGGGTCACGCTGGTAATGGGAGCACCTCCTGGTCAGTTAATATACCAAAAGGGCGGGTGAATTAACTGAATTGCGCGGGAAAATAAAAAGGCTCCGGAACCCCGGAGCCTTTGAATAGAGAAAAAGAAATGCACTACTGCAACAGGTCCGACATCTTCTCAGCTACAAATTCAGCATAATCTTTTTCAGCAGGAACAACGAGCAATCCTTCTTTAAACCGCAATCCAGATCCAGATTTCCCCTTCATCGGCAGCACGTACTTCACCATTTTTTTATCGGTCCGAATTTTACCTTTGACCTTGTCGCCGAATGCTTGTGCCTTAGCCATACAATTCTCCTTTTCTCGCGCGGCAATTATAAACGGCCAAACAGGGTAAAGCAACGGATTTTAAAGACAATTTACAAACCCCGCCATTCAAGGGGAAGACGCGGTAAAATGAGACTGGAATCGTCATGCTTTGCGTTTTAGATTGTACCCTCAAAAAAGGACATGCAATGCCCATACAGATTACCTCCGGAATAAAAGTAGAAGTGGAAAGCCGATACCTGGCATCCCACTCCCGTCCGTTGGAACAATACTTTATTTTTCCTTACTACATCCGCATCAGTAATGATTCTGATCGGCCAGCCAAACTCATCTCCCGGCATTGGTTGATCACCGATGGATTTGGAACCGTGCGAGAGGTGGAAGGTGACGGTGTGGTCGGCGAGCAGCCCTACCTCCTGCCCGGTGAACAATTTGAATACACCTCTTGGTCTTCACTGGTCACACCCACCGGGAAAATGTCCGGCACCTTTCAGATGATTGATGATTTAGCCCAATTTTTCAAGGTCGCCATCCCCTCCTTTACGCTGGTGGTTCCTGACCTATTGAATTAAGCTTATACCTGAAGATTTGAAAAATTATAAAGCACCTGAAATCATCAGAAGGAGCTGAATGATGCGTTATCGTAGGTTGAGAAATTCGGGGTTAAAAGTTTCTGAAATCGCCCTGGGCGGCTGGCTCACATTGGGGGGTTCGGTGGAAGAAAAAACCTCCATAGATCTTATTCTCAAAGCATTCGATGCGGGGATCAATCTGTTTGACATGGCGGATGTCTATTCCGCCGGACAATCGGAAGTCATGCTTGGTAAAGCCCTGAAATCGCTTCCCCGAGAGCAGGTGGTTGTGGCTACTAAAGTGCGGGGGAGAATGCATGACGGTCCCTTCGGAGCCGGATTGTCGAAAAAGCACATCATACAAGCTTGTGAAGCCAGCCTGAAACGGCTGGAAACAGATTACATCGACCTGTATCAGTTTCATGCACCGGATCCGGACACGCCGCTGGAAGAATCCTTGGAAGCATTGGACGTGTTGCGCTATCAGGGGAAAATTCTCTATGCGGGGGTTTCCAATTTTAACAGCGACCAGATTCTCCATGCTGTTTCCGTGGCAGAAGCGTATGGTTTTCCCCGCGTAATCTCGTCCCAGCCACGCTACAATATGATGCAACGGTCATTTGAGGATGAGGTAGCCCCGGCCTGCGAATTGAAAGGAATCGGTAACATCATTTACAGCCCTCTGGCGCAGGGTATTCTCACAGGAAAATACAAAACCCGGGGTGATTACCCCCCAGACTCGCGCGCCGGTACAGCCGCGGGAAAATTTATGCAGGATTTATTGGAGCAGGATACCACCTGGGTGACACTGGACCGGCTGCGAAGCGTGGCAGCAGAGACAGGGATGACATTGACCCAACTGGCACTGCTCTGGAATCTGCGCTTGCCAGTGGTGACTGCCAATATCGTCGGTGCCACGAAAGTTTCCCATTTAGAGGAGGCGATTGGCACCATGAAATTTCCTCCGCTGGATCATGAAACACTCACGATGATTGAACGAGCGCTGGCCTCCTGAGTCCCGTGTTTTTTAACACACCAACGCGTTGGGCTTGGTTTTCCGGGATTCTGCTTACGGTCATTGGACTGCTGGCATGGCAGTGTCAGCCATTAATTCCACCCATACCAACAAGCGCTCCGCCTTCAGAAACTGCTGAAACCTGGCCTGGGTACTGGCAAAATACCGGATTTGGTGAACAGGAAACGGTTTTTCACTGGGACCCGGAGGTGCGTGTTTACATCAATGCGCCGCCACCACAGGTATTTCGCACCAACCGGAAAACAAGCCTGATTCTGTACGCCCTACCCAATGGAAATACCATTGAACAGACGGCCGGGAAACAACAAGAACCGGGTGATGATTGGCATTACCAGATTCAGCACATCGCCGCGCAAACCCGGTTCCTGAGAGCGATTGATTCTACCCGAAACTATATAGTGGCCTACCTGGAAACCCGTCAACTTTCCTGGCCAGCCTGGAAAAGGGCACATTCTGATTACCAGACACGAATCCCGGATCTTGTGGAGGCGGTCACTCAGCGTGTGGAAGTGATGGTTGATGCCATCGTATTGAATGGTCATTCGGGAGGCGGTGCGTTTGTGAATGGATTCATCGAAGCATATGATTCTATCCCCAATGAAATCGAGCGAATCGCTTTTTTGGACAGTAATTATGGTTATTCCATCGAGATTGGGGAAAAACTAAGAATCTGGTTCCAACACTCGCCCGCGCATCATCTTCTGGTGCTGGCTTACAATGATTCCATTGCACTGTACCAGGGAAAGCCCTTCGTGAGTCCCACCGGTGGGACCTGGTGGCGGACCAGAAAGATGGTGCATGACTGGTCAGAAAATCTTAGGCTCACCCGCTCAGAGGACTCTGCGTTTGTTCGCTACAGCGGTGGTAATGGCCGGGCTCAGTTTATTCTGAAGAAAAATCCACACCGCCAAATTCTCCACACCATTCAGGTGGAACGAAACGGTTTTATCCATAGCATGCTCTCCGGGACGAACCGGGATGAACACGATTACGTGTATTATGGTGAACCGGTTTACTCAAATTGGATCGGCGGCAAATTACCTTCGTTTCGAAACATGCATTTTCCACATCGCATTCATGATTTGCCCGGTGGCAAAGAGATTCTCCTGCAAATGGAGAAATTGTCCTTTGACCAGCGTGAACAACTGACCTGGGAACAGTTCGTGAGCGGGAATTTCCCGACATATCTCCGTAATGGGGTGGGCATTGACACAACTTTATTCGATGCGGACAGCCTGCCACACTTGGTGCGATTCCAGGTTTTACCGGACTATTGGTCGGTAGGTAATGACACGGACTTTTGTCGCATACCCATGAGTCCCGGCCAGGCACAACGGATTGCTGATTCTCTGGGGGCAATCCTCCCAACCCGGAAGATGGTGGACATGATTTATGAGCAGTCGAGAATAAAGCTCATCCCCCTGCCCTTCTGGCCCAGTGGCGACCGCAATGAGCGCCCGCGCACCTGGTGGCTGCACAATGCAGCCGTGGAGGATCAGTTCTTCGCGGCTCAAGGGAAACGAGATCAACTGGTGGCCGGCTGCAAGAAAGATGTTGTGCTCAGTAATTTGATTGCCGATCCCAGACGGGGCAATCATGTGGTCATTTATGGCTGGCATAAGCCGGGCGGTAAACCGATACAGCCCCAATCCAATGTACATGTGTACCGGTACATGGATTACAGCCATGGGATTCGGTTTGTAAACCGCCAGGTGTTTGTGGATGGATATCCATACGATATTCTGGAGATATTACAGCACCCGACATTGTATCGATTGTTATCCGATGAAGCGCAGCTATTGACAATTGCGGGGTATGGCACAGACACGCACACCAATTCCACAAAATAGGATTTTCAGACAAATTTTCAGGGAACGATTCAATCGAGCGGGGGCGCTATGGCACCGCTGGTGGGCGAGTCATCCGGGATGGCAAGCCCTGGCGCTGCTGCTGGTGCTGGATTTATTCCTGAACCTTCCCACTCTCTTTTTTTACCGCGAGCCATTGCCGTGGGATTGGTCCGCACTCAGGTGGTGGGAATATCTCTGGGCATTACCCTGGTACGGAATTCAGTATGTGTACCTGAGAGATGTGATCTGGCTGAGCCTGGATTTACTCATTTGTGTGTCACTGATCTTGATTTTCAGGCGCTTCACACCTGGTGCGCTCAATTGGACCAAGCCAATAGTGGCGTGGCTATTGGGTGTTTGGCTGGCGTATGAACTTTATGATTCGGTAATCCTGTTGGCCTATTCCCGGTCGGGATTATTGTACAATGATATATTTCTCCTACCGGATGTGTACATTCTGTTCACTGACCTGTCGGTAATTTATAAAATTGGAATCCTGGCCATTCTGGGACTTGCGTTGATTCTTTTTGTGGCGGTTATCCCAAAAATGTGGTCTTCCTCAGTGCGTACACTCAATGAGGTTCTCGCTAACCGGGTATCCGCAAAACGTTGGTATTTGGGCGTAAGTATTATCTGGCTCTATATCCTCATCAGTCAGATTGATCACAGCCCGGCCATTCGGGACAATATCTCCTCCACCACGGCTCGTATGGTAGTCAATGGTATCGAATCTGTCCGTTTACATCGAACGATTGTGGACCTGCAGGACATTCCGGCCGACTCAAGCTATTTTAGATTTCAGGAAGTCCCGTTTACCAGAAGGCCGAACATTTACCTTTTGATTGTTGAGTCCTACGGGGAAGTGGTGGCACGACATCCGGAGATTCAGCCTGAATTTGAACTCTTTTTAACGCGCCTCGCTGATTCTTTGAAGCAAGATGGATGGTACAGTGCCACAGCCTATAGTGTATCTCCGGTGGAAGGCGGATTCTCCCGATTAGCCACCGGCTCCGTTCTGACCGGAATGTCGATTTCCAATGAAATCTACTACAACTTGCTGGATCAATTTTCAGGTCCCACATTGGTCAATACACTCCAGGCGCAAGAGTACCACACCATTACATTGCAGCCCAATTACCGTCCCCGTGTAGGACGCTCAGCCGTTAATCTATACCACTTTGACACAGAAATTTATTTCAATGACCTGGGTTACCAGGGTCCTCACTACGGTTGGGGCATCGTGCCGGATCAATATAGTCTGGGCTTTACCCATGAAAATTTCCTGTCTCAGTCAGACCAACCATTTTTTCTCTATTTTGCTGCGGTCTCCTCTCACATTCCCTGGGAGAGACCACCACCACTGGTGGCAGATTGGCGAGCGTTGAATCAACTTTCAGGTGCATCAACACCCAATCCCATTGGGCATTCCCTGCGTTTGAATGCAAAAAAATGGCAGCAGATTCTTGATCGGGAGCCGGAACCATTTTCTCCGGTCCAGTATCTGGAAACGCTGTTGTACGACTGGGAGGTCTTTTATCATTACATCCGGGATGCCGCACCAGCCAATAGCCTGTTTATCATCATGGGCGACCATCAACCACCATTTTTAAATCCAACCCCGGAAGAGAGGGCCACGCCGGTACATATCATTTCCAGGGATTCACTTGTGATTCAAAAGTTGATGGCATATGGTTTCAGCGCCGGATTATGGCGCTCCATTGATGTAGCCTTTCCAGAATGGCATCATGCCGGTTTGTTCTCGCTGTTCCTGAGCCTGATGACAGACTCAACCCGGCATGTAATTAACCCGCTGGATTACACCCCTGGCGTCACACCCGCGAATTTGAGTCGGTTCCGCACACCGTAAATCCGCAGTTTATGGGCTTGGCTGATTAATTTTCCGGGATAGGCACCAAGTCGGAAATGTCCACGATTTTGTTGGGATCGGGGTTGATGTGATAGTTATAAATCCGTCTCGAAATCTTTGCGCCTAGAGCATGTGCTTCCGAGATATCATCGTACCCGCTGGTAAGAATAACCAGCACATATGGATCGTTTCCTGCCGGGAAGACGATGGCTGCGTCATGGGCAATGCGCGTAATGGAACCGGTTTTGTGTGCCACCTGAACCTCTGGAGGTAATTCCTTGGGAATCATGTCGTTGTAATGTTGATTCTTTAAAATCTCAATCATCTCCCTGCGGGATGAGTCGGAGACCAGATTGGAGCGATACACCGCCGTCATCACATTCATCATCCCCGCTGCCGATGTGCGGTTATTCAATCCGGCTTCATAGGCTTTCAAATCCTCCACACCGCGTAGAACCAAAACACCTATTGCCTCAATTTCCCGCATGGTTTCCGCGATTTGCACCGGATCGGCCAGATCAATGAGCAGATTGGTGGCTAAATTGGAACTCCAGGTAATCATGCGGTCAATAAGATCACGGATAGCCATGCGCTTGCCCATAAAGGCATACATGCCGTCCGGATCGTCTGGAGAAACCGGCAGGCGGTACACCGAGCCATCCAGAATGCTCTGAAATTCATTGGAAATGACCACGGAGTCAGTCATGCTGAGCTGGCCCGCGTCACGCATTTTGTATAACTGAAACATTACCGGTGTTTTCATGGTGCTGGCAGCATGGAAAATCTCCATGGGGCGATAGACTTTCACCTCATCGGTGCCCAGGTTTCGGTAGGCTACCGCGACCATCTTCACCCGGCGCTCGTCTTCATCCGGCACTTCTGATTTTCCACCAAATGGCCACAGCGCACAGCCATTCATCAATAGGATGCCCGTCAGCATCACGGTCCCGATCTTTGTCTTAATTCCGAATCTCATGAAAAAAAACTCCCCTCACCCTTCCCTATTTACCAATCTGCCTGGGAAATGTCTTCGATTTCACGCCGTATCATGCTGCCGTCCGGCGCATAATGGACGGCAACCCTTAGCGTGTATTTGGGTAAATAATTGTACTCCACGGTTTCGATTAATTGCTCTTCCTGGAGAATCTGTTCCCGGTAAAGCTGACCCTGTGGATTGTAATGATAACGATGGTCTTCCAGAAGCGTGCCCGTGGGATCCAACATTTGTTCACGAATCAGGCGGCCGGTATCATCATAGCGACGCCGGGTTTCACCTAATCCGCCGCCCGCTGAATCCTGCATGGTTGTGGCTACCAGGTTTCCCAGGCTGTCATACTGAAATAAAGTTCTGGTCATAACAGCGTTTTTTGAGTTTCTGCGAACTTTCTGCCTGAGGGTATCCCGTTGGTATTCATACCATTCAGAATACCGGATTTTACCGAATTCATCCCGGGAGATCATTTTTAATGCCTCACCATCCGGACGCAAATAGAGTGAATCCTGACCAACCAATTCTCCGTCGCGGGAAAAATTCTCACGAACCTGGAATGGACTGCCCGATTCAAAATAGCGTACGCGCTGAAAAACGGTACCACCTTTCCCCAGGTATTCCTCCGCCATGCGACGTCCCGATAGATCGAAATAGACCGTCTGGCCGGAGAGCTCATCCGGTGTGAGTCGCTTCTGGGCGGTGAGCCGACCATTCCCGTCGTAAAACATGCCCACCCAGATGAAATCCAGTTTTTCGTAAGTTGCCCGGCGCAAAGTATCACCGGCCAGGGAGCGGGTCACATCCTGAGCGATGATTCCCCGGGAATCTCGCTCGCGGAGAAGCTCAACCGGTGCATCCGCGAAGTATTGGGTGCTGGCTTTCAATTTTCCAAACGGTCCCCGGTGCTCCGAGAGCATTAAATGCCCCTCCAGCGTGTGATGATAGGTAATTGTTTCGTGCAGCTCATTCTGTCCGTTGTACAGTGTTGACTGTATCGCTTGCCCGGTCGAATCGCGGTCAAATTGCAGAACCCAGGCAATCTCACCCCCGGGTGTGTAGCTGGTAATCCGGCGGATACGACCGCTTTGGTTAAACAGATACCACACCATAGGGTGGCGGGGACCCGAACTGTAGTAGAAAATATCCTCAACCGGAAGATTTGTACGCTGATTGAATTGCTGTTTACGCAAGAGCAGGTTCCCCTCCAGAACGCGCCAGGTCAGAAGCTGAGTCGAATCGGTTAATGCCTGTCGCTCCAGGTGGAAGACAGAACCATCAGACCAGATACTGGAAATGGGTTGTGGGATGGAATCCTTTGTGAGAACCACATATCCGGTCTTGGGTCGTTGGGTTTGGAGCAGGAGTTGTCCGGTTCCACTGTAAATTTTCACAAATACGCGCCCGGATTCCGGTGGTGATTCGGTATAGTACCAGAGCGGCTGGTCACCCTCCGTCCGAACCTCCCCACGCTGAATGGTTCCAGATTTGGTCAGGAAATATTTCCGGAAAAACGGCTCTTGTGAATGCACTTCATAGCTCCGCCACTCACCCTTTGCATCAAAATACTTCATATACCAGTCGTACTCGCTCCGTGATGGCCGATTCCGGATTCTCAGGAGCGTATCCTCCGGTGAATAGCGCTGCGATGTCAGCAGATTCCCGCCAGCATCATAGGAGAGGGATTCACGACCAAGCAGTTTGTTCTGAGCATTATACCATTGCCGTTCAACCACCTGCCCTTCCTCCAGCCGGGACGCTACGCGCCAGACCAATTGACTATCGGGCATACTCATAATATCCTGCACCAACCGCTCCGCATTGGGGTGGTAAAAATGGTCGATTCGAACCGCATTCCCTGCCAAATCCCGGTAAATCACCTGTTTCGGATTCCCGCGTTCATCCCATAAAACCTGCCGTACCGGCTCTCCCCGGATGTACGAAATCGTTTCGTCCGGTAGAACCGGAAGGGTTTGCCAGAGTTGGTCTGAATCCGGTTTTGCCGATGGATGCCACCAACTGCATTGGGTCAATGCGATACTAAAAAGCACGCAGTTTATTATGGATCTGAATTGGATGGTTAGTCCTTTTTCCGCAGCCATCGATTAAAGGTAAGCAATAAAATAATTAGCCCCAGGGTGAGGTACAATCCATCCGGAAACATGAGATCTACCATGGCATTCCCGCAGGAAATATTGTTGGGTTAAAAATCTTTCAGCATTCCCTTCATTTGCTCAAAATCATCGTCATTGTCCGCCGGCTCCAATCCCAGAATCTGGGCCACAACATTGTAAACATTCACATTGGGCAATTCCGGCTGAACATAGCCTGTTTTAAACGCCGGCCCAATGGCATAGAAGATAGCTCCCATGTCGGCATTGGCATTGTCATAACCATGGGTTCCGCCGGTATAGCGCCCCGGCGAGAAGTTTCTTCGCTCAGCCAGACTCCAGGCGCTATCTGCCACCAGTACCACATCGAAAATCCGGGAATTGGTCCCGTAATAGAGCCGCTCCGGAATTTCGGTCTTTTTCCAGGCTTGCATGTGCTCCACGTCGGATAATGCCAGAATTACGCTGTCGATATAGCCCGGGTTGGGCTGGAGCAGATAGGTGGGATTAGATCCCAAAACCGTCTCCACCCACGCCGGCTTGAGATAATCCTCGAAAAACACCACCCGGTCAGAGGAAATGGGTCCCATGCCGTGATCCGAAACCACGATGAAATTGACCTGGTCTTTTATGGGAAGCCGGTTCAACTGATTTAGAAATCGACCCACCAGAGAATCCAGGTGCATAATCATCTGTGCCGTTTCCGGGCTGTCCGGTCCCTCGTGATGCCCCACGGCATCCGGTTCGTGAAAGTAGAACATGATTAACTGCGGGCGGATTGCTTCCGGAAGCTGCAGCCAGGCGATGACACTGTCCACCCGGCTTTCAAAAGGAAAATTGTGCTCGTATTTCTTCCAAATGTCCGGATGCAATCCCTGCACATCTGCTTCGGAGCCCACCCAGAAATAGCTGGCTGTTTTCATGCCCTGCTCCCGGGCGGTAATCCAGATAGGTTCCCCGCCATAAAACGCACCATTTTCCACAGCGGCACGATTCCCGATTGAATACCCGGCTTGTAAGTCATTCGCATAAAATGTATTCTGGATAATGCCGTGATGATCGGGATAAAGTCCCGTTGCCAGGGTATAGTGATTGGGGAATGTCTTGGTGGGAAAGCTGGGGATCATAGCGTCCGCCTTTACCCCATTGGCTGCGATGTAGTCCAAATTCGGCGTATGTACCTTGGTGGTATAATCCCAACGAAACCCGTCCAGGGAAAGCATGACCACATAGGGTTTCTCCAGAGTAGCAATATCTTCTGATGCAGGGGAATGCGTTCGAACGGAACAAGCGATGAAAAGGAACAACAGCGTGCCAACAGCCAGCAACCAATAACGGCGAGAATACTTCATGATGTCCTCAAGATTTGTAGCGGGTTTTTCAGGGTTGAATCCCCGCAGGATAATGACAAAACGGCGACGTGGGTTGAAACGGTTTCCATTGCCGCGCAAAGTTAACCGTTACGGGAGCATCCGCAAAGTCTGGGTAATCCGGGGTGAAAATAATCTTATGGTGATTGTGGCTGAACCGGGTGGCGAATTCAGCCGGAAGGATACTATTGTTCCGCTGGTGCCAGAAACTTTAGTGCCAAACCGATGCTCTCAGGATTCTTGGTCCCCTGCTCGGCTTTGACGCCCAGAATCTTCAATTCTGCATCAAATGCCTGATTGTATAAATTTCTGGCCGCCTCCTTCTTCTCAGCTTCTGATTGGAACAGGGTGCGGATTTGGGCCAACTCACCGGCATCCAGCCAAATTCCGCCACAATTGGGGCATTCATCGATTTCGACAGCCCGTTTGATACTATAGAAATGCCTCAACATGGTGATTCCCTCACAGTGGGGACATTCGCGCTTAGCCTCATGATCCACTTTTACTTCTGGATTACGAGGAATGTCCAAAAGCGCTTCTCCGGCAGATTCATGGGGTTCATCCACTTTTTTCAGCTCCAACAGATCAAACCAAATTCCGCCGCAACCGTTATCACAAACATCTACTTCCAGGTCACCGACGGTCTTCACCGTGAGTGTATTGTTACAAGCCGGACAATTCATTTCAGAACCCTTTCCAAAGTTATTAAAAGCCCAAATCAGGGGCATTCGATTGGTGATTTTGGCGGCAAATATAAGGGGAAGATGACAATCTTGACCACATTTCTCTTTTTACAATTCCATGGCAAACGAATGGTGAGTCCCAAATTCATTTCGCGGGTGGCATGACTCACATGGTGAGATGTTCAATCAATATCTTCACACCCAGGCCGATAAGGATGACCCCGCCTAAAATTTCGAATCGGGAACCGAAACGGCGCCCGGTCTGGCGCCCCAGGTAAACACCTGTCATAGAAAAAATAACGGTAATGACTCCAATTGAGATAACCGGCAGAAGTATGGGTGTCTGAACAAGTGCCAGGGTAACGCCAACCACCAGTGCATCAATGCTGGTGGCAATGGCAAGTCCGGTGAGAATTTTCAGATGAAAGGGATTGATTCGTGGAGTTTCGGTGTGATTAACAACGGCTTGATAGATCATATGCCCACCGATCAGTGCCAGTAAGATGAACGCAATCCAGTGATCTACCGGTGCCAGGAATTTATGCAAATGGGTGCCGCCGTACCACCCGATCACAGGCATACCTGCCTGAAAGCCACCGAAGAAAAAGGCCATGAGTAATGCGTCTGGTAAGCGAAATCGGGGATGGCTGCATCCACTGGCCAGAGATACCGCGAAAGCATCCATAGCCAGAGAAATTGAGATCAGCAGGATGGTCAAATTGTCCATTGGATGCAAGAATAGCGTTATTGCCAATGAAAATGAAGTATCAATCCGAACCAGATCGGATGAGTTGACGACCTGCGCTCATGAACGCGTGAATATTCTCCAGTGGTGCTTCCAATGGGATATCACACCCAGTGCTGAGGATGAAGTTTGGATTTTCCTTCAATGCGTCCATCAATGTCTGGACTGCTTTCCGAACCGATTCAGCAGTGCCCTGCACCATTTCCCGCACCGGATCCACGTTGCCAATGAGCACCATTGAAGGCTCTACCTGTTCCAGAATAGCTGGCAGGTGAATGCCGTTTGCTGGTGAGTCCAGACTCATGGCATCCACGCCGGTAGCGGCTATTGAAGGAATTAAATGGCGGGTATCGCCACAAATATGCAAAATCGCCGGTATATTTCGATTCTGGCATACTGAGACCAGCTGACGGAGATATCGGGCGGAAAATGTCTCAAATTCGTTGGGACCCAACATCATGGCTGTTGGTTCCAGGATACAAATCATTTCCGCACCTGCCGATAAGAGCTGAGTCATTAATCTGCTGATTTTGTTTGTCGCCAATTCACACAACTGTTGCAGGTCATGGGGTTTCGTCAGGGTCGCCAAAGCTGTTTTTTCCGCACCATTGATCAACGCTGCCAGAGTATAGGGTCCCGTGACATAAGCACCCATCAAAACATCTTTCGGCAATTGCGAGCGCATTTTACGGACGGTTTCCACATAAGCCCAAACCCGGCCATCGCCATCCAGCTCCACAGCGCTCAATTGATTCAAGTCCTCAAAATCGAAGTCCCGTGGCGATACCGTAGCAGAATCGTTGACCGGGAAGTCCACATATCGCCCCAGGGCGTTCGCTTCCACAGATAGGTCCATGAGTGGGAATAGGGCATCGGGTTTAAATTCACGGTAGAGCGTCTCTAATACGCGCACATGTGTGTTAACATTTTGTTGTGCTACCTTAATCGTGGTGCCACACATTGCCACGCCGGGAAACCCTAACAGTGGGACCACCAGGCGTCGGTTTTGCCCAAAGGCGCGATTTGTCAGATCCTGAAGGTGTCTTGACATGCAAATCCCCCGGTTTTAAGCAATTACTCCGGCATTTCTGCAAAATTTCAGCCAGCAGAGTGGAATCCATGTAAATCGGGCATGCGTGGTGGAAATTTAAAAGGGCAGTATTGCGTACTGCCCTTTCTGTGCCGCGGACAGGAATCGAACCTGCACCTCCGGAGGAGACTGGATCCTAAATCCAGCGCGTCTACCAATTCCGCCACCACGGCTATCGTGTTTCTGTCAATTTGGTGCGTTAATCATCACCAAATATACACTTAAAAAAGCATGCTATGATAGAAGCCCCTGCGTATGGTTCCAACAGTTTTCAGGATATTTTTTTACAAAATCTACGCGCTATCACAAAAGGAAAGGGCTCCGGTTTTCCGGAGCCCTTGCGAAAAGTAAGGCCAGATGTTTAGAATCGTTCGCTTATTTCAGCAGAACCAATTTTTGCGTGCTGGTGAAACCAGAGCTGGTGGTCATGCGATAGAAATAAACACCCGAAACCACACGGGAACCATGATTATCTGTTGCATCCCAGACCACCTGATAGCGACCGGGTGTATAGTTACCGCGCACCAGGGAACGAACTTCCTGACCCAGGACATTATAAATGCCGAGGTGGACATTGCTGTGTTCCGGAACTTCGAAACCAATGGTGGTGGTGGGGTTGAACGGGTTGGGGTAATTCTGTTTCAGAGCAAAATCGGTCGGTACGCCCGTAAGTTCATCAGGAGAAATATCGGTTAGAATTGTGACCGTCGCTGAATTGGCGTTAGCTGGGAGCGCGACGCCACCGGAAGCGGCGACAACCAGATCGGTAAAGGTGAGTGCCACCGATTCATCTTCACCTGCTGCACTTGAGACATTAAATGTGATGGATACAATCGCACCGTCGCCGGCCGCAATCTCACCACCATCGGTGTCAATACCAATGACCATGCTGCCGCCATTGACTTCGTTGGTCTCAACCGTGAAATCAGCCGCACGACCAAGTCCGCTGACACTGGACACCGTCAGATAGTCCGGATTGTCCTGGATCGTGAACTGGAATCCTTTGACCGGTTCCGCATTAGTCATAGAAATTTCATAAGTGGCAGTTAGGCCGGAATGCGCGGTTAAATCTTCGGGCAGGCGAACCTGGACACCACCAATGGTCAGTTGCCCATTCTCCCAAATCCCATCCACGGCGTTGCCATCAGGATCAGAGATGACCAGTCCCCAGGGAATTTCCGCATTGGGAATTTCATGAAAACGTAGGTTGATAATGGCATCGCTTACGGTATTCGGAACCCCAAAAATGACCTGAACGATGGGTGCGTTACCAGCGGGAATACTGCGGCCAGCGTTGTCAAACACCAGAATACTGACTGATGTGTCACGGCTTGTAAACTGCACTGAGAACGCGGCATCCCATTCACCATTGTCGTTAAGATCGGTGTAGGGTTCACCTGGTGTATATTGACCATCTCCTTCACCGAAATCACCTGTGCCGGGTGTCTGGTCCACACCAACATCCTGGTAGGGTTCGGCTGCCGTGCGTCCGGCAGGCTGAACACCCAGAACGCTCAGCTGGTTGGGGACATCTTTGATGCTGAACTGCAAACCACCGACAGCGGAGGCATTGTCCAGATTAATGGCAACCGGTACAGCAGCCTGGCCATTTTCAGCCGATGTGCTTACAATCGACACGGTTGCCTGGCCAAAGGCGACTGTTACCAGCAGTGCTAAACCCAGGCTGAGGGTCATTACTTTTCGCATAGTTCCTCCATTAAAAAAACCGCGCAAAACGCTTGGTAATATTTATCAGTCGTTCAAGGCCAAACATATCACCTGTTAACAATAGGCCTCAAATGCAACTTTTGTGGTTCCGTTTCGGTAAAATAACGGCTTCCCTATCCTAAACAATCTCTTTTTATAAGCTGGCAAATTGCGTGACTGAAATGTTAACCCCAATCACAACACCCTGTTTACTGGTTGGCGCCGTGGCATTTTTTGTACTTCTTTCCACTGCCGCAGGGACAGGGATCGTTCCGGCCAACCTTCGGCATCGTCTGCACAGGTTGGGGTTTTGCCACGGGCTGTGCCGGGGAGCCACCACCGGGTGCCTGGGGTAATCCACCCAACAGCCCCATGCCGGTTGTATCAGCATGTTGCTGGGAAATATTGCGCGCTCTGGGACGGCGTTGCGGGGCGCGTTCTTCCACCAACCGGGCATGGAAAAAGAGCCGCAGCGTCTCCCGGTCAACCGCGTCCAGCATATTCACAAACATTTCAAAGCCTTCACGCTTGTACTCAATCAGCGGATCCTTCTGTCCCACCGCACGCAGGTTGATACCCTCTTTGAGCTGATCCATCTCGTACAGGTGTTCACGCCATTTTTCATCAATAATGCGTAGATTCACCCACTGTAACAGCCGCTTAATGTTCTCCTCGCCGACAATCTCAGCCTTAGCCTTGTATGCTTGATTGATGAGGTCTACCAACCCCTCTCGCAAGGCCTCCGGATTGGTGGCGTCATAATTTTCGGGCTTGGCTTGAACGAATGCCACGGTACCCAATTCGTAATTTAAACCATCCCAGTCCCAACCCTCGTCTACACCCCGGTCAGCGGTATATTTGTCCACCAAAGTATCGACAAAATTCTCCACCATCTCCTGGAAATCCTCTTCCAGGTTCTTATTCAGAAGGGCGTGATTCCGGCGATCATAGATGATTTCACGCTGCTGGTTCATCACATTATCATATTCCAGCAAATGCTTACGAATACTGAAATTGCGCTCTTCAACCTTCTTCTGTGCACGCTCTACCGCCCGGGTTACCATGCCAGCCTGAATGACTTCACCTTCCTGAACACCCAGTCGGTCCATGATGCTGGCTACCCGGTCCGACTGAAACAGGCGCATGAGATCATCTTCCAGACTCAGGTAAAACTGCGTTTCACCGGGATCCCCCTGACGACCAGCACGTCCGCGTAACTGCAAATCAATCCGGCGGGATTCGTGGCGCTCAGTCCCTAAAATCTTCAGACCACCCAAATCCGTCACGCCCTGCCCCAGCTTAATATCCGTTCCACGACCAGCCATATTGGTGGCAATGGTAACGGCGTGTTTTTGTCCGGCCCGGGCAACAATTTCAGCTTCACGGGAATGGTGTTTGGCATTCAACACATTATGGGGAATCTTCACCCGCTTCAGCATGCGAGAGAGGGTTTCAGAGACTTCGACAGAAATGGTGCCGACCAGAACCGGTTGTCCCTTTTTGTAGGAATCAGCGATTTCCTGAATCACGGCATTGTATTTTTCTCGCCGGGACCTATAAATCTGGTCATCCCTGTCGTTTCGGATGACCGGCTCATTTGTTGGAATGGCAATCACATCCAACTTATAGATGTCCCAGAATTCCGCACTCTCGGTGAGTGCTGTACCGGTCATACCCGCCAGCTTGGCATACATCCGGAAATAGTTTTGAAGCGTGATTGTGGCTAAGGTCTGTGACTCGGCTTCGATCTGGACACGCTCTTTGGCTTCCAGTGCCTGGTGTAAGCCATCACTGTAGCGACGTCCCGGCAGGATACGACCGGTGAATTCATCCACAATCATTACCTTGCCATCCTGTACCACATAATCCACATCTTTTTCGAATAAGGAATAGGCTTTTAACAATTGATTAATATGGTGAATCACATCCGACCGCTCGCCGTGCAGCCCGTAGAGTTCCTCTTTTTTCTTGAGTTTTTCCTCACCGGAAAGCGCTTCATCCGAGTCAATATCATGCAGCGCTTCACCCAAATCAGGAATGACGAAAGTATCCGGCTTCCCCGGCGCCAGCGTCTCACGGCCCATCTCCGTCAGATCTACCACATTTTGCTTTTCTTCAACGATATAGTACAGCTTCTCATCCAGCTCGGGCATGCGTTTATCGCGCAAATAATCATTCTCAACCCGCTGCTCCAGCTTCTTGACACCCGGTTCCTGATACAATTTAGCCAGACGGGGATGCTTGGGTGCGCCCCGGCGGGCCATGAGGATTTTCTCACCTGCGGCATATTCCGTATCGGCATTTTTCAGCTCCACTTCAGCTTCTGCCAACAACCGGTTTACCAATTGCATCTGTTTGCGGGTCAGCGCATCAACCGAAGGACGTAAATCATTGAATTTTTGGGAAATCTGACTTTCCACCATTCCTGAAATAATCAGGGGCGTCCGCGCTTCATCAATCAGCACCGAATCCACTTCGTCCACGATGGCGTAGTAATACCCGCGGTGAACCTGCTCCTCCGGTGCGATAGACATGTTGTCCCGGAGATAGTCGAATCCAAATTCGTTGTTGGTTCCATAGGTCACATCTTTGCCATATTCCACCTGCCGTTGTTCCGGTGTCATGGAATTCAGGATTACCCCCACCGTGAGTCCCACATGCCGCAGCAGCGCTCCCATCCAGTTAGAATCACGCTCAGCCAGATAGTCATTCACCGTGACCACATGGACGCCTTTGCCCGCCAGCGCATTGAGATAAATCGGTAATGTGGCAACCAGGGTTTTGCCTTCACCGGTCTTCATTTCGGCGATTTTTCCCTGGTGCAGGATAATGCCGCCAACGAGCTGCACATCGTAGTGGACCATATCCCATTCGGTTTCCTGGTCCAGAATTTGGATTTTTTGTCCCAACATCTGCTGAGCACCGCGTTTAACTAAGGCAAATGCTTCCGGGAGAATTTCATCCAGAATGTTCTGCTCCAGCTCATAGACCGCTTCCCGGATATCCTTCTCTTCCCGCCCCTCTTCCGTCAGCCGGGTTTTTAATGCTTCCCGCTCTTTGGCAAGGCGCTCCTGCCATTGGCGGGTTTTGGCAATCAGGTCGTCCTGGTTGGTATCCTGGAGTTTTTCAAATTCTGTATTAATGGCATCTACCAGGCCGGAAAGTCGCTTCACTTCCCGCTCCGATTTCGTGCCCCCCATCAGTTTTGTAAGGAATTCACTAATCATGGCGCAAAGATAATCCGTTGCTCTTCATATCGAAATTTTTTAATACGGCTTCATCAGGCGTGATTGCATACTGACAAATGGCGGTCAGGTTCCTTCAACCAACGACCGCGCGTCACCAGTTACAAATGTTACAAGGCAGGTCATTCAACAACCTGCCCTGGTTTATTGTTACAGTAGAATTACAAATGCGACGAAGGGCTGAATCCCCCATTTCCGGATTCAGAGGCTAAGCGATCTTTATCTTTCCCGTGGCCAGCCCGTCATTCAGTACCGCATCCAGAATACCATTGATAAAACTGCCACTGTCATCGGTGCTGTAGATTTTGGCAATTTCAATGGCTTCAGAAATGGACACTTTGGGTGGGATATCCGGAAAATGGAAAAATTCCGCCATAGCGATACGCAGCAATAACCGATCGATCAAGGCAATTCGGTCAAAATCCCAGTTCTTGGATTTCTGCGCAATGAGCTCATCGAATTCTTTGCGATGAGCCACGACCTTGTGTGTGAGCTCCCGGGAAAAGGGGATCAGTGATTCCATCAAACCGTGATCGGTAAGAATCGTATCGAAAATCTGATCCACATTGTCATCCATTATCTCGTAGGCATAGGTCACCTTCAAGACAAATTCACGCGCTTTTCGTCGCTCTTGCATGCACCCCTACTTCTTCAGGTGAAAGGAGCCTGATCTGTGCATCTGTTTCAGGCGCCCCATGTTGTGAATACGCGCTTCAGCGATGGTATTGGCAGCTGACATTGTGGGGATCTTCTGCTCTTCGCTGAGGTGAAAAATTTCCATGAGCATATCATAAATATGATTTACCCGTGAGTAAGAACGTTTTTCGCTGTATCCCTCAAGTTCACCATAGACATTGATTACACCGCCTGCATTGATGCAGAAATCGGGTGCATACAGAATGTTTTTCTCCAGTAAAATCTTACCGTGCTTCTCATAATTAGCCAACTGATTGTTGGCAGCGCCGGCAATGATCGGGGTTTTTAACTGTGGGATTGTCTCGTCATTGATGCCGGCTCCCAGCGCGCAGGGTGCAAAAATATCCACCTCCTGCTGATAAATATCATCGGGGCCACAGGCGGTGACATTTTTATGCTCTTTGGTCACCCGGGTCAGTTTTTCCTCATCAATATCCGTGACAACAACCTCAGCACCGGCTTTCAAAAGATGCTCAAGCAGGTAGCAGCCCACATGACCCAATCCCTGTAGAGCAACTTTCCGGTTTTCAAATGATTCATTCCCGAAAACCTTTTTCAATGCGGCCTTCATACCGACGAAAACACCATAGGCAGTAAATGGCGAGGGGTCACCGCTACCACCCAACTCGCTGGCCAGGCCCACCACATATTCGGTTTCATCGTGAACCCACTCCATCATGCGTGGTGTGGTATTCACATCTTCCGCCGTGATATAGCGGCCACCCAGACTGTCCACCAGCCGGCCAAACGCCCGGAAAGTGGCTTCATTGCCGATTTCCTTCACATCTCCGATAATGACGGCCTTGCCGCCCCCAAGATTCAATCCGGAAATAGCCGACTTATAGGTCATTCCCTCAGAAAGACGCAGCACGTCCCGCAAGGCGTCCGTTTCACTCTCATAGTTCCAAACCCGACACCCTCCCAGGGCTGGCCCCAAACTGGTATTGTGAACAGCAATAATGGCTTTTAAACCGGTCTCCGGATCATGTGTAAAGACAACTTCTTCGTGTCCATGCAGGTCCGGTGCATCAAAAAATCCCATAGTCCAACTCCTATACGTTTAATAAATGTCTACTGATAACGAGACGCTGGATTTCATTCGTTCCTTCATAGATCTGGGTGATCTTGGCGTCCCGCATCATACGCTCGACTTCAAATTCTCGTATGTACCCATATCCGCCATGAATTTGAACTGCCTCCGTGGTAACATACATAGCCGTATCCGATGAGTACATTTTTGCCATGGAGGCTTTGGCACCAATGGGAATACCCGCATCCTTCATCCAGGCTGCCTGTCGGGTCAAAAGTCGTGACGCCTCTACCCGCGTGGCCATGTCTGCCAGCTTGAAACTCACGCCTTGAAAATTCCCGATCTTGGTTCCGAACTGTTCCCGCTCGTTGGCATACTGTATCGCACGTTCCAAAGCTCCTTGGGCAATCCCAACCGCCTGGGCGGCAATGCCGATTCGTCCGGCATCCAGGGTAGCCAAGGCAATTTTGAAGCCAATTCCCTCCTCACCTATCAAATTGGACTTGTGCACCCGGCAATCTTCGAAGACCAATTCACTGGTATCCGAACCACGGATACCCAGTTTATCTTCCTTCTTCCCCACCTGAAAACCATCCAGCCCCTTCTCCACCACAAAAGCTGAGATGCCACGGTGACCCGCCTCTTTGTCGGTCTTCACAAAGACCACGACAAAATCCGAGCTTCTGCCGTTTGTGACCCAATTCTTGGTTCCATTCAGAACATAATAATCACCATCTCTGGTGGCCGTGGTAAGCATGGCTTTAGCATCGGAACCGGATTGAGGCTCACTCAGTGAATAGGCCCCCAGTTTTTCACCGGAAGCCGTCAACGGTAGATATTTTTGCTTCAATTCCTCACTGCCGAACATCAAAATCGGGTTGGTGAACAGCGAGTTATTCACGGACATGATGACACAGGTAGAGGCATCCACCCGGGCCACCTCTTCCAACGCAATAACATATGACACTGTATCCAGGCCACTGCCACCATAGGCCTCCGGAACCTGCATACCCATAAAACCAAGTTCACCCAGTTTTTTAACGATTTCAGTGGGAAATTCAGCCTTTTCATCCCGCTCCCGGACACCGGGTTTAATTTCTGTTTCCGCAAACTCCCGGATGGTCTCTTGAATCATCTGCTGTTCTTCATTCAATTGAAATTCCATGATCAACTTCTCCCCTTAAATGGTCCTTCCATAAAAAAATAAACACCCTAAAATGAAAAACTTGAGGGTGTCTTGTATGTCATTGTCTGTAATCGTAAAACCCAATCCCCGCTTTCCGTCCCAAATAACCGGCTGCCACCATTTTTTTCAATAGCGGACAAGGACGATACTTGGGGTCACCCAAGCCTTCGTGTAGCACATTCATGATGGACAAACAGACATCCAGACCGATGAAATCCGCCAGAGTCAGAGGACCCATGGGGTGTGCCATGCCCAGTTTCATGATTTCATCAATCGCCTCTTTGGTAGCCACACCTTCCATGAGCGCGTAAATCGCTTCATTAATCATGGGCATTAAAATGCGATTGGCTACAAATCCGGGATAATCATTGGCCTCTACCGGGATTTTTCCCTGCTCCTTTGTCAGGGTCATAACTGTTTCGACAGTTGTATCGGAAGTGGCATGTCCCCGAATCACCTCTACCAATTTCATCACCGGTACCGGATTCATAAAATGCATCCCGATTACCTGCTCCGGTCGTTGGGTCCGGGTGGCAATTTCAGTGATGGAAATGGAGGAGGTATTGCTGGCCAGAATCGCATCATCCGGCAGTAATTCATCCAGCTTGCGGAATAAAGCAAACTTGATATCGCGATTTTCCGTAGCCGCTTCAACAGCAAATCCGGCGGATTGTGCATCTTCCAGATTTGTCGTGGCGGTAATTCGTCCCAGAATGTTAGCCTTATCCGCCTCGGTAATGATCTCTTTTTTAATCTGGCGATCCAGATTTTTTCCGATTGTAGCCAATGCTTTATCCAGAAATTCCTGCTTCACATCCACCAGAAACACCTGAAATCCGGTCTGAGCGAACACATGGGCAATGCCATTCCCCATGGTTCCCCCGCCTATCACACATACCGTCTTGGACATAAAAATACGCTCTCTTTCAATACATTTTTTGAAAAAACAAAGTTTAAACCCGCTCCACAATCAATGCAGACGCCTCACCGCCACCGATGCACAGTGTGGCGAGACCGCGTTTTAACTGGCGTGTCTGCATTGCATACAGTAGTGTGGTGAGAATTCGCGCTCCCGATGCGCCAATGGGATGTCCCAGAGAAACAGCACCACCATTTACATTCACTTTATCATGGGGAATTTTCAGCTCATCCATCGTCACCATGGTCACCACCGAGAAGGCTTCATTAATTTCGTATAGATCAATGTCGTCAACCGTAAAACCGGCCTTTTTCAAAACCTTGTTTACCGCTTTTGCCGGTGCGGTGGTAAACCACTCCGGCGCCTGAGCCGCGGACGACTGGGCGATGACTTTTGCTATCGGTGTCAGATCGTACTTCTTTAACATTTCACCGCTAACCAACACCAGAGCCGCAGCACCATCATTGATTTTAGAGGCGTTGGCCGCCGTGATGGTACCGTCCTTCTGGAATGCCGGTCGCAAGGCCGGAATTTTATCGAAATTAACCTTTTTCGGTTCATCATCCTGCGTGACCATCACCGGATTCCCTTTGCGATGGGGAATTTCCACCGGTGTGATTTCCGCATCAAAATCGCCATTCTCCTGCGCGCGGATAGCCCGCTTGTAGCTTTCCACCGCGAAGGCGTCTTGCGCCTCCCGTGAATAATGATACTCGGTGGCACACCGCTCACCGGCCAGTCCCATGTGGGTATTATCGTAGGCGTTGAGGAGACCGTCTTTCAAAATCCCGTCCTCCAGCGTGCCATTTCCCAATCGGTACCCCGACCGACCATTGGGGACATAGTAGGGGACATTGCTCATACTCTCCATGCCGCCGGCCACGATGATATCCGCATCCCCCACCTGAATGGCTTGTGCTGCCAGCATTACCGATTTTAAGCCCGAGCCGCAGACTTTATTAATGGTCATGCACTCCACATCCACGGGTAAGCCGGCATAAATGGCTGCCTGGCGCGCGGGGGCTTGTCCTTCACCAGCCGTAATCACATTTCCCATGATGACTTCATCCACCTGATCCGGTTTGAGACCAGCCTGTTTCAGTGCACTATGAATAACAGTGGCACCCAGTTTTGTGGTGGGCACACTGCTGATACTCCCCTGAAATGCCCCAATTGGTGTGCGCATGGCAGCTACGATATAAACTTCATTCAAGTGTTCCGGAATTTTTCCCATCGTCCTTCAATCCTTTCTTTGCTCGATTTCCCCCACTGGATCATTCATGGCTTTTTCAACCCTTGCCTCCGGTTGTCTTATAAAGGGTGCTGTGAAAAATCGGAAGAATTTCTTTACTTGGTTAGAAAGCGATAAAAGTGAGGAGGAGAGACAAACTTGTCTATGGTCAATGAACCACTCAGCGAGCGATTGTCCCTCCTCACTCAAACCAACTTTGTCAACTCCCATAACAGGTTGTGTCATCAGAACACCTTTAACCAATAAGAAAGAGCAGACAAAGTCTAGCCGGGAAAGGATACGATCATGAAGTCCCGAAGAACAACCCCTAATTTCCTTTTCACTGCCTGTAGTATCGGTGTTGATGTCTGTAAATCGAGTCTGGATCTCACTGGTTTTAATAAAGATGGGGGCTGGTACCGACAGATCCCGAATCGCCGTGAACCGATTCTGGCTTTTTTAATGCAGCTTGACAGTTTTTCAGGTCCAATTATCTGTGAAAGTACCCGCTGGTACCACTTGCTATTTGCTCACTTGTGTTATGAGCGTGGATTTGATATTCGGGTGATAAACCCGTTGTTGTCCAGCAAGCACAGTAAAAGTGCCATTCGCAAGGTTAAGACAGACCCGGCCGACAGCCGAACTTTGGCCATCATGGGTATCACCGAGCCGGACCTGCCGTCCCGTGCAGACCTAAGTATGGCTCGGATTCGTTTGAAGAAAAAGCTGGGTCTGCTCCATTCGCTGGAAAAATGGATACAGTCTCAAAGACGGAGTTTGAGAGATTATCAAGCTTTTGCCGAGACGATGGGTATTCCCTTAAGCGCCGGCGAGGAGATGTTAAAACAAAGTGTTGAGCAACTGGAACAGACCCGGAAAAGTCTTGAAAAAGAGATCACGGCTCTCATCGACCAAGCCTCAACGGAAACCGGGCAGTCCAATCAAGCCGTCTTAAATAGTATCCCTGGTTTTTCAACGCCAGTTAGCGGCCAAGTAGCGACCTTGCTCGATCCACAGGCTCCTTCAGCTAAATCATGGATTGGATTTGTGGGGTTGGATATTTCGGTCCGGATGAGTGGTCACTGGAAAGGAAAGTGTCGGTTGACGAAGCGGGGCAATCCCTATCTAAGAAAACGGTTATACCAAGCTGCTTGGGGGGCTTGTATAAATTATCCAGAGATCAGGCAGTACTACGACAAGCTAAAACAAGGTGGCCGTAAACACCGGGAAGCCGTAATTATCGTGGCTCGACGCCTGCTGCGGATCGGGTATACCTTGATTCAAAAACAACAAATGTTCGATATGGAGAAGGCTTTTGCTGCATGAGTTCAGGAACTTTTACCTTTAACAGGCTCCCTGAGCCTGTCGAAGGGCAACCGGAGCTTAGAATTCCCTGCGCGTACTTCGCCCCTGCTATGCTCTCTTCGCCCGGGCAGGCAGCTTCAGCAAGATCCGCAGACTACATTTCCCCAAAAGCGCCATCTTACTTCACCAATCGTCGTAGTGAAAACAAATCCATATTGGTGTTCTCACCATCCAGCATAACCTGAGCAGCCAGACGACCCATGGAGAAACCAAATCCCATGCCATGCCCCGTATAACCCCCGGCCGCAAAGATATTGCTCTTGCCTGGCAGGCTGCCTAACATGGGGATACCGTCGCGTGAAAATCCCATTATCCCGGCCCATTCATAGTCGACAGTGAACTTTTTCAGGTCAGAAAAATTGTCTTTTAAATACGCGCTTAATTTCGTGGTAACCCGCTCATCAGGCAGTTCATTAAAATGTTGCGCATCACCACCCGGCACAGACTCGCGCATTCCGCCCATCAGTACGCGGCCATCCGGTAACTGGCGGAAATACTCGTAACCAAAATTGGCGTAGATGACCGGCTCCCACAGTTTTTGTGGAATGGGTGAGGTAACCATGGCATGCCCGCGTACCGGCAGAATCTTGTCGGTAAAAAAATCATCCATAAGCTGGCTGTAAGCGTTCGTCCCCAAAAGTAATAGATAGCCGGAGACGCGACCTTTTGGTGTTTCCACCGTCACGCTATCATAATCGTCGTGGATGATTTGGGTCACCGGTGTGTTTTCGAAAATCAGGGCGTCACGATCTCTGGCAGCTCGCGCCATACCGGAAACCAGCCGCGCCGGATGGACGCCGGCGTCCGCAGGCGTGAAAAGTCCGCCTTTGAATAGCGAGGAGCGGGTCAGGTCTGCAATCTCGGTTTCATTCCGGTATTCGACGCTAAAGCCATCCGCTTGCATGAGCGCCACACTCTCTTTCAGTTCGGCATCCTCTTCAGTTGAAATTGCGGCATGGAGTGAACCGGTTTCGTCCAGATCACAACCAACCTGATGCTCCCGGATGAAGTCCTTCATTAGACGAATATTGTCAACTGTAAACGCAAATAGCCGGCGTGTTTTCTCGCGCCCAATGAGGGCAACAGCCCGGGCATAATGTTCCACTGTCCCGGTAAGTAAAAACCCACCATTACGACCGGAAGCACCACTGGCCACCAGTTCTTCTTCCAGCACAACCACCCGGGCACCGGCCTGACGCATCCAGTACGCCGCTGCAGTACCGGTAATGCCTCCACCGATAATGATTATATCACAGGTGAGATTCCGGTCCAGCGACGGGAATTGCTGCTCCGCATCCCGCAGCCAATACACCCGCTGGTGTTCAGATTTTCCCGTTGATTTCTCTGTCATAAGCCTGAATGATATGGCGGACCAATTTGTGGCGGACGACATCCGCGTCTGTGAAGGTTACCGTGGCGATTCCTGGTACGGATTTCAAAATACGGGTACTCTGCACCAGACCCGATTCTTCCCGTGCTGGCAAATCGATTTGCGATAAATCTCCGGTTACAATGACTTTGGAATTTACACCCATGCGGGTGAGGAACATCTTCATCTGAATGGCGGTTGTATTTTGCGCTTCATCCAGAATAATAAAAGCATTATCCAATGTACGACCACGCATATATGCCAAGGGGACAATCTCAATGGTTTTCTGGTCCAGGAGCTGGCGTACGCGATCGGCGGGCAGCATGTCGTACAGCGCATCGTACAGCGGCGTCAGGTAGGGATCGATTTTTTCTTTTAAATCACCGGGTAAAAAGCCCAGCCGCTCTCCCGATTCAACCGCCGGACGAGTGAGAATGATTTTCTTCACCTCCCGGTTTTTGAATGCCGAAACAGCAAATGCTACGGCCAGGTAGGTTTTACCCGTTCCCGCCGGTCCCAGAGCAAAGGTGAGATCCGAATTTTTAACCGCTTCGAAATAGGCTTCCTGACCTTCGGTGCGGGGTTTGATGACATCGGACCGGGTAAACAGGATTACAGAACCCAGACCCGGTTCTCCAACAGGCGTGGTTCCCGCCCGCATCAACTTGATGATGGTGACCACATCCTCTTTATCCAGGTATTTTTTCCTGCTGAGAACTGTCAGCATTTCCCCCACAATTGCCTCGGCTTCAACAATATCCTGCTGTTCACCGGAAAGGGTAATGTCATTGCCACGGACAAAAATTTCCACCGCCAGTTCCTGCTGCAAAATCTTCAGATTGGTGTCATTCACACCTAGAAAATCCACCGGATTGAGATCACGCAGGCTGATTTTTTTCTGTTGGGATCCTGTCACTGGTTTCGACTCCATTTCAACAATCCATTCTCCTTAGTCAGTCTGAAATTCTACGGAAACATCCTGATCCGTGCAGGCAAGTATGTAGGCCGGGGAGGGCAATAAATCAGTGTGATTGACAGCATAACCACAGTTAAGATAGCCGCAGGAAATCAACTTCAAACTGATAATTCTGAGTCGGGATTCAGCCGCCCTCCGCATCGCGACAGGGCGTTAATCAGCCTATCCTTAACAAATACAAGATGATTGCTCAAAGAGGCAATTTTTTACTACGCAGCTGGATAAACAGATAACCTGAATATTTTACACCACTTAACATCTATCATAATGTTTTTAATGGTTTTACGGGTCCATCATTAAAAGAGGTCTTCCACCGCTTCAGGAGACATTCAATGGTTGACAGTAGAAAGGGCAATCGCTATCTTCGCAGACAGGATATGGGAGTTAGGGTTGATCGATAAGGTCGTTTTTGAGGGATCCCCCAGTGTTGGTGGGAAGGCCGGATCACCCCCTGATCTCGAAGTGAATCACTACAAAACCAAAACCAGGAGGAAAGCATGAAAAAGCGCTTATCGCTTTTCGTGTGGGTAATTGTGCTCGTTCCGGCCCTTGCATTCGGCCAGGGCGTTATCAAGGGTACAGTTACTGACGCTGCAACAGGTGAAGCTCTTCCGGGTGCCAATGTGGTTGTTCAAGGACAACCGTATGGAAGCGCATCCGATTTAAGTGGCGAGTACATGATTGAAGGTGTACCCGTAGGGACCTACACCATCACCGCTTCGGTGATCGGGTATGAAAAAGCCAGCCAGACCGTGGCTGTGGCTTCAGGCATTACCGTAACCGTGAATTTCCAGTTGGCGCAGGAAGCCATTATGGGTTCGG
>JAIPJR010000104.1 GCA_021734045.1 Fidelibacterota bacterium
TGGGCAATAGCGGGGGCCAACCCCTTGAATGACACCTCTAAAAAGGGGTGAGCGATCCAGGCTGGCATTGATTACCTCGTGGGTTTCTGTGTTGGTGTGCGTGATGTAGCAGGCTTCATCGGGCGGTGAAAATCCGGGTAATTCGGTTTGAAAAGAAAAGGGCTCCGGTTCAGGATCGCCCCGTTGCAGCGTCGTTTTGGTAAAATCAACACTCTCCCGTTTGATGCGCGGGGGCGTGCCCGTTTTAAGGCGGCCGGATTCAAATCCCAGACTAATTAATGATTCGGTGATACCCACGCTGGCGGATTCGTCAACCCGACCGGCGGTGAATTGCTGTTCACCAATATGAATGAGCCCGTTTAAAAAAGTGCCATTGGTAAGAATCAGGGCTTTGCACTGAAAAGTGCCGTTGTTGTGGGTTTTGACGCCGACAATAGCGCTTTTGTTCGGCGTGGTTAAGACTGCAACAGCCTCGTCTTCCAGTAGAGCGAGGTTTTTTTCCGCCCTGCAGACGGCCAGCATGTAGGCGCTATATTGATTTTTATCCGCCTGAGCCCGGGGTGACCATACCGCGCGCCCCTTAGAGCGGTTCAGCATTTTAAACTGAATACCGGTGGCATCAATCGCCTTGGCCATCTCACCGCCTAATGCGTCCAGCTCACGCACCAAATGCCCTTTCGCCAAACCGCCAATCGCCGGATTGCATGACATGCGACCAATTGCGTCCAGCTTCATGGTAATCAGGAGCGTGGATAGGCCCATCCGTGCCGGGGCAAGGCTGGCCTCAATACCGGCATGACCGCCCCCCACCACAATTACATCGTATGTTTCACGTGAAACCATCAAATCATTTTCCAATGCAGAATGAGCCAAAAATTTCGCCCAGAATATCGTCTGGTGTGGTTTCCCCGGTAATTTCACCCAAAATCGTAAGACCATTCCGGAGATCGGACGCGACATACTCGGGACCCGCGTCAGTATGGATTGCGGAAACCGCGATTTCACAGCTTTCAATAAAGCGGCGGAGTGTATGAGCCTGTCGTTGAGATGTGATAATGAGCCCCTCGGTGGTTTTTCGCCGCATGCCCAGGACCGCTTCGGCTAATTTTTGGTGAAAGGCATCGAACCCTTCACCGGTCAAACAGGAGATAACGACATCCGCAGGGCTGGAACGATTTGTACCCTGGTTGGTCAGGTCGCTTTTGTTTAGAACCCGAATGACAGGGACCCCTTCCGGGGGTGTGAATGCCTCCGGCGGAATGTCTGCTGACTGAATCGACAGCACAATGTCGGCCCGCTCCAGCTCTTGTCGTGTGCGGTCCACCCCCAGAACCTCAATTTGATCCTTTGATTCACGCACGCCGGCCGTGTCCACCAGGATAAGCGTATGTCCCGCAACGGAGATCGGAGCTTCGATCGTGTCGCGCGTGGTGCCCGCCACTTCTGTGACGATCGCCCGGTCAAACCCCTGTAATACATTGAAAATACTTGACTTCCCTGTGTTTGGTGCGCCGATTAACGGGACGCGGAACCCCTCAACCAGGCGTCGACCATAGAAATAGGTGTCCAGCAGGCTGGAGGCTCGCGCGATTAGTGACTCAATTTGGGCCAGGTGTTGTTTTGGAGAAACGAATTCAATCTCCTGATCAGAAAAATCCAGTTCTGCTTCGATAAAGGAGACAATTTTCAGCAAATCTTGTTTTAATTGAGCAATATAATTGCGCAAGTTCCCATGCAGGTGGATTTGAGACTGCCGGTGCGCTACGGCATCCTGGGCGTGAATAGCTTCAGCCACGGCTTCGGCGCTGGAAAGATCCATTTTTCCATTCAAAAATGAGCGCAGCGTGAATTCCCCCGGTTGCGCCAAGCGGACCTGGTCCTGTCGTGATAACACTTCCAGAAGCGCTTGCTGTAAATAGGCTCCGCCGTGCAGGGAAATTTCAACCACATCCTCGCCCGTGGCCGAGTTTGGAGCCGGGAACCAGGTTACCACCACATCATCGAAAGCTCCCTCTCCCAAATCCGGGTGTTCGATAATCCCATACGTGGCATGACGTGGTTTTAATTGCCGACCGGCAGAAAAGAATCGTTGAATGGTTTCCAGGCTGTGTTCACCAGAAAGACGAACCACCGCCAGCCCACCCGTGCCAGGCGGGGTGGAAATAGCTACAATGGTATCCGATACATCCGGCAGTTGAGACAGGTAAACACTCCCTACTTCCGCTTCCGGGGCTTACGGCTCTGCCCTTTAACCTGCTTATTGCTGCTGACCTTGGCTGGTACGGCAGCTGGTGCAGGTGCGGGCATCATCTTCTGTTGAATGATGCTGAGAATGTTAAAGAGGGCGTAGTAGATATTGAGCCCGGAGGGGAAGTTGTAAAAAATGAAGAAAAAGACAAAGGTCATTACATAGCTCATGCTCTTCATCTGGCTGTTCGTTGCGCCACCGGCCGGCGACATGAGCTTCTGCTGTAAAAACATGGTAACGGCCATCACGATAGGCAGTATGTTAATGGGAATACCGCCCACATGCGCGATGGTGTCAGGCAGCGAAAGGTCGGGAATCCAGAATTCCAATCCCTTGAAAGCGGCATCACGCAGCTGAATGGTGGACCGGAACAGATTAAACATGGCAATCAGAATGGGAAACTGGATAAGCATGGGTAGACAGCCCCCCATGGGGTTTACCCCGCTTTCCTTATAGAGCTTCATGGTTTCAGCATTTAACTTCTTTGGATCACTCTTGTATTTTTCCTTTAATTCCGCCACCGCGGGCTGCAGTGATTGCATGTTTCGGCTGGACTGAAAACTGGTCTTCGTAAGCGGCCACAGGAGAATTTTTACCAAAATACCAAAGATAATCAACACGATACCGTAATTTGGAATGACAGAATATAATTTTTTAAATAACCACAGCGCGCCCTTCCCGATGATGCCAAACCAGCCCCAGTCCATCATCTCTTCAAAGTGCAGGTCATACTTTTTCAGCGCGCTGTAATCCAGCGGTCCCAGGTAGATCCGGTATTCAAAAGATTGCTCGGTCTCATTGCGGTCCAGCTTTTGGCGCATATCCCAATTAAAAACCTTTTTGCCGCCATCTTCACCAGGTGAGAGATAGCGATTCTGCTGAATTTCATATGCTGGCTCGTCGGGAACCATGAGGGCGGCAAAATACTTTGAGCGAATACCTGTCCAGGCGGTCGTACCCGTAATGGTTTCGGTTGTACCATCTTTTTTGGCGTCATAGTCTGCAGGGGAGGACTCGTTACCAAACAACGTGTAAACCTTGGTATAGTTCAGCTCGTCCTTTTTGTTGGGCTCTGTTGATTTAATGCCGCCAGCCCAACTGGTTGCGAAAAATCGCCCGGCATTCACACTGTTAAGGTTTTCAGTCTGTTGAGACAGGCTCACATGAAAACTATCGGGATAAAAGGTGAAGGTGCGGGTAATTTGCGCGCCCTGGCCAAGCGGTAGAACGAATGTTGCAGACTTTGGCTCACTAAAGGCATCCAGCCGGCAGGTGTCGTCCCGGCAGTCCAGCAATTCAGAATTTATTCGCGCAGTAGAAAAATTTTCCGTGGTAAAGCCGATGAACTGGTTGGCCAAAACGCCCCGGGTGTCATCGGGGATAATCTGTACCCGGCTGCCATCTTTCAGGAAGTAATTGTTTAAATAGACCTTATCCAGCGTGCCGCCACCCTGGGAGTTGAGGTGAATCTCAAATTCAGGTGTGTATACGACCAGCTCGCGTACGGGCCCCTGAAAACCCAACGATGTATCAGGAGTGGCACTGGTAAAGTCAGAAGAGGGCGCTATTTCAGGCTCATCAATGCCCGGAGATGCCGCCGCAGCGCGGTGAGGTTCTGGTGTTGTCGTTGATTCAGTGGAATAGGTGGTATCCACCGGAATCGGCTCGCCCGCATTGGGGTTAATCATTTTTTGATAGGGCGTTGAGAAATAAACCAGCAGAACCAGTCCCATTAATACAAACGCCAGGATGGTATTTTTATCGTTCAACCCGAATGCTCCTCAGAATGCTCTTTAATCACCGGATCGAAGCCGCCTTTTCCGTATGGATTGCACCGCAGGATTCGCCAGGTTGTTTTGGGTAGTGCTTTCCACAAAGGTAAAACCTCAAAAGCCTCCTCCGCATAGTGAGAACAAGACGGATAAAACCGGCACGAGTTTCCCAGAACCGGCGAGAGCGTTAGTCGGTAAAGCTTGATAAGACCGATGAAAATTTTATTGGCGGGATTGATTGGCTTGTGCAATAAGTCCATTGATTGCCTCATAAAGCGGTCCGGTTGCGGTAAAGGCGTTATGGAATAAAAACAAATAGCCTCGATCGGGTATAAATCCCAGATCTAGATTGTGAATGGTACCCCAAAACAGGCGCCGCGTCCGGTTCCGGCAGACAGCGTTTCCGGCCTTCCGTTTAATCAAAAAACCCACCTCTAAAGCAGGTTTTGGCTGATGATATAAGGTAATGCCTTTTCGCGAAACACGTTTCCCCCGGGAAAAGTATTCGTCAACGGCTGCAGCAGGGATGGGTTTAACCCGATACCGTAAGCTGGTGTCTGCCTTTTCCACGACGGCGGGCCAGTAGTTTTCGGCCATTTTTTGTTTTCATGCGCGCCCGAAAGCCGTGACGATTACGACGCTTGCGGCGACTTGGTTGATATGTGCGTTTCATAACTCACTCTCTTTAATTCTTTAACCCCGGCTAAAAAAAGCGGCGAAATATAACCAATCGCCGGGGAAAGTCAATTTAACAAAGGGCTTACCGGGAAAATTTAATAAAAATCATCAAGCCAAAAATTTTGCGTGGAATCGCGCCCGATTTTTGTTAGATTGAAACACAAGGAATGTTGATAACTTGTTGATAATTTGGAGTGTTGATGGGTCATGACCTCTGGGCGGCTACCCAGGAGGCCTTGAGGCAGCGCGTAGCAGAGCAAACGTTTCAAACCTGGTTTAAGCCGATTTCTTTTCTGGCAAAAAATGATGCGACCATTACACTGAAGGTCCCATCGCAATTCTTCTATGAATGGGTTAAATCCCATTATGGGGAATTGGTTGAGGAAACGATTTCCGGGATAGCGGGTGAGCCGGTTAAGGTGGATTATTCCATCGTGCTCGAAGAGCAGAAAGAAGCCACGCCACGACCCTTCTTTGATGACACACAGACCCGCGGGCAAACCAAGCCAAAACAAACCTTTAGCCCGAATCTAAACGAGCAGTATATCTTCACTAATTTTGTTGAAGGACCAAATAACCAATTTGCAAAAGCCGCAGGTCAGGCAGTCGTAGAGGCGCGTGACAACTCGCTCTATAATCCGCTGGTTGTCTATGGCGGTGTGGGTCTGGGAAAAACACACCTGGTACAGGCTGTGGGGAATGCATTTTTGGAGCTGCATCCGGAGAAGCGGGTTATGTATGTTACTTCCGAGAAATTCACGCTGGATTATATTAACGCCATTAAGGAAAACAAGACCGCCCAGTTCAGCAAATTCTATCGCAGTGTGGACCTGTTAATTGTGGATGACATCCAGTTTTTTCAAAAAAAGGTTCGCACCGAAGAGGAATTTTTCCACACCTTCAATGAGCTTTATATGAACGGGCGTCGAATCATCTTATCCACAGATCGCCCACCGGCAGAACTGGGGCTTCACAGTCGCCTGACGTCGCGATTTAACGCGGGATTAATCGTGGATATTCAGGAGCCGGATTATGAAACCCGCGTGGCTATTCTCCGACAAAAAGCAGACGAAAGTGGCAGCGAAATACCCTACGAAGTCGTGGAATTTCTGGCCATGAATATCGATACCAATGTGCGTGACCTCCAGGGTGCACTGATTCGTTTGTTAGCTTACGCCTCACTGGTAAAGAGCGATATTTCGCTAAACCTGGCCCGGCGGGTACTGGCAGAAGTCATGAATCATCATGTGGCCCCCAATATCACCATTGAACATATCGTGGCGGTTGTGGCAGAAAACTTCGGTGTTAAAAAGGTCGAAATAATGGGTAAGGGTCGCCGCCAGGAGATCGCACTGGCGCGCCAGGTGGCGATGTACATGGCAAAACAGCTCACCCGTAATTCGCTCAAATCAATTGGCCTGTCGTTTGGTGGTCGTGATCATAGCACGGTAATCCATGCCGTGAAAACCATTGAGGAAAAGACCAGCCGAGATGAACTTTTCAATGCCGAGGTGAAAACGTTAATACGCCGACTGTCCGAAAGTGTGATGAATCAAAATAATTAACCATTATTGATTAGCCGGCGTCCAAAACTGGCACGTAAGCCACTTGAGGAAACACAGGATAGATATAGAATCAGAAAGGAGTTATACATGTTAGAGCCTGGACAAACAGCCCCGGATTTCACCCTGAAAAATCAAGAGGGAAAAACAGTATCACTTTCACAGTTTAAGGGCAAAAAAGTGGTCCTTTACTTTTATCCCAAAGACGATACACCCGGTTGCACAAAGGAAGCCTGTAACCTGCGGGACAACCAGTCTGTTTTAACAGAAAAGGGTGTCGTTGTGCTGGGCGTCAGTACTGACGACGAAGCATCACATCAGAAATTCAGCCAAAAATATAACTTGAATTTTGACCTACTGGCCGATCCGGATAAAGAGGTGGTGAATCTCTATGGAGTATGGGGTGAAAAAAACATGTACGGCCGTAAATACATGGGCACTAATCGCTGGACTTACCTGATAAATGAGGAGGGCGTCATTGACAAAATCTATAAAAAAGTCAAAGTCTCTGAACACGCCCAGGAAATTATAAAGGACTGGGAAATCTAATCCGTACCGATCTAAACGTTTAAAAATAGGGCTCTTCAGACATTAGTGTGGAATCATGTCCAACCCACCGAGATGGAAGAGGATAGCTGTCCGATAGTTTTCAAAACTTCTGAACCCTCTGGCGACGGACTTTAGTTGTTGAATTCTCGAGTTCAATCCCTCCGTTAA
>JAIPJR010000018.1 GCA_021734045.1 Fidelibacterota bacterium
GTGAATTCAGGATTATGGGTACGATCCATGCCTTCATTCCGGAAGTTCCGGGAGAATTCATAGACCTTTTCAAATCCGCCGATGATCAAGCGCTTCAGATACAATTCGTCCGCAATCCGCAGGTAAAAATCCATATCCAGTGCGTTGTGATGCGTCATGAATGGCCGTGCATTGGCGCCACCATACAATGGCTGCAAAACGGGTGTTTCCACTTCAAGATACCCGTTCTGGTCAAAAAATTCCCGCACAGCCCGGAAGATTTTGGCACGGGTTACGAATGTCTCCTTCACCTCCGGATTGACGATTAAATCCAGATAGCGTTTACGGTAACGCTGTTCCTTGTCTTCAAAGCCATCGAAAACCTCACCGTCTTTTTCCTTGATATTGGGCAGTGGTCGTAAATTTTTGGACAGCAGGATCAGCTCATCCGTTTTCAGCGTCTTCTCACCGGTGCGCGTTTTCACCAATGTCCCGGTCAAGCCAATGAAATCACCTGTATCCAGCATCTTAAACACTTGGTACGCTTCATCCCCCACATCATCACGACGGATGTAGAGCTGCATTTTCCCACTGCCGTCCATGAAGTGGGCAAAACTGGCTTTCCCCATCACCCGTTTGGTCATGAGACGCCCCGCCAGTTTGACGGTGACCTTTTCTTCCAGGTCCTCAAATTGCTCCACCGCTGCCTGAATGGTATGAGTGCGTGGAAATTCGTATGGATAGGGATTAATTCCCATTTCGCGCAGAGCAGCGACCTTCTCCCGACGCTGCTGCATGATCTCTTTCAGTGTTTCCTGACTCATTCGCTTGTTTTTCCCATCTGACTTAACAAAAAAGCTTTGATGAATGGATCAATTGCACCATCCATCACCGCTTGAATATTTCCGGTTTCCTCTTTGGTTCGATGATCTTTCACCATGGTGTAGGGTTGAAAAACATAGGAGCGAATCTGGTTACCCCAGGCGATGTCGGACTTGCTGTCCTCCCGCTCCTGTTTTTTCGCCAATTCCTTCTCGCGCTCCAGTTGGTATAGCCGGTTTTTTAACATCTTCATAGCCACTTCACGGTTTTTGAATTGCGACCGTTCGTTCTGACATTGGACCACAATCCCGGTGGGCTCATGGGTGATGCGAATGGCAGAATCGGTTTTATTCACATGCTGACCACCGGCACCACTGGCACGGTAGGTATCAATTCGTAAATCGGACGGATCAATGGTTATTTCGATTTCATTATCAAATAATGGATAGACGAACACCGAGGCAAAACTGGTGTGGCGACGGCTGTTGGCATCAAAGGGACTGATGCGCACCAGACGATGAATGCCATTTTCAGCCTTCAGATAGCCATAGGCAAAGCTTCCCTTCACCTCAATCGTGGCATCCTTGATGCCCGCCTCATCGCCGGGCTGAAAATCCAGCACTTTGTAGTCAAATCCGCGATTCTCAAAGTAGCGGGTGTACATTCGGAAAAGCATCAGCGCCCAATCCTGCGATTCAGTCCCGCCTGCGCCGGGGTGAATGCTCAAGATCGCATCCAGAGGGTCATCTTCGGCACTAAGCATCTGCCGGAGTTCGTAATCATCCAATGCGCTTTGGAATGCCGCCACCGCCTGTCGAATGTCATCCCCAAAACTATCATCGCCCTCCTCATCCGCCAGCTCCAGCAGAACGCCACAATCCTCCTCCTTCTGTTCCAGATTTTCCCAATCCTTCACCTTGGACTCCAATAGATGAATTTTCTGCAAAACCTTTTGGGCGGATTGGGGATCGTTCCAGATTGTGGGATCAAGGGATTGTTTTTTCAGATCGGCTAATTCTGCTTCCAGCGTATCGTGGTCAAAGATGCCCCCTTAGCGCATCCAAACGCTGCTTCAAATCTCCGTACTGCTCTTTAAAATCTTCAAACATAGCTTCCTCAAAATTAGCGCGATAATGTAACAGCCTACCGGATGCGTACAAGGAGGATGTCATTGCTCGCCAGGTCAGAGTGGCCGAAATCTTGCATAACATGCAAGTCGAAAATAGAATTTCAAATGCGCAGGGTAGTTTGATTTCTATCTTTGCGCAACAACAAGAAAAGGGTGATGCTGCATCATCATCGAATAAAAGAAAGTTTTAAAATGAAAAAATGGATCCATAACATGTTTGCCCTCATTGTCCTACTGGTGATCAGCACGCCCGTCAGCGGACAGTTCTGGCTACAAAATGATGTCATTTTCAATCCCAGTGGCATCCCGTCTTTGCCATTTTCCCAGCCGCGCTTTGCTGATTTGGATGCGGATGGTGATTTCGATATGATCCTGGGTAGCATTGATCAGCCACCCAAATATTTTGAAAATACTGGTTCGGCTACATCACCCGCCTTCCAGCCCGGGGCAGATATTTTTGCAGCCGTATCATCATTGGATGCAGAGATGGGCGTTTGCGTGGATCTGGATGATGACGGTGATTTGGATTTTGTCACTGGAGGGTATCTGGGACTGCAATATTTCGAAAATATCGGATCTGCGACCACACCGGAATTCCAAAAAGTCGACGATTTCTTCAGTGGGCTGAATGTAGGCTCAATTCCGGTTCCTACACTGTCTGATATGGATAATGATGCCGATTACGATTTGTTGGTGGGACTCAGTGAGGACGGTTCGCTGAAGTACTATCCCAACACAGGCGCATCATTCGAAGCGGAATTTCTGGAGGTGAATGCAGCGGTTTGGTACGATGTGGGGTTGTATGCCTATCCGGTACTGGTCGATCTGGATTTGGATGATGATGTGGATTTGTTGACCGGTCGTGATGGCACCGGATTCTATTATTACCGAAATACGGGAACACCGGAAGCCTGGCAATGGCAGTCAGCCAATGCACTCTTTTCGAATCTTGCTACTGAAACCTACTGGAATTCACCGGATTTGGTGGATCTCACCGGCGATGGAAAACTTGATTTGGTGTACGGTACCGCTTCGGGACCTTTGAATTATTACCGGAATACTGGAACAGCAGCCGCGCCGGCATGGACAGTAAATACATCCCTGTTTGGTGGCGTACTGGATGCAGGCGGCGCCAGTTCTCCGGTCTTCTTCGATTTTGACGATGACGGTGATTTGGATTTAATCAGCGGTTCGCAGATGGGCGATATGAAGTATTATAAAAATACCGGTGATAATACTGCACCTGCCTGGACCCCAAACCATAGTCGGTTTGCAAGTATTGATCACTCCATCTATTCAGCCATTGCCATCGGTGATGTGAACGCTGACGGACTTCCCGACGCCATTGCCGGTGATTTGACGGGAGCATTATACCTGCATCTCAACATCGGTGCGACCTTCGCGCTCCAGACCGATTATTTCACAGACACCAATGTGGGTGGCTTCTCAGTCCCCAGGTTGGTGGATATGGATGATGACCGGGACTTGGATCTGGTTTTGGGTAACGAGGACGGAAATCTGTTTTATTACGAAAATGTGGGGTCCCAAACCGACCCGGACTGGCAGGAAGTCGCCAACTTTTTTGGCGGAATCGATGTGGGCAGCAATTGTGTCCCCACCCTGGGTGATTATGATGGTGACGGGGATCTGGATTTGATAACCGGCGATCTTTTTCGGGAGCTCCAATATTTCGAACATGATGGTGAAAACTGGATCGAAAATACCAGTATTGTGGGAGATTTGACCGTGGGGCAAAATGCCTCTCCCGCCCTGGCTGATTTGGATGGTGATGGCGATATGGACCTGACCGTGGGTAATTACGATGGGACTTTCAATTACTTTATGAATGAGACGATTACATCGCTTACGCCTGACCCGGGCGCCGCTACACCGAATGAGTTTTCCCTTGAACCGGCGTATCCGAATCCATTCAATCCGACCACATCGGTGCATTTCACCATACTCAAAGCTGGGGCAGTGGATATTACCGTATTTGATATTCAGGGAAAGCATATTCGGTCACTAATACACCAGGAATTCGCAGCGGGACACCACCAGATTCAGTGGCATGCACGAGATGATAAGAACCGGCCAGTGGGAACCGGCATCTATTTTATCCGGGTGAATTCAGAGAAGTTCAGTCAAACCCTGAAAGTGAGTCTTTTGAAATAATCATACCCATTTCTGGACAATTAAAAAGGAGCGGTTGCAGGCCGCTCCTTTTTTGATTACACCATTCGGTTGAAGTTTACCGAATCAGATAATCTCCAGATAGGTATCCAGCTCCCATTGGGAAACTGCGGTTGAGTAGGACATCCATTCCTGCATTTTTGCCCGGGAGAATTTCTGAAATAATTCCTCTCCCAGCGCGGCTGTGAGCACCTCGTCACCTGAAAGTTCAGTAATTGCTTCACGCAACGATGCCGGCAGGACCGGCACATTCTGCTGGTTCAGGTCCTCATCGCTGATTTCAAAGATATTTTGCTCCTCGGCCGGTTCCGGTGGTGCAATTTTACTCTGAATACCATCCAGGCCGGCAGCAGCCATAACAGCAAATGCCAAATAGGGATTGGCGGAGGGATCTGGTGAACGTAATTCCATGCGTGACGATGCTTCCCGTCCGGGTGTGAACCGAGGTACACGAATCAGCGCAGAGCGATTACGCGTCGCCCAGCAAACATAAACCGGCGCTTCATACCCCTTCACCAGGCGTTTGTAGGAATTCACCGTGGGATTCAGGATTGCCGTGAGAGCCCGGGCATGCTTGATGAGTCCGCCGATCCAGTACAACGCCAGGTCGGACAGGTGATGAGACGAATCGGGTGAGAAAAAGACATTCTTCCCATCCTTGAACAAACTCTGGTGCACATGCATCCCTGATCCATTGATGCCGGCGATGGGTTTGGGCATGAATGTGGCATGCAGGCCGTGGCGGTGAGCAATGGTTTTCACAACGAACTTAAAAGTCATGGCGTGATCAGCCACGGTCAATGCATCGTTATAGCGAAAATCAATTTCATGTTGTCCGGCAGCGACCTCATGATGCAGTGCTTCCACATCAATATTCATAGCCTGGAGCGCTTCAGTGATTTCCTGTCTGATGACCGTACCCATATCGGTGGCCTGATCAAAATACCCGGCGTCGTCATGCGGTAGCGCTTCAATTTTTCCATTCGTTTTCTGAACCAGGAAAAATTCCAGTTCCGGTCCCACGTTCATGGTATAGCCAAGCGCTTCCAGCTTCTCCAGCTGTCGCCGTAAAACCGTCCGGGGACTGCCGGGATACAGATTGCCGTCCGGAAGATAAACATCGCAAATAATGCGGGCAGTGGGATAATCTGAATTCGCCGTCCAGGGCAGAATGGCGTATGAATCCAAATCCAGCTTCAGGTACATATCGCTCTCAGTAATTCGGGTAAATCCTTCGATAGACGAACCGTCAAACCAGACATTCTGCTCAATGGCAGTGGGTAATTTGCTGATGGGGATGGTAACGGCTTTTACCGTTCCCATCAGGTCAGTGAACTGTAAATCGATAAATTTGATTCCATCCTTCTCGATGGAATCGAATAGGGCTTTCTGTGACATTTTCGGGGAAACTCCTTTAGTTGGCTTTTTTTTCCATCAAATGACCCAAAGGAACAGCCAGGGTTTCCTTATAGGTCGATAAAACAATATTGGACTTGGTGCGCGTGACACCAGGCCACCGCTGAATTTCCGATAAAACACTCTCCAATTTACGGGTGTTCTCCGTTCGGATTTTCAGAATGTGTGACCCGTCCCCCGTCACAGAATGACACTCCAAAATTTCTGGAAATTGATTAACGCGTTCGGTGAATTCCTGATACTGAAGTGATGTTGTGCTTTGCACTATTACGAACGCCGTCACATCCAGTCCACACAAATGAGGCTCCAGATGGGTGGCGTGCACAATGATGTAGCCGGCTTCTTTGAGCTTACGCAAGCGTTCGCTCACGGCCGGAATACTCAGATTAACTAAATGGGCTAAATCCTGCCGTTTAACCCTAGCATTGGATTGCAGGGCATTGAGTAATTGGATATCAACGTCATCTAAGGCATGTGTTGGCATGCCTTAGATTAATTTATTTAAGTCTAATGTCAAATATTATTTAAAATTTTAATTTTACTGCCTGGTTATCCACCAAAATAACTGTGCAGCCTGGATTCCAAGCGTCAGATAGGGTGTCACTTCCCGGAAAACTTTCCAAAAGGACGATTTTAAGACGATGGTATCATTGGGATAAATGGGTGGTACCAAACTATCATCACCGGTTTCCAGAAACCGCTCAATATCCGCCACCACCACCTTCGGCTCACCTGCTTTCGCCTGGTACCGGATAATCCGCACATTGTCCAATCGGGCAAAATTGGTGGGACCACCGAAAAAGCCCAGCAACGCGATCAAATCCGTATCACTGGGAACCATCATCACACCAGCGTTATTCACTTCACCCCAAACCCGGATGTACATGGACAATTGACCTGTTTCCGGATCGATGATATAGCGCGTATCCACACCGGTCTTTTCAGTTGTGGCGGATGACTCCTGCTCATTCATGGACTGCTGAGCCGCCCAAACCGGCTGTACTATCATCAGGACAGTTAATGACATGATGAATATTTGCTTAAAAGTTTTCACTCAATTCTCCCTTAAACCCGGTAGTTCAGTACGGGCATTAATAGCTGAATGTAAGATTGACCCGATGGGCTACGGTTAACTCTGAAGTGGAAAATGTATAATCAATACGCCACATTTTCAGCACGACACCAAGGCCAACGCCATACCGGCCGCTAAAATAACCGCCGCGAAAAAAAACCTGGTGACCAATATCAATTTCTGTACCCCAATGATGACGATCTCCATTCTCATTGTAATTACTGTAGAGCAGCGCCACCGTGCAATTCAGTTTTTCATAAAATTGACTGATCTGAGCACCCCAGCGTAATGAACGGGCAAGCACATCCTGGTGCTTGGTATTCCAGTAAATGGGCGTATTTAAAATGTCATTAAGCTGGACACCCACGACATAATAGGTATTGGAAATCGGTTCATCGTTCTCCACCACACGCATACCAATCTGGGCGCCCATGTCAATGCCAAATCCATTCGCCCAGGCATCCCAGACCGATTTCCGCAAATATTTGATGTTCACCCCCAGAGGCATATCTGCCTTGATTTTGAAATACTTCCATCCCATGTCAATTTTGAAATGTCGCAAGGTTCCCAGGGTAATCATTCCCAGATCCTCTCTGTCAGAAAATTCACCCCAGCCTGTGCCATTCATATTTCGAATAGAATCCTGACGAATTTCCACCGGCAGGTCATTGATGAGATCCGGACGGTATTGAATGCCATCAACACCCACATGCGCCCATAGTGCGGCTGATTGCCACTTCTCACCAATCGAAAGGCGCTGCTCCAACGTGTAGTTCGTCATGAGTCCACCCTGGTAATGGTACCCGATGGCAGAACTCCGTACGGGACCCCACCCCGCAATCGCCGGGTTCATCAGGCCAATCCCCGTCTCACCATGGTAAGCTACTGTTGCACCACCCAGCGCTGAATAAGCCGCCGGTACTGACGCCTGAATGAACGCATCACCGTACCGTCCACCAAACGCCACCAGGGGCAGCAGTAAAAGCATTACACTGATATTTTTAAAATATTCGGTCATCCTAACGCACTTTTACGATTTTTCCCACCGGCCCTTCGATAGATGTGTCCCGTATCCGACCGGATATCCGATAGAAATAGACCCCGTTCGCCACGAAATCCCCAAACCGGTCTACCCCACGCCATAAAATTTCATGATACCCGATTTGGTTCAGCGGAATATCTTCCAACGCGTTGTAGATATTTATGGAATGGATTTTATGTCCGGCCAGGGTGAAAATGTCAATACTCAAATCGTCAAAATCCCGCGTCAGTTCGTAAACAAACCAGGTCTGGCTCTGAAAGGGATTGGGGTAATTTCCATAGTCCCTGATTTCCGCTCCGGAAGCGACCCGCACGCTAAATGCCATCACATCAGACCAATTCAACAATGCATCCGCCACACGGTATTTCACAACGTGGTCGCCCGGTGAAAGGTCGAGTGTGCTGAGCACCGACAGAATTTCGCCGGAACTGGTGGTGTCACCCAATTGAACCGATTGGGGTATTTCGTCTACCCACACTTGGACGGCAGTGGAATCCCAGCTAAATCCAGCTTCGTCTTCACACACCAGGTTCAGCTCAGCATGGCGAGAAACATAATTCCCATCAAAAAATCGCTGCCCACCAATCATCATTTCAACCCTGGGTGGATCATTGTCCGTAGCTTCACCCATTGCCAGAATCCCGGATTTTTTCACAGGATATAGATTGGTTGAGCCGGATTGTGGCAAAACCCGCTCCCAGATGGGTAGTGCTGTCTTTATAAAAAGCTGTACCGGTGACTCCACGAGAACGTCACCGGATAGGGGTTCGATTTGGACGAATCCTGAGTCTGCAAATGGCGTGACTGAGGCAGTTCCAGCCGGACCACCCAAGCTTGATGAAAAACCAATGACACCGCTGTCACTGTCTGCCGCAAACAGGCGATACCTTCTGAAGGTTAAAGTATCCGAAGTAGTACCGTTAAATGTTAAGCCGGTACTGGGGAAAACCTGGAAATAATCGGGCGTAAGGTCGGTGGACAGATTATTATCCGAATCGTCTTCCGGGGTATTGGTACCCACAATAACATTCACCGCATGAGCGACCGGTGGACGCCTGGCCGGGAAAAAATAGTTTTGGCGTCCGGGACTGATGGTGATGATTTCTGAAATGAGATTGTTCCCCACTCCGGACGAGTCGGAGATGGTTATGGATACATCGGATAATTCGACCATCCCGGTGTAGTTCATTGTTATTTGAAAACCGGTTTTATGCCCTTTAAAGCCCCATTCTACCTGCTCTAACACCACATTCTCATGCTGAATCAGCGGTAAACTGTACGTAGATGAGGTTACCATAATCACACCATTCCGATAGGCTTCATAACGGTAATAGATAAGCTGCCATTCCGGGTCAATGACCAACGGTGTGGATAATTGCCAGCTATCGTCGCTACCCGCTGTAAGTAAATATTCTAGCGTTTCATCACCCCAGATGACCAGTCGAACACTATCGGGCGAATTTTCACCAAAAAATGATACCGGAAATGCGTAAGCGGAATCGGCCGGGATGGGCTGGGTTAAAACCGGCGCATCAAACCAATCCTGATTGATGCTGAATTCCACATAGCCTCGTCGCCCTTCGCCAATTGTGGCAGGTATTGCCGTGTAAATCAGACGATAGCTGCCTGGCTCGGCATCCTCAGGAAGGTCAATTCCCAAACTGTCACCCGCATCGCGGTCTAAAAGTTGAGTTCCTTGCGCTGCTAACGTGTTCCCCGGTCCGATGATTTGATAATGCCATTCACCATGGAAATCTTCCAAAAGACGGAATCCTGCCTGTTCGCCTGATGTTACAATTGACCGGGATGCCCTGAAAATACCATCACCACCCGGCCGTCTTAATCGCAGGGACGGGTCACCCAGGAAATTATACTGGAAAAGCATGCTGGGCTTCAGATAATCATAGCCATTGGGCGCCCCATAATATCGCATCCGGGTTATGTCAATGGCCTCCCCCAGCGTCACATCGTTTTCCAGCAAGTCCTTAAAAAGGGTCTGCACCAATAAATAGTCGTTGATAATCCAGCCAACCCCCGAACTGCCCCACCAGCCAATCGCTCCCGCGTCGCTCTCCTTCAGCGCCACCTCGCCTAAGCCCCGCGTTTGGGCGAATCCGCCGGTGAAACAGGTCATGCTGGACACAAATGGCAACTGTTCAATATTCGTTAATCGCTCCACATCTTCCCGGGTAAACAGTGAGCGATCTGCCCACACTGCGCCACCACCATGTCCCATAAAATTGATGAGAAGTTTGCCTTCATTCCAGGAATTGACCAAGGTGTCGGTATTCCCGAAGTACATCTGCCCCTCCGAATCACGGTCGATATAGAGGCGCTCAAAGTTCAGATCTTTTGGGAAATAGTGACGCACCAGGTTTTCACTTTGATACTTAAAGGTGTCTTCAAATCCGGCGATAGCCAGAATCTCATTAGACCACAGTCCCGTGGTGGTCTGGGTTTCGTAATTGATAATTTTCTCCACCACCCGCTCAACTTCTTCAAATGTGGTGCAGGGGATCCTGCCCACATGCACATCTGGGACATAATCATCATTCAGCAAAAGACTGAAATAATAATCCGCTTCCGCCGCTCCCCACCCCTGCGTCTGAATGAAAAATGTGGGAATATAATTGGACTCCAGGTCATTTTTAGCCAGCTTGGGATTGATATTGGCATCCCCTACCAGCATAACATATTCGGGTTTTACAGACCAATGTTGCAGACCGTACCGCAGAAATTTTTGAATCGCTTCCGGATGGGCGATACCGTAATTGAACTCATCATAAATGTCCTGAATCGAGACAAGCAACGGAGACAAACCAAGCGACAGTTTATGCTCTACCAACGGCTCCAGTGGTGACATGAATTTTCGATTCGTGATGATGATATAATCAGCCGACGCATTCCTCAGATTCGCCACCGTATCTGGTAGAATTTGCTCCGGTGTTAGGATGCCGTCTCCGGCGGCAACCCAATAACCAGGTGTGGCGTTTGTGACATTATCCTGGAAAATTGCGGAGTAGGTAACCGCCCCGTTGGATTCCCAGGGACGCACGGTAAAATCACGAATAAGTGATGCACCCTCTTTAATAATTGTGATATCGGGACTGGTGAGATTCTTTACTTCAAACTCCACCAAACCGGGTGGAATGCTGGATGTTTTTTCAAAATAAAGCTGATTTTTGAAGGCGGTGAACAGGCGATCATAATCAATTTCCAACCAATTCAGTACCACCCGGTCATACCGCCCGGGTGTGCCACTCACCGGAGCAATGAGTTGGAGTTGGTTCTGAAAGGTACTTCCGTTAAACAATTGGGCAGTAAGGTTCACATTATCCGACGACTGGATGACATACTCGGTCTGATTGTACCAGGTACCACTTCCGATATTCTGCTCATTGATAAAGGCATACACAATATGTTCACCATTTTCATCCCCGCCACCTGAGTAGGTCAAACCTGTCAATCCTATGCGAATATTCACTCTATCTGCAGATCCACGGTGCGGGTATGGCAGAATAAAGGGAATCTCTTCCGTACCGCCGGAATTGAGTGTGGCCCAAAAAAAGTGGTCCCGGTTAAACGATGGCTCATTGGTTCCCAGCGAGCCCAGACGATCAAAAATTGAATCCTTCTCCAAATGCACCGTCGTGCGAAACGAAGCAGGTCGCACCGGATTGGGTGCACCGGGATAGCCACTCTCCTCCACCAGCCGTAAACCACCGTTAGACACATTCCAGTCCAGCCAATACACATTTACATCCGAAAAGGGATCGTAATAGCGATTCGGCTCCTCCAGCCGGTTCATCTTCCCTACAAATTCCAGATAATCCCCTTCACCAAAAACGCCATCCCCGTGATCTTCCACAAAAATGGGCTGTCTGGCACCCCGCTGACGGAGCGAGAGAGATTGACTGGCGATGGGTCCCGGAATATCCAGACTATCCCTGAAATCCGAATACCGCACGCGGTAGATGCCGTCCTGACTAACCGATAATTTTAATTTCCCCACCCCAAATCCGGCGGCAGGAGGAATCGTGCGTGTCTGTGGATGTCTGGTGGTAGACGCATTGATCAGGTAGGGTCCAAAACTCCCCTGCTCCTGATCTCGTGGTGCTCGCAAAGTTATGAACCCGGTTTCAATGGTGAGTGTGAGCGCATCGGGTACCAGCCATTCTCCACGACTTGCATCGAATTGGGCACCATAAATCGTGACGGCCACCACAGCCTCGGCACCCTGCCGGCTAATGAATTTCGTACCATACCATTCCGATGTGTATGCGTTTGGGCTGGGCGCTGCGGGGCTTGAACTTCCCGTCCCATCCAGCATTCGTTCGATTCGTGGTATTGGCATCTGTGATGGTTTTAAAATGCGGCGTGTCCCTAAGGCTATTTGAATCTGCATGCTAGCGGTCTTCACATGAAAAAACCGCGTCTTGATCGGAACCAGATACCCATTTCTCATACCGAACGAGTCCCAACCATCTATGTGAATCTGGTCAGCCTCAAGCGTCGTTCTGTCAGTCAGGTTCGGCTCACGCCATTCGATAACGCCCGATTTTTGAAATTCGATTTGACTGGTAGTGAAATCTGATGATGCACCAATCATTAAGATGGGCAAAAAGGCAAGCATGTGGAGACGTAATAAGTACCGGTTGCGCATCAGGACTGGGCGTAGATCAGACTTTGAATGGCTTTCTTTAGCTGAATTTCATCCAAACCGCGCTTCATCACACCTTTGTAGGCATAGGAAATGGCATGTGTCTCTTCCGAAACCACCAGAATAAGTGCATCCGATTCTTCACTTAAGCCCAAGGCGGCCAAATGACGGGTACCTAATTTCATTCGGCTTCCCGCCGGTTCCTCTGAAAGGGGTAATATGCACTTGGCAGTATCAATCATGTCATTATGTATAATGACTGCCCCGTCATGGAGCGGTGAAGTGGGATTGAATAATGATACCAGAAGCTCTGCAGTCACCTGAGCATTGATATCCACGCCCTTCTCTTTGATATGCCGGAGCCCCACATCGCCCTGAATGACAATCAGCGCGCCCCACCCCCGTTTTTGGACCATGAGAATGGCATTCACCATCTCGTCCACGGTTTCCACACTGCGGACCCGAAACAGAAATCGAATAAGCGGATTCTGGCCTACATAAATAAGGATTCGCCGGAGCTCTGGCTGGAATAAAATCACAAACGCAATTACCCAGACCGTGGAGAGATTTGAGAGCAGCCAGGTCATACCGGACAATTCCGTAAATCGTACGATTATCGAAAGGAAGATGAGAATGACCATGCCAATCAACATTTGCGCCGCCCGGCTGCCTTTGAAAATCTGGTAGAGTTTAAATAGCACAAATGATACCGCCACGATGTCCACCAGATCATAAACACGGATTGAAATGAAGGCGAATTTCAGTAACTCCAACCGCCAGTTCATGATGATAAATACCGTGGTCACCAGTCCTAAAATCCAGTACAGCGTGATACGGACAGACCTGGGGTTAATCGTCACACATCCCTCCTAATCGCCTGAAATACCTGCACTGCCTGCTGCGTCTCAACCACATCATGAACCCGTAATATCCGGGCACCCTCCTGAAGTGCCCCCAGCGCAGCAGCCAATGATCCCGGCAATCGGTTTTCCACGGTTGAAGGAAATATTTTGTCAATGAAGGATTTGCGGGAAGCGCCCACTAATAAAGGTCGTCCCAGGGTTTGAAAAGTCTTCAGCGACTGAAAGATCTTCACATTGTGTTCCAGTGTTTTTCCAAAACCTATCCCTGGATCCAGTACGATCTGGTCACTTCTCATGCCGTAATTCCTTGCACGATCCAGGCCAGTGCGAAAATAATCATAAATCTCGTGGATAACATCGTCATAAACCGGATTCTGCTGCATGGTTTCAGGAGTTCCCTGGATATGCATCATCACATAACCCACACCCGTTTCGGCCACAAAAGGAAGCATTTTGTCATCAAACCGTCCACCGGAAATGTCATTCACAATTTGTGCACCTGCCACCACAGCAGCAGACGCTACCGGCTGACGATAAGTGTCGATAGATATCAATATCTCCGGCCAGTCCCGGAGAACCGTAATGACGGGAAGGACCCGTGCGAGCTCCTCCTCAACTGAAATTTTTGCTGCTCCCGGTCGTGTGGATTCACCCCCCACATCAATGATTTTCGCACCCGCTTTGACCATCTGCCTGGCGCGTTCAATCGCATCATGAGGTGTCTCGTACCTCCCACCATCACTGAATGAATCTGGCGTCACATTGAGAATGCCCATGAGCCACAATGCCCGGGACATGTCGAATCGTTGCTCACCAATCTGCCAAATCATCCCGTAATTACCTGGTTTGCTTATCTGCCGATGCCGAGAGAAAAATCAAAACCGGCGATAATGCCGGTCCTGATAGTGTCATTCTAATCATGTTGTTAATAATGATGTTTGAATAGTGAACCTATTTCTTACTATCACCTTCCGGGTTATCCTCATTGATTTTAGCAGGTCCCCGGCTGGCAGGCGGCTTAGCCGGTGTCTTCGAAGGTTCCTCTGATGCTTCAACACCCTTGGATGTGGACTCCGATTGAGAAGCCCCGGCGCCCTTTACCGGTTCACTTTTTTTAGAATCAAAAGGTGCGGTCGAAGGTAGGCTATCCTGAGTTTTCTCCTGCCCTGATGCCTTTCCGGAAGAACTTGATTTATCCTCACGGGCCGGTTTCTCATCTGCCTGATTTTTAACCGGGGTCCGTTCGTTACCAGCCGGCTTATCATTGGATGGTTTAGCAGGGCTGTCAATCTGCCGGCCTGATCCGGAGCGATTTTCCGGAACTGGCTTTTCGAGCCTATTCGGTTGGCGAGGTTTTGTCTCTGTTTTCTCAGAGGGTTTACCCGCCGGCTGAGGAGAGCCGGATGTTGCCCTATCGCTGGAGCTGCTGGTTGTTTGACTACCGCTTCCTGACCGATGCTTGCGACCCCGGCGATTTGGGCTGCGATTATTGTTCGATTTGGGTGGCGGAACAGGTTTGCCATCCAGAATCAGGTCAATTTCCCGGCCATCCACGCTTTCCCGTTCCAGTAACAGGTCGGCGATGGTGAGCAGGTCCTTTTTGTGCTTTTGAATAATGTCTTCAGCCGTTTTCTTCGCATTTAACAGGATACTCCGCACCTCTTCATCGATTTCATGGGCCAGCTCTTCACTGAAATCCCGGTGCATACCGAACTCCCGTCCAATAAAGATTTCCTCCTGTTTCTGTCCGAATGTCATGGGACCCATCTTGTCACTCATGCCCCATTCACACACCATTTTGCGTGCTAACCCGGTGGCTCGCTCCAGGTCATTACCGGCACCGGTTGTGAGCTGACTGAGGATAATTTGTTCAGCTGCTCGCCCACCCATGAGAATGGCCAACATTCCTTCGATATAATCCCGGGAATAATTGTGCCGATCATCCATTGGCAACTGGGCGGTTAATCCCAAAGCCCGTCCACGGGGAATAATGGTGACTTTGTGAACCGGATCTGCGCCTTTGGTTAATTTCGCTACCAGGGCATGACCCGCCTCATGAATAGCGGTGGTACGACGCTCCTCCTCGTTAATCACCATGCTGCGGCGCTCAATGCCCATCAGCAACTTGTCCTTGGCTTCTTCAAAATCTACCATGGTGATACTGCGCCGGTTCTTCCGTGACGCCAAAAGGCTGGCTTCATTCACCAGATTCGCCAGATCCGCTCCGGACATGCCGGGTGTACCTTTCGCGATAATTTTCAAGTCCACATCTTTGGACAACGGTTTGGATTGGGTGTGTACTTTCAGAATGCCTTCCCGACCACGCACATCCGGTGTATCCACAACGATTTGACGGTCAAACCTACCAGGGCGCAATAAGGCAGCGTCCAGTACATCCGGCCGGTTGGTGGCGGCAATCAAAATCACATTATCGTTGACCTCAAAACCATCCATCTCCACCAATAGTGCATTCAGGGTCTGTTCACGCTCATCATGGCCACCGCCCAATCCCGCACCACGCTGGCGACCCACCGCGTCAATTTCATCAATAAAAATGATACACGGTGCGTTCTTCTTACCCTGCTCAAAGAGATCCCGAACGCGACTGGCACCCACACCCACGAACATTTCCACGAAATCAGCACCACTCAGGGAGTAAAACGGGACACCGGCTTCACCGGCTACTGCCCGGGCCAGTAAGGTTTTACCCGTTCCGGGCGGTCCCAGCAGCAACGCACCGCGGGGAATTTTCCCACCCAGGCGCTGAAATTTTTTAGGGTTTTTCAGAAAGCTGACAATCTCCCGCAACTCTTCCTTAGCCTCATCGCAGCCGGCCACATCGTTGAAGGTTACTTCCGGATTCTCATTACTGATTACCTGGGCGTGACTCTTCCCAAAGCTGAAAATATTCCGGTTGGCGCCACCCTGCATGCGACGCATCATGAAAAACCAGAAAAGAATCAACAACAACCACGGCAGCATCTGAAAGAAGTAATCCATCCAGCGATTCTGATCCTCTTTGAAGGTGTACTCAATGCCGTGAGATTCCCAATTATTCAGCATTTCACTGTCAATCGTAGGAGGTAGTGTTACCACAAACTTCTTGTATGAAGTTTCCACATTATTGATAGTGCCAAATTCTTCCTGCTTTAATTCACCATAAAAATATTTCCGGTCAATAATCGTCCCGGAGGCAATTTTTTCCTGATTAATATGCTCCACGAATTCAGTATAGGTGAACTGCTTGGTGGGCTCCGATTCCTTCCCCAGGAGCTGTGCCAGAATGATGACGGAAACAAAGATGGAAATCCACAAAATGGTGGACCGCATCCGCCCCTTCCAGTTCTGATTCGAATCACCCGGCGGGGTGATTTTCAGATTAGACCCTTTTCGGATCTTATCTTTCGAATTGCTCTCTTTTTTATCGGGTGTTTTGGTGTTTTTATCATTGCCTTTAAAATTTCGATTTCCACGGGGATTACGATTCCCCCGATCGTCACTATTCTGATTTTTCCGTGTATCTTTAGAGGTTCTCGACCTCGATCTCGATCTTGATTTTGGGTTCGAATTCGAATTCGAATTTGAACGCGATTTCGAACCATCTTCGTTCATCATTGGTTTCATTGGTATCCTTTTATACTTCCATGCCTTCCGGGAATGCCCAGATAGCGGGAAAGTTTCTCATTTTCTGATCAATATCCAGCCCATAGCCCACCACGAAACGGTTGGGAATTCGAAACCCCACATAATCAATTTCAAAGGGCACATCCACCACATCCGGCTTCAGAAGGAGTGTGGCGAAAGCCACCGAAGCGGGCTCACTATCCAAAAGTCGCTGACGCATGAATTTGGCTGAAAGTCCGGAATCGATAATATCTTCAACCACGATCACATCGCGGTGCGTAATCATGCAACTAATGTCTTTGATGAGCCGCACGGTTCCAGAAGACTTAATATCATCGTAATATGAGCTGATTTTAATAAAGTCGATTTCACAAGCCGTCGTCAATTCACGGATTAAATCAGCCATAAAAATGATGCTGCCATTCAGCACACCAATCACGATGGGTGTCTTTCCCGCGTAATCCGAACTGATTTGCTGACCCATCTCCTTCACTCTTGCCTGGATCTGGTCCGCAGATAGCAATTCCTCAAGCTGCTGGCCTGAGTATTTTCCCACATTTTCAGCGATCATGGTTTTCATTCAAAACTTTCTGGTTCAAAGGCAATTTCCCACTTCACAATCGTTTGTGAGTTTTCTCCAATACTCGCAGGTTCGCAGGCTTTCACACCGGGTATCCACACAATCCTGCCATCCATCTCCAGCACCGGCCACCAACGTTTCAGGTGCGGGGCGACTTTTCCAGCCTGAAGAACATCACTAACTTTGCAGTGCCCCGTCTCTCCAAACGGTTGCACCCTATCCCCGCTTCGCCAAGGGCGTAGCTGCAAGCTTGTTCTTGGCAGCGCATGGTATTGAATAAAGGGGGGTGTTTTTAATGTTTCCGGTTTAGTAATCAGACTGGATTTCAGATTAAAAAATGTCCCTTTCACTTCATCACCGGGCTCACATACCATCGTTTCCCATTTATCCACATCATCCCGGAGAAACACAAATCGCTTCCGATCCCGGTAAACCTTACATCCTGCCGGAAGCTGGAAATACTGTCCTGCCTGACTGGTCTTTTTAAATGCCATCAGGCGCTCAAAATGTCTCTCGGAAATTCCCGTCTGGAGATGGGTAACCTGTTGAAATGCCTTATCAAATAGCGCTTTCCATAGCAGAGAAAAATAGTCGGAACCCTGTGGCATATCAAGGAGTATTTTTCCCGGTTTTACAGCTTTAACAGTATGTTTTTTTATAGATTTAACAGATTCTTTTACAAGCTCACCCACACTATCTGCGATGTGAGCCAATTCGCGCACCTCACGGAGTAATTTTTGCTGAATGTCCGGGGATTGCGTGAATAACAAGCCATGACGAATCCGATTTCTGCTAAAGCGCCAATCGGTGTTGGTTTCATCAGTGCAGAATGCTAACCCCAATTCATCGGCCACGTGTTCAATTTCCGGTCGGGTAAAGGGGAGTAAGGGACGGACCAATATATCCGACATCGCCCGAATCCCCCGTAAACCAAGCACACCCGTTCCGCGATAAATATTCAGTAAAACGGTCTCGACAAAATCCGAACCGGTATGGCCTGTAGCCACCACATCATAACCGGACTGCACGCGTACAGATTCCAGGAATTGATAGCGCACATAACGCGCTGCGGACTCCACACCACCAAATCGTGTTATCGTGTCATGCGCTATCGTCACCTGCTTGGTATGAAATGGTATTCCCATCCTGGTGGCGTACCTGCCTACGAACTCTGCGTCACGAATGGCGGTTTTCCCCCGCAGGCCATGATCCAAATGGGCAATCCCCAAACGCAATTCGGGAATATCAGCTAAAAGTTTCAACAACAGCATTGAATCTACTCCGCCGGAACTGGCTACCAGCACCGACAATCCCGAACGAATCCATGGCTGGCCACGCACAATCGCCAGCATGTTGGTGTAGGTTGTATTGGGCTTTTGGGACATAAAGAAAAAGGGGAAGCCAACGCTTCCCCTTCCAGTGACAAAGGTTAATTAAACCTCGTTAAAAAACCATGGGGCTAAGACCTGTAACTTCTGGTTGTACGAGTTTGGATAAAGATACCAGCTGGCAGCAGCCACCGAACTCAACAAAGAATTACCATCCTGCGGTGTGAAACAAAACCCCACCAACTCATGCCCATCCCGGGTGAGCTGCAGGCTGGGAACCGAAACAACCGTCTGATTCAAAATCCGACCATAATGACCGTGGTCCCTACCAAATGAGAATACCTGATTGGACATGCGCCGTTCTGTCAGCGCAACCAGATCATTGGCGGCGAACTTATCCAGAACCTCATTCATGGTGTAAGGGCGATTCATGCGCAGGTTAAAGTGAACAACATGCATGTACTGCGAATTGATTTTCATCGCAGAGGAAAACAGGTTTAAGTCCTGACCCACGGTGTGAAATAGATTGGCGGCATCCTCAGCATGATGGGTTCCATACTTTTCTGATTTGTGGGTACCCACCTCAGGCGCAGGGATGTAATCCACGATCTGGCTCAGGTCATTGGCCCGTCGCATGCAAACAAATCGGCCCCGACGAAAATTCCCCTCTTCTTCGTCCTTTAAGGCAACGGTATTCACCAGTACAGAAAGGTTGTGCGTATTACACGATACCACTTGGATAAACTGATCTTCCCCATGCACCAGCGCATCATCATTGATACCCCGGGCGTAGGGTTTGCCAAAACCGGTTTCACTTCCCTGGGCAATAAAACCCTTGGTGTTATGGTCAAAATTGTGATAGAACTTGGTTTTGTTTTTATGGCCCACACCACTGGGTGTACAATCAATTACCACACTGGCACGATCGATGGCTTCAACCGTCTCAAAATCTACATCCAGCCCAATCGCCTTAAACCCTTCAGCTGCCTCTTCATCCGTAACCAACCGGGCACCGCGGTTAAGTAGTGCCTGGACTTTCGGGCGCTCGCTTCTCAACGGTGTGCGCTTGTGAAATGTCACTTCATCAATGCCCAATGCTTCCCGATAATCGGCCAACAATCCAATCAGAGGCTCACCAATCGTACCCGTACCAACAACATGAACAATTTTCTTTGGCATGCGCCGTCTATTCTCCTTTACCCAGTCGATTTTCAACCATTTCTTCCAACAAAATCAAATCCTGATTCAGCTTTTTCGTTTTCCCATTAAGAATCCAGATATATATGAACAAGGCAATCCAAATGGTTGTATAGGCTAAAAACAGGTAGAAAAACCCATCATTCATGACAGTGTCTCCCATTCTTTATAGTGTCTGTTAATCGAATCTTCCAAACGCGCAATTTCCAACCGACGCTGCATGAACAGCAGGTACAATATGGTAAAAATTCCCACACAGAACAGCAGCGTCTTCAGCATTTCAGGTGCTAAAGATCCATCACCGCCCGCCACCACCGCATTGGGGTGCTGTGTCTCCCACCAACGGATGGAAAACCACACCAGCGGAACATCAATAAAACCAATAATTCCAACGACCGCAGACAAGTTCGCCCGTCGCGTACCATCCGGCAAATAGCGCCGCAAAAACAGATAGGCGACATAGATAAGCCACAAGACCAATGACGATGTAAGCCGCGCATCCCAGGTCCACCAGATTCCCCAGGTCGGTTTCGCCCAGATAGGTCCCGTGATCAACACAATCGTCATGAAGAGCGTGCCGATTTCTGCAGAAGCCACCGCCATATTCTCCCAGCGGCGTTCTTTTTTCCACAGGTAGATGACACTGGCTAAAAAAACGATGAAAAAGGCGAAAAATCCAATCCAGGCGCTGGCTACATGGTAGTAAAAAATGCGCTGGGCGGTTGCCTCCGTTGGATTAGAGGCTTTGATGGGTGGTACCCACTGGAAAATCATATACAGTGTGACCGGGATGAGTACCAATAAGAGTCCCGCCAAAACATAAAATGATTGTGATTTATAAGGTTTTGTCATTCTTGCACCACATATTCAAATAAAAGGTAGGAAATCGTTGTAAAGATAACATCAAACACCAGCATACGAACCATTACCGGCTGGAATGCCGCCGATAATTCCCCCGCCAGAACATCTCCGGTTGTTTTCACCGCCCATATTATAATCGGGGTGATGAGCGGCCACAATAAGAGAGATAGGAGGATTTGCTGTTGCTTGGTGTGAATGGCCACAGCCGAAAGAATCGTGCCCAAACTGGTGAACCCCAGGGTTCCTAAAATCGAAATAGGAATTATCCAAAGCGTTACTAACGACAATTGAATGTCATAAAAAATGATGAATAGCGGAAAAATGAGCGCTTCAAAAATCAACATGAAAAATGTAGTCGAAAGAAATTTACCGAAGTAAATCAATCCGGGATCAGCCGGGGTAAGACTTAATCCCCTTAAATTTCCATTCTCCCGCTCCACCTGGAACGAGCGATTCAAGCCCAGCATTCCGGAAAAAATGAAGGCTACCCATAGCAGACCACCGGAAATCTGTAGTAACAGCAAACGAGAGATTTCGAAAGTAAAATTGAATATCACGAAAATGAGTAACGAGAATATCCACATGGCGGTGATGGATTCCTTGGTGCGGAATTCCATCTGAAAATCCTTGCGGATGATTGCCCAAATGACGTTCATTGACCGGCCTCGCTGGTTTTGACTAGCGAAAAATATTTCTCGCGTAGCAGCTCCGCCGTCAAACCATCAGAAGTCCCGGTTTCCACAACGCGTTGCCGTTCCAAAAGCATAAAACTGGTGGAAAGCCGGAGGCCAATTTGAAGATCATGGGTGGTAAGCAGGATGGTTTTGCCCTGAGATTTTAGGTCGTCCATCAGACCAATGAGCATTTCAGTAGCATGCTGATCCAGACCGGTGAAAGGTTCGTCCAACAGAAACAAATCCGGATTGTGCAAAATTGCCCGGGCGATGGTCAGCCGTTGTACCATTCCGCGACTGAATGTGTGTACCAGATCAAACCGGCGATGGTGCAGACCGACCTGGTCCAGCACCGCGTGCATTCTCTCATTCAAATTTTCAACCTGATAGAGCTTCCCGTAAAACGCCAGATTCTCCAGAGCAGTGAGGTTATCATATAGAAACGACTCGTGGGAAATGACGGAAAGCCGGTGTCGGTGGGTCCTTTCGCCGGGATCCTCACCAAACACCCTTATACGGCCATCTGTCGCAGATGCCATTCCCGAAATGATACTCAGCAATGTGGACTTTCCGGCACCGTTTCGACCGAAGATGGTGAAGAACGCCCCTTCTTCTACCTGAAACGATACACCCCGTAAGGCTACCACCCGTCCAAATTCCTTCCGCAGATTCTCCGCAATAATAACAGGCTGATTCAAAATCGGACGCTCATTTGCTTCGTTCTACCTGCGTTAACCAGGCGATGACTTGACGGGAAAAGGCTGGATGCATTGCCCATTCCATCGCCCATTTCACCACATCCCTCAAAGGGCATCATGTTCTTGTAAGCGCTGATAAATCTTCCGCAATCGCTTTTGCAGCTTCTGCTTCTCGGGGGTGGCTTCCCCATCGGTCATCTTCGCCAGCTGACGCAGCAGATCGGTGCGCGTCCGCTGCAAAGCAGTGATCTGTGAGCTTTCATCCGTGTCCATGACCGGTTCATGTGTTAATGCGTAGCTTAGACCGATAGCCAGTATAAGTATGGAGAGTACCACCAAAACGATGGTGTGTGTTGAACTCATACGCGGCATTAGCACCGGTTGCATATTTGACATGGTACTGCCGGAAACTTGAATGTTCATGGTTTCCCCAGCTTTTATATCCAACGCGGCATAAATACCCACATTCTGTTGCTCATTCACACCCTCATTCCGCAACGAAGGTGAAGCAATGGATAATCCCGAAGGACGGCCGTACAGATGAAAATGCTCAACATCCTGATAAAATGTTTCCCGTACCACAGCCCGCTGGTTTGAGAACGGCACCCGGTAAATGACATCCACTTTGGTTTCACCTGGTTTCAGGGCATTGGTCAGTATGGCCGTTTCTCCGCTAATATTCGGAATCGCCCGTACGGGAGTTGCACCTGTGGTAACCGAAATATCGGCACTGCCCTGCCCGGCTTGTGGCAGGTAAAACTTGATCAATCCCTCAGACGCCAGAAAAGTCCGGGGTGGCATGGAATTATTCACATACCGGTACTCTTTCTGGATATAGAGGGAATCCCCGAATGCCGTGATAACAAAGAAGGGAATTTCCATAAACAGACTGTTACCGGGCTGAGATGTTACCTCGAAAACCTGCAAATCGGCGGCATAGGTCCCTGGATCGGCACCCGGGAGTGTGTTCTCCCGAATGGTTTCCGTATAGGTAACACCTGCATAGGTTGTGCGTGCTAAAAGTGCCGGATATTGATTCATATCCACATCTGAAAAAACGGCCGTTCCATTTGCGGGCTGTACAGTGGCAATCGTCTGCATGTTCAGCATGGGTACGATCAGATCCACTGCTTTTACCTGAGGAATGGCACCGGTAGTGCCATTAACCAAATTCACCCGTACTGTCGCTCCCGGCGTACTGGTCAGCCAGGCCAGGCTAAGTAAGAAAAACCAACTATACTTCTTCAAATTTCTCTCCGCAGGCTGCACAAAATTTCGCTTTTGCAGGATTCTTGTGACCACATTCAATGCAGTATTTTTCCGTCAGCTTCGATTCAGTTTTTGTTTCTGGCTCCGCTTCCGTCTCGTGATTGAAGCGCTTCAGATCGGCTTCAATTAAAGCGTCCAGGTCGTGTTTTTGGAGTTCTTCCAAACGGGCAACCACTTCGGAAGCCTCTCGGGTGAACTGCTTCCGGATATCCTGAAAATCCATCTCACTGAGACGCCCCATGGCATAATCAAACTCCAAGTCTTTGATATTACCATACACACGCATTTTCTTGTCTTCCAGATCTTCGGCCTGCCCATGAACTTCGTAAATGAGTCCACTGCGTTTAAACAGCGGTGAAATCACCCATGTCAGGATGAGAAAGCCCAATATGTAGGCAATGGAAATCATGCATTCACCTCTTTCCGGGCACGGGCTGTGTGGGTAATCGGCTTCCGTTTTTCACGATAATTTGGTATCAGAACCAGGATCGTTCCTGCCACCAGAACGAAGGAGCCAATCCATACCCATTTTACCAGTGGATTCCGGTAAATTTGTACAATAGCCTGGCTGCCGTCCTGGGATTCTCCTACCGATACCACATAGATGTCTTCCCTCAGCGTGGAATATATCGCGACCTCAGAAGTCGGTTGCTCAGAGGCAAAATAGAGCCGTTTTTGCGGTCTCAGATCATCAACCTTGCGGCCATTTTTATACAGCTCCAAATAGACATAGTCGGTGCGATAATTTTCATTCTGGGTATGTCCTTTGTCGATACACTTAACCGTGTACCCACCAAAGTCAAAGCTCCCGCCTACCGACACAACCTGTCGTGCTTCTTCATTAAAAGCAGCACCGGTAAAACCAATAAAAATAATCACAATTGCCGCATGGATAATGTATCCACCATACCGCCGGGTATTTTTCATGGTCAGCTTACCCATGGCCTGGAGGAAATTCTCACCGGTATTTTTCGCACGGATGCGAGCACCCTTCAAGAATTCAGAAGCGATAATCCACATGACAAAGAATGAGATGGCGAATGAACCCAGTGCCCAGCCATCACGCATTCCCATAAGTAAAAGCAGAATCAGGAGGACAATCGACGCGACAAACGGGTAACCAAAACTCTTCCGTAACGATTCAACGGATGTCCGGCGCCAGGCCAATAGCGGTCCCACACCGGTCAATAGCAAAACCGCCAGCCCGATTGGAATCATAATCGTGTTAAACCATGGTGGTCCCACAGTGATCTGTTCGCCGGTAAAAAGCTGACTGATGACGGGAAAGAGCGTTCCCCACATTACGGCTACGGTCGCCAGAACGAAGAGCAGATTGTTGAACATAAAGCCCGACTCACGGGAAACCAGCGATTCAAACTGCTCTTCCGAACGCAATTGGTCGCGACGCCAGATAATCATGACAATACTGGCAATCAGGGCAATCAATAAGAAGCTTGAAAATGCCGGACCAATGCCGGAATTGGCAAAAGCATGGACCGAACTCACAATGCCGCTACGGGTCAGGAAGGTTCCGAAAATTGCCAAGAGATAGGTCCCGATGACCAATGCCATGTTCCAGATTTTCAGCATGCCTTTGCGTTCCTGAATCATGACAGAATGCACATACGCAGTACTGGTCAGCCAGGGTAATAGCGAGGCATTTTCAACCGGATCCCAAGCCCAGTAACCACCCCAGCCGAGCTCTACATAGGCCCATTTTCCACCCAGCAGAATTCCGGCCGATAAAAAGCCCCAACTTACCAGAGCCCAGCGTCTGGTAATTTTAATCCATCCGGTTCCCAGTCGGCCCGTAATCAACGCCGCAATGGCAAAGGCGAAAGGCACAACCGTCCCTACATACCCTAAATAGAGTATCGGCGGGTGGATAATCATGGCGGGATGCTGCAACAACGGATTCAAACCGCGGCCATCCTGAGCAGCAATGGGCATCATGGTTCCACCCATACTCTGCATCCAGGTATCAAAAGGATTTGCAACAAAAAGGTTCAGGGTGGCAAAAAATACTGTCGTACCCATCATTGTGAAAATCACATAGGGCATTAATTCACGGTTTTTATTCCGGTTTTGCCAGACCACCAGCGCTGAGAAGGATGTAATAATCCAGGTCCAAAACAACAAGGACCCGTCGTGTCCGGCCCACAGGGCGACAATTTTATAAAAAACCGGGAGGGCCCGGTTTGTGTTTCCATATACGAAAGCGTTGGAAAAATCGCCCTGGAGCAGTAAGCCTTCCAGCGCCAGAATAGCCAGTGTGGTAACAATCCACACAGCGTAAACACCATTGCGGGAAGCCTGATACAGCGATTCACGATGTGTCCGACCCGCCATAAACGCCACCACCGTAGTGAATAGCGTTAAGGGAAACAGGAACGTTAAAAATATATGTCCAAATTCTGACATTATGACCTCACCTCATTAGGGATTGGGGGAATTGCCATCTAACTAACTGATAGGTAGCCAATTAGAGGCTGGCCTGAGCGTCGCCTGAATAATCCGCTTCGTACTTGGATGCACATTTGGCCTGGATTCGCTCAGCTTTGAAAACATTGTCCTGGGCCAAACGACCACTTACCACTACTTCCGCATCCATCTCATTGTTAAATGTGTCCGGGATAGGATCGGTGCCAATGTAGTGAATGTCCATGGTCTGACCACCCTCGGTGATTTGGAAATTTAATTCCGCTCCTGTTTTCACAACGGTCCCCTTTACCAAATCACCCTTAACCTTCAACTGATGATCATAGGCGCGCGGGCCCATACTATAGACCTCTGTCACCGTTTTGAAATAGGCATAGTCCTTTTTGAATCCCGACAATGCCAACGCAACGACTGCAACGACGATAATGCCAATGCCGACGATGAATTTGACCTTTTTATTTGAACTGCTCATTCCTGTTAGCTCCTTTGCGGTTACCGGTACACTACCGATGATGCCGCCCTTATTTACCTGAATCCCCCGTTAAAGGGCAACCATTGCTTCACTTTGTCACGCCAGCTCACTGGCATCTCGTGCACCCGCGGAATGATGATTTCAATCTCCTCACCCCGGATGATGCGTTCTGGATTTTCTATTAGCAATTTATCTGCCAATCCCTGACCATAATTATCACATAACCAATCATATCCCGGTTTTGCCAATAGCGGACGACTGGTCAAATTATGAGAATCCGACCCGGCCAGATGAACGGCATCCTCCTCCAATAAATACCGGGCTAATTTCTCACTACTCTTTCCCAAACTCCCTAATACCGACCCCAGATCAATCTGGGATAAACATCCCAAACGAATTAAATCCAGTACTTTGGAAGGCTCATTCTGCCAGGGTACAATTCTTTCCGGATGGGCCAGAATTGGCGTAATCCCGTCAATAACCAAATCGTAGATAATATCTTCGATGCGATTGGGAACGAAATTAAAGGAAAATTCCAACAGCAGATACCTACCACCGATGAGAACATCTAAATCAGAAATAATTTTATGCAGCAATTCCTGGTAGCGTACCTCAGCCCTGACTTCCAATGACATTTCCAGGTCAGCCTTTTGCATGGCCTGGAAAAGCTTCTGACTCCCCTGCTCAATTCGCTCTCGCCAGACCTGCGTTCCCTGTAATATATCCGGCTCATACAAATGGGGCGTCAGAACAAGATGACGCACCCCCTGACGCTGTGCTTCACGGAGCATATCCAGGGCAATATCCACAGACTTGGCGCCGTCGTCCACTCCGGGAATGATATGATTATGAATATCAATCATATAGCATCTCCAAGAGTGGTTTAATGCGACGCTCAGGTACGCTGAATTTTCCTAAATACTCCTCATCAAAAGTTCGTGCGTGATAGTCGGAACCACCGGTCGTATAGAGCTTGTATTGTGTTGCCATTTGCTCGTAGTGAATGACTAACTCAGGAGAATGTTCAGGATGAATAACTTCCAACCCATCCAAACCTGCTGCCACCAGTTCGGATATCAAATCATCGCGATTCTGCAGGCCTGGATGGGCTAATACCGCCTGCCCGCCACTGGCTTTTATGAGCTGAACCGCAGCATCCGCCTGAATTTTTTCGTATGGAACATACGCCTTGCCATGCGTGCCCAGATATTTCTCGAAAGCCTCTTTGAAGTTCCCCACATACCCGCCACTAACCAGCATGTCTGCAATTTTCGGACGACCCACTCGGGTGGCATCATCATTCATCACCGCATCCTGATCCAACGCAATGCCCAATACTTTCAGCTCTTCTAAAATCTGTAACAACCGGTTCCTGCGATTGACTATTGTTTGATGTAAATGTGCCCGAAGTTGTGGGTTTTCCCGATCCACCCCGTAGCCCAGAACATGAAAACTAGCGCCGTGAAAGGTCGTGGAAAGCTCGATTCCGGTGAAAGTTTGCATGCCCAACTCGTCACATGCAGACTGAAATTCTGCAAAGCCTCCCAGCGTGTCATGATCCGTAAGGACGCACACATCTAACCCCTGAGCAGCACATTTTTGCGCCAGTTGTTGCGGCGTTAATAATCCATCTGAAAAGGTGGAGTGCATATGCAGATCAGCCTGTCGCATCAAAAAACAGCTGGCTCCGTGTACTCTCCAAAAACTGCTTTCATAGCATCTGTAATCTCACCCACGCTGGCTGAGACGCGAACAGCTTCCAGAATTGGAGGCATCACATTGAGATTATTCTCAGCTGCGTGCCGTAAGTTGGCCAATGCGGTTTCCACGGCCTTCTGATCCCGACGCTGTTTCACCGACTTCACAAATTCCATTTGCGCTTTTTCCGTCTCCTCTTCAATCTCCAGGATGGGAATTTCCAGTTTCTCATTTTCCTTGGTAAAGCCATTCACAGCCACCATGATGCGACGGCCATCTTCCATCTTCTGCGAATACTCGTAGGAAGCACTGGCAATTTCCCGCTGGAAAAAGCCACTCTCAATGGCTGGGATGACACCACCTATTTCATCAATTTGGCTGAAGTAATCCTCGGCCTGTGCCTCAATTTCGTCTGTCAACTGTTCCACATACCAGGAGCCGCCCAATGGATCCGCCACGTTGGGAGCACCAGTTTCGTAAGCGATAAGTTGTTGTGTGCGCAGCGCGATTTCCGCTGCTTTTTCCGTGGGCAATGCCAGGGTTTCATCCATGGAATTGGTGTGCAGAGACTGGGTACCGCCCAAGACCCCTGCCAGAGCCTGAAATGCCGTCCGGGCAATGTTAATCTCCGGCTGTTGAGCCGTCAAAGAACAACCCGCAGTTTGGGTGTGGAACCGGCACATCAGGGTCCGTGGGTCTTTGGCACCATATTTATCCCGCATCCGTTTTGCCCAAATTCGGCGTGCTGCCCGAAACTTGGCTATTTCCTCGAAAAAGTCGATGTGTGAGTTAAAAAAGAAGCTCAACCGCCTCCCGAATTTGTCCACATCAAGGCCGCGCTCGATACCGGCTTCCACATAGGCAAAGCCATCAGCCAGCGTAAATGCCAACTCCTGCGCAGCGGTTGAACCAGCTTCACGAATGTGGTACCCGGAGATAGAAATGGTGTTATAAAGGGGCATATTTTCCGTACACCATTCCATCATATCCACGATGATGCGCATAGACTCTTCGGGCGGATAGATGTACTCTTTCTGGGCGATGTACTCTTTCAGAATGTCATTCTGCAGCGTTCCCCGCAAGTTGCTGATATTCGCACCCTGTCGCTCAGCTACCACCACATACATTGCCAGCAGAATAATTGCCGGTCCGTTAATGGTCATGGATGTGGAAACCTCATCCAATGGTATTCCATCGAAAAGTCTTTCCATATCCTCAATGGTGGAGATGGCCACACCACAGCGCCCCACTTCGCCTTCCGCCAATTCATGGTCCGCGTCATATCCCATCAGGGTGGGCATATCAAAGGCGACCGACAACCCCGTCTGGCCTTCCTTGAGTAAGAATTTAAATCGGCGGTTGGTGTCTTCCGGGGTCCCAAATCCGGCAAACTGACGCATAGTCCAGAGTTTTCCGCGGTACTGGTTCGGATGAATTCCGCGGGTGTAAGGGAATTGGCCGGGGAAGCCTAATTTTTCGTTATATTCAGCAGAATCAAACTGTCCATCCTTGGGGAGATAAAGCATATCATTGTGTACACCGGAGGCGGTTTCAAAATCATAGTCCCGCTGTTTGGCAGCCTCGGCTTTCGCTTTCCAGGCCAGATAATTTTTGCGAAATGTGTCTTTGGGTGATTCTGTTCCCACAGTCTCCTCCATTTGCTTTACGATGCTTTAACGGTTTCCATCACCCGTTTAGCAATCTCTTCTGCTGATAAACCGACTTCCGCCAGTAATTGTCCCCGTCCACCGTGCGTCACAAATCGATCCGGCAGCGCCACTGAATGAATTTTTGCTTTGGTCTTTTCATGATGTGCCCATGCCTGAACGCGTTGTCCCAATCCTCCATCAGGTGCGCCTTCACTAATGATGAAAACATGTTTATAGCCCGTCACCAGCTCAAAGAGCATTTTTTCATCGAAGGGCTTCACAAAACGCGCATTAATCAGACTGGGCCGAATGCCCTGCTCTTCCATAATCTTCATGGCACTGCGTGCTTGGGATACCATGGCGCCAACAGCAATCAGGGCTACATTTTTACCCTTTTCCAGCATCTCCCAGGAACCGATGGAGATTGGTTGTCCGGCGCGGGCCGAATCATAGGATTCGCTGGAGGCTTTCGGATAGCGAATGAAAAATGGTCCGTCAGTATAGTCTAGTGCAGTCCGCATCAGATCGCGTAACTCATTACCATCTTTGGGTGCTGTGATGACCACACCAGGGATAGGCGCCAGATAGGACAGATCAAATACACCGTGATGTGTGGGACCATCCTGCCCCACCAACCCAGCCCGATCGAGAACGAAAACAACCGGCAAATGCTGAATGGCGACATCATGAATGATGTGGTCATAGGCCCGCTGTAAAAAGGTGGAGTAAATGGCAACGAACGGCCGCATGCCGTGCGCTGTCAGACCCGCACCGAAGGTCACCGCATGACCTTCCGCAATCCCCACATCAAAGTAACGATTCGGGTGAACTTTGGCGAATTCCACCAAGCCCGTGCCTTCACGCATAGCGGCGGTAATCGCTACGATTCGCTCATCTTTTTTCGCCATTTCGGTCAGCGTCTCACCAAATACCTTCAGATAGGCCGGCGCTTCAATGTTGTTGCTGTCCGTTCCTTTTTTCTCCGGACTAACACCATGAAAATGCACCGGGTCGGCTTCGGCTTTATCCAGCCCCTTTCCTTTTTTCGTGAGAATATGCAGGATTACCGGTGTTTGAATGGTTTTAATGTTTTGTAGTGTTTCAATTAAATCTTCAATATCGTGACCATTCACCGGTCCGAAATATCGCAGGCCCATCTCATCGAAGAGCACACCCGGAACGATCAGGTTTTTCATGCTCTCTTCCAGCTTCCGCAGTCCGGTTCGAATGGTTTGTGAGCCCGCCGGCAGTTTCCCGGTCACCTTCCAAAGCTCATCTCGCACCCGATTGTACAGAGGATTGGTCACAATTTTGTTCAGGTAGCGTGAAATGGCACCCACATTGGGAGAAATGGACATTTCATTGTCATTCAAAACCACCAACATCTTGGTGCGTAAATTTCCCAGATTATTCAATCCCTCGAATGCCAGGCCACCGGTTAACGCACCATCACCAATGATTGAGACCACATGATGATCTTCCTTCTTCAGATCCCGGGCAACGGCAAACCCCAACCCGGCAGAAATGGATGTGGAGGCGTGGCCGGCCCCAAAAATGTCGTGTTCACTTTCGCTGCGTTTTAAAAATCCACTTAATCCGCCGTACTGACGATTTGTTTTGAGCTGCTCCCGACGACCAGTCAGAACTTTATGGGCGTACGCTTGATGCCCCACATCCCAGATCAGCTTGTCTTTGGGCGAATCATAGACATAGTGGAGCGCCACCGTGAGTTCAATGACACCAAGTGTGGGTGCCAGATGCCCGCCGGTTTGCGAGACGGTTTCAATGATATACTGACGCAATTCTGCTGACAGTTTGCGCAGCTCCGGGATGGACAGCTTTTTCAGATCCGCGGGTGAATTAACTTGCGATAGTAAGGCATATTTTTCAGACATGAGCGACAACTTTTTTAGCTACAACAGTTTTTTGATTGGGTACTACGGATTCGATGAAATAACGATGGATTGCCGGATCGGCAGTGAGTTCGGGATGAAAGGTCGCCGCCAATGCCATTCCTTGACGGACAAGAACCGGTCGTCCATTTTCCGTGGCGAGAATGTCTACTGACTCACTGGTAAGTTTTAATTGTGGTGCCCGAATAAAGACCGCGTTGTATTGCTGCGCACCGATACCGGATAAGTCCAGCGGTGCACTGAATGAATCTACCTGCCGGCCGTAGGCATTCCGCTCCGCCACCATATCCATAATCTCGAACGGTTTCACACGGGCATCTTGTGCGTCTTTAGATAGTAATATCGCGCCGGCGCAGGTCCCGAAAACCGGATGGGATTGAACAAATGAAGCTATGGCTGCCCAGAGTCCTTCGCTTTCCAGTAACCGGGTCATGGTGGTGGATTCGCCACCCGGCAGAATAAGTCCATTACAGTTGGTGAGCTGTTGGGCATAACGGACTGGAATCGCTTCCACACCCAGCTGTTCCAGCATGGCCAAATGACGCTGAAAACCACCCTGCAGCGCTAAAACACCGATAGTCATCGAATTATTCCGGTAAAATTGGGCATGGCTCCCTTACCACCCCCGCTGGGCCAGGCGTTCTTCCTCCGATAATTCCTTCACATCCATCCCCCGCATGGCCATTCCCAGACCATAGCTGATTTCAGCCAGTTTTTTCCCGTCCTGATAATAGGTGGCGGCTTGGACGATGGCTTTGGCGCGTTTGGTCGGATCGTCGGATTTAAAGATTCCGGAGCCGACAAAAACAGCTTCCGCACCCAGTTGCATCACCAGCGCAGCATCAGCCGGTGTGGCTATCCCACCAGCGGAAAAGTTAGGAACCGGCAACTTGCCGGTTTTAGCAACCTGCTCCACCAAATGAAATGGTGCCCCCATGCGCTTGGCTTCGCTCATGAGTTGGTCTTGTCCTAACTGGGTTAAAATCTTCATTTCGTTCACAATGGTCCGGATATGGCGAACGGCTTCCACAATATCGCCGGTTCCAGCTTCACCTTTGGTGCGGATCATAGCCGCCCCTTCACCAATCCGTCGTAACGCCTCCGCCAGGCAGGTTGCCCCGCAGACGAAGGGCGTTTTGAAATCCTGCTTCCAGATGTGATTTTCCTCGTCCGCCGGTGTGAGTACTTCACTCTCGTCGATAAAATCAATCTCCAGCGATTCCAGAATCTGCGCTTCCACGAAATGCCCGATGCGACATTTTGCCATGACCGGAATGGAAACCGTTTTTTGGATGTCTTTGATTAACTTGGGATCGGACATGCGAGCCACACCGCCATCTTTGCGGATGTCAGCCGGAATCCGTTCCAACGCCATGACTGCCGATGCGCCGGCATCTTCGGCGATTTTGGCTTGCTCCACGGTAGTCACATCCATGATCACACCGCCTTTGAGCATTTCCGCCAATCCCACCTTCACTTCAAACGAACCTTTTTCCATAACGGCCTCCCGTTACCTCTCTATTAAATCATTTTTCAAACCCTGAACGCGATCTTCTGTACTCACCGATGCACCTTGACTCAAAATTCCCTGATACGTTCCACAACTTCCTGGATCAAATCATCCGGTGAGGAGGCGCCCGCCGAAACACCAACCTTCTTCATTCCCTGAAACCACTCATTTTTCACATCTGCGGCACTTTCAACCTGGTAGGTTTTGGCGTTCAATTTTTTGGCGACTGATACCAATCGCTTGGTGTTGGCGCTGGTGTAAGACCCCACCACAATCATCACATCATTCACCGCCGCCAACTCCTTTATCTGGTCCTGGTTCCGCCGGGTCGGGAAGCAAATGGTATTGACAAATTTAAGATCAAAAACCTGCATCATAAGGATATTGATAATCTCCTGGACATTTTCAATCATCTGCGTGGATTGGGACACAATCCCGGCCTTTTTTACCCGGCCAATCGCCTGGGCTTCTGCAGGGGTTGAAATGACTGCTGCATCGGGAACCTGTGCCTGAATGGCCACTACTTCGTCATGGCCATGATCGCCGATAATGAATATCCGTCGCCCCGACTCGTGTAATTTTTTAATCTCGTGATGAATTTCATAAACCAGCGGGCAGGTAGCATCCACAATTTTCACGCCCTGCTCTTCAGCTTGCTCCCACAGCTCTGGAACCGTACCGTGGGCACGGAATAGTACCGGTGCATCGGTTGCTTCTGACAGGGATTTTACAACCCGGACATCACGCTTTTCCAAATCAGCCACAACGCGCTCGTTGTGAACGATATTACCCAGCATGTAGACTTTCCCATATTTTCCCGCAGTCTCGCGGGCTTTTTCTATGGCATCACGCACACCGAAACAAAAACCGGCATCTTTGGCGACCGTTACTTCTAATCTACCCGGCATGGATTACCTCCTCAACTTTTGCAAGGCAGGCATTCACAACCCTCTCCACGGCATCCTTTACGGGCAAATCAAGCTGAGCACCGGCAGCAAACGCGTGACCACCACCATCGAACGCCGCGGCAATATCATTCACCGTGTATTTGCCTTTGGAGCGCAGGCTGATTTTTACCGGTTCATTTTCCAGCGCAACGATGGAACAGCCAATTTCAACACCCTGAATGGAGCGCATGAAATCACTGAGTCCGGTTAAATCATCAGGCGTGGCGCCGGCGGCATCCAATTCAGATTGGGTCAAGACCGACCAGGCCAATTCACCGTTTCTACTAAACTGGAGATTTTCCAGTGTGTATTTCAGAAGCTCCACCCGCCCCCGAGAGGTCTGCTCATAGATATTCACATAAATCGTGTAAGGCTCAACACCAGATTCCAGCAGATCCATGGCAATGGCGTGAGCTTCTGCATTGGTATTGTTAAACCGGAAGTTGCCGGTGTCATTGACCAGAGCAGTGTAGAGAGGCTCGGCAATCTTTATGTCTACATGAGATTCATCCATGTGGCGGATGAGATCATAGACCAGTACCCCGGTGGCGCAAGCTGTGGGATCGTCCATGCTGTGCGAAAATTGGGTTTTATCACCCGGGTGATGATCAATATTAATTACGGGCTTTCCGGTAGCGGAAATGGCTGTTCCAACCTCACCAAGTCGTTTATAGTCACCAATATCGAAGATGATAAATGCGTCTGCTGCGGCAATAATGGATTGGTGCCCGGCGGGTTGATAAATCTGAATTTCACCCTCAGGATCCAGAAAGTCATAGATGCCATTCATGGGTGTAGGATTCAGAATGTCCACGGTTTTACCGCGGCGTTTCAGCCATCTGGCCAGAGCCAGTTCCGAGCCTAATCCGTCGCCGTCGGGGTCAGCATGTGTTGAAAAGACAAACCGCTGTGCTGACTGTATGATTGTGATGATTTGCGACCATTTTCGATTCGATTTATATCCGGGGGAATAAGTTGTCATACTACCTTTGTTTACCGTTATCAAATAAGCTCCGGCTACTCTGCCAGAACAATGAATATATCTTGAATGCCCAATCATGTCAAACGATTCCGCCGGGTAGATTTTTTCTGCATTTTTACCCGGCGTTTACACTTCATTTTATTGGGAATCTGGACAAAAAAAGTTAGACGCTGTATCAGCTGACTTCCGGGTAAATGTAGTCTGCTTGAGGTTGAGAAAAAGCCTTCCTGTCGGGAGGGGTGACAGAAAGGCTTTTTTAGGGCAGGTCAGTTGAGGGTAGCAAATCTTACGCTTCGCGAAACCTCAGGTTCCCGGATATTTATGACCATTGCTGTCATGTTTTCCTTTCGGTGCCAGGGGCGAAAATTGCGAACATTTTCAGGATAATTTGGCATTGACATGGGGTGGGTCTCCGACTATTTTAGCAGCGCTTTTGATGCGAAAGCACACAAAAGTTTGACACCGCGGGATGGAGCAGTCTGGTAGCTCGTTGGGCTCATAACCCAAAGGTCGCAGGTTCGAATCCTGCTCCCGCTACAAATGAAAAAGGTCACCAACAGGTGGCCTTTTTTGTTTGTATTGCGTAATAGTGAGAACCAGCCAGGTTCGATTCGGAGCACAGCGGAGAAAAGCGAACGAATCCGGTGGATACCGGATGAGGTTCAGCTAATCCTGCTCCCGCTACAATAACAAAGCCTCCTTTATGGGGGCTTTGTTGTTGTATGGAGTTACGGGTTCAAATCTTTTGGTTCGATTCGGAATGAAGCTGACAGTGTCAGGTTCATGGAGAAAAGCGATCGTCAGCGAAGCTAATCCTGCTCCCGCTACAAATGAAAAAGGTCACCAACAGGTGGCCTTTTTTGTTTGTATGGCGTTACGGGTTTGGGTTGTTGGTTCGATTCGGAGCCCTCCGATCATCTCAAGATTAACTCCGAGGACAAAGACGAGCGAACGAATCCGGTGGAAACCGGATGAGGTTCAGCTAATCCTGCTCCCGCTACAAAAGAAAAAGGTCACCGACAGGTGGCCTTTTTTGTTTGTATGGCGTTACGGGTTTGGGTTGTTGGTTCGATTCGGAGCCCTCCGGGCATCTCAAGATTAACTCCGAGGAGAAAGACGAGCGAACGAATCCGGTGGAAACCGGATGAGGTTCAAACATTAGAGCAAACGGAGAAATGTGTTAAATCTTATTCGCCAACCTAGAATTCAGCGATAGGCATCAGCCCTAAAATCGTTGGCATTCAATACTTAGATTATGATATTTACAGTTGATCTGGGGATGGGATAAAATCGGATCGAAAACTGAAAAACTGAGAATTGATACGTGAGCAAGAAGCTGATTAAGGGAAATTGTACTCGGTATGTAATTTTATATTGTGCCCTTACCGGTCTTATCCCGTCTCTCAACGCCCAGAGCTCCTGGCCGCTGGACTCCGAATGGATTATCGCCCGTGATAGCGATTGGAATCCACTGGGTGATCTGGTGGAAAATTTTCAATCCGGTATAGAGTTTATTCCGGACCCTGTTGATGGCACCAGCGCTTATCTCTATTCAGATAATAATTACATTTACTTTCGATTGGTGTTGGAAGGTGATCCATCAAAAAAAACAGGAGATCCCAAGTTTCTAGCCTATGCCTGGTACGTCTCCATTGATGCGGACAACGATAACATCCCGGATTGGTCAATCGTGCTGGAAGGATTTAATACGGATCGGTTAGCCACCTGGTACAATGCCACCGGAGGGGTCAATAATGTTCCCGATGCCATGAATTGGAGCGTCACCACACCAAAACCATCCGGTTGGGTCCGAGTTACACTCCCCGATGGTAACAATGGCATGGCTTATCTGGATTTACAGGCACCCTATTCAGCATTTGTATCCGGCTCCTATGCAAAATCGATAACCTCTAAAACTGCCATTCGGTTTTTCTTCACAACCACCACAACGGCTCAACTAACCAATGATAAAGACATCCTATCCCTCAGTGGGTACATCGACATTAATCAGATAATGTCTAACTCTATGACCATTCAGCTTGACCAACCCGATGCTTACGGCTTTATCACCGACACCCGGGAAACCACCAATGCCATTTCCACGGATGGCGGCATTTGGTTCCGTAATGAAACCGTTCAAGTGGAGGGATTTGGCTGGCCTTCTTCTGCCTCCCCATTTTATAATGCGGGTGGTTATGGTATCCGGATAAAAGACCCTCAGGATCAAATTTTGTGGTCCGATAATCTTACCACGGATGCTTCTGGAAATGTGTCCGCTTTTAACACAATACTTCTCCCGGCTGACGCAGATTCTGGCCTGTATTCTATTGAGGTGCAGAGCCCCTTGGATGGAACCACATGGACACTTTATGATAAATTTACCGTGAGTATTCCCGAACCGGACATCACACTTGCAGTGGATTCACCAACGGCCACCACAGGTCAAACCATTACCTACACAATCACGATCCGAAACCAGGGCGATGCAGCCGCCAATGTGCACACAGTCATGGACTC
>JAIPJR010000105.1 GCA_021734045.1 Fidelibacterota bacterium
GTATATTGAGATCTTTTACAACAGAATAAGAAAACATTCTGCGCTTGGCTATTTATCGCCGGTGCAGTATGAATTGAACGCAACGAAAACGGCGGCTTAGGCTTCTCTATGTGTCCACTTTTTTGTAGCAATACCAAGTCTCAATAGGAGTCTTTTGGACCTGCGGAGCTGTGGACCATCGGGGCATGACTTAACCCAGCCCACAACGAAGGAGAACCGTCATCCTGATTCATTTCAGGCTCTGCGTAGGATAGATGCTGAAATAAGTTCAGTCTCGTAGAGATCCCCTTGGGGCATGACGGAAACTCTGATTTGTGCTTCATTCAAACCTCGCGCAGGGACGCTGAGACGCAGAGAATGAAAAAGAATAAAGTCAAGACGAGAGGCTATTTCGCGCAGGGACGCAGAGTCGCAGAGAATGATAGGCACTGATAACCTCCGCGTCTCACCCTCTCTGCGGGAACAGGGAATCCCAATGGTACAAAACATGACGGAAAATGAGATTGGGACAATCGTGATTGATGCAGCCATCGCAATGCATCGCGAGCTGGGGCCAGGACTCTTGGAATCGGTGTACGAAGTTATCCTCGCCCGCGAACTGCAGAATCGGGGGTTGATGGTGGAAAGGCAGGTGCCTGTGTCAATCCGGTACAAGGACTTGCGCTTCGACGAGGGGTTTCGGGCAGACATGATAGTCTCAGGTAAGGTCATCCTTGAGCTGAAGTCGGTGGAGCAGGTAACAGCGGCGCACAAGAAGCAGGTACAAACCTATCTAAAATTGACCGGATGCAAGCTTGGCTATTTGCTTAACTTCGGAGAAGCGGTGATGAAAACCGGGATCACCCGCTGTGTCAACGGTCTCGAAGAATGATTTCCATTGCGCCTCAGCGTCTCAGCGGGAGAAAAACAGAACCTCGCGCAGGGACGCAGAGTCGCATAGAATAACGGGAATGATCAATTGATCATCAATCACTCAAACCCGCGCCAAAACACCCCGGTTCACTTCGATAACTTTTTCTTCACCATACAGCTCCGCCACCAGCTGAAAAGCGAATTCCATGGCACTGCCGGCCGCCTGGCCGGTGATAACACGCCCGGCTTTTTGAACCCGGGTTCCGGTATGAATTGCCGTGGTCATTTTATCCGCCCAGGTGGGGTGGGAGGTCACCTGCTGACCCGTAGTGACACCGGCTTTTTCCAGCACATGCGGCGCAGCGCAGATTGCGGCGGTGTATTTTTGCTCCCGGGCTAGCCGTTGAATCAGCGTGATGACCCGCTCATCCTGCGCCAGATTGGGTGCGCCGGGGACACCACCAGGCAGCACGATCATGTCAAAATCGTTGTCCAGAACATCCTCCAGAACCGCATCGGCCGTAACCTTTATCCCATGCGATCCGCGTACCTGACGAACAGATAACCCGGCTGTAATGACCTGAGTGCCGGCCCGGCGTAAAATATCGATAATGGTGATGGCTTCGATTTCTTCAAATCCGTCGGCTAACGGAACCAGCACATTTTTTTCCATAAATCACCTCGCGTCTATTTGCATTGCGACCGGACTAATCAGGTTTTGATTTGGGCAGGAGGGACTTCAGATCGCCCAACGCCGGTTTATCCCCGGCCAGCGGCGTGGTCGCTTCATTAAGCAGCACGCCCCTTCCGTTATACTTCCGTTCTACCACCACACCCGGTTTTTCATCGTAAGACCAGGTCTGCCATCCCTTGCTTCGCCGATTGCGTGTCAGAAATTCCTCCCGGATAAGACGCCCGCTTGCATCAAAGTCCTTAATCACCAATTCCTCGCTCTCTTCGCTGAAAGATTCGGAACGCGTGAGATGGTGGTCGTTAGGATCAAATTCATTGCGATAAAAGGCGATAAGTGTGCCGTTAGAGAGGTAATGCTCTTCACTGCGGATGGTGTTAAAATTGGTGTACAGCGTAACCCAAAAATCACGTCGGTTTCCATCAGGCGTGTAGTAAACCACCTGTTTCTTGTCCAGCCGATTTGCCGGATCGTAGTACAATTCCGCGGTGCTTACGAGCTTGCGGCCCTCACCATAGGTTTCAATAAAAGCTGGCTGGCCCCGGGGATTCACATAGGTGATTTCCAATTTTTCATATAAGCCCTGAAAATCATAATAGGTCTCGTGCTTTTCCACCGGGCGCCCGTTTTTTAATATCCATTTCACAGCCGAGCGCAATTTCCCCGCTTCATTAAAATAACGGTCCTTGCGCGCCAGCAGGGTTGTGTCTTCCCAGTTATATTCATACCGGGCGGTCACCTTCCGCTGCGGATTGTAGCGCCATACCTGGCGAATACGGCCGTCCTTGTCCTTTTTTACCGCGTAATAGCCACCGGTGGTGAGCTTGGGAGAGGTTAACGGCTTTTCGAATACCAGGGAGTTGGGATTACCCGTCTGAAACAAATCACTCCCTCGTGGTGCGCTGCAACCCGTGATCAATCCAATACCCAGAATCAAGACAAATACGAGCATTCTCCGTCTTTCAGAGCCGTTGGTATTGCCATTATAAAACATGGAAATCAAAATGGCTAAGAAATGAATGGGACGCAAGCAGAATTGGATTTTCAGTGGCTGTTTTGATGAGAAAAAATAATGTGGTTCGGGAAAACAGGTCGGCGGGGATTAAGACAAGCGCTTTTCGAACCACAGCTTGGCCTCACCCTTCTCCACAGTTGATTTCACCAATGCATAGCCTGCCTTCCGGCCCAATGCCTGCATCTCGGGAAAGCGGTGAAAGGTGTTGAAGCCAATTGTCGTGAACCCGGCTGATCGCGCCCATTCTTCCTGCATTTGCAGCATTCGGAAGGCGATTCCCCGGCGCCGGTATTGGGGCACCACGCCCCCCAGCCAGGAGTGAAAATGGCTCGGCCGGCTCCCGGCGTACGCCAGTTTGAAACCCACCGGGCGTTTCTCATGGCTGGCCACCAGTAACAGATTTGGTACAGCTTGGATCTGCTCCATTTTATCCGCTGTGACAATGGTATCACCGAAAATCAACACATCCAGTTCGGTGACCCGCTCCAGCGTGACCGGTTCAGGCTGGATGAGAATTTCAGTGCCAGACATTGACACAGTCATGTGTTAGAGAGACTAAAAGTTTTCGTTGAAAAAAAAACACGGTTGGTGAGATTTCTCATTTGTCGGAGGTGTCAATACTCAAAGCGCTTAAAACGCCAGGTGCATCTGCAATGCCGCGAGCCGGAGGTCCGGCTCTGCCAGATAGTCCCAATACTGAAAATCGAGCTTCATCAGCGTTTGCCGATTCACGCGCCAGCCAAGCGCGCTTTCCATGCGGTTAAAATCGTAGCCCCATTCGTAGTTTCCGCCGCTGCCGGTGGCGTAAGGTGCAATTTTGCTATACCGCCACACGTCATACCGACCCGCCAGATAATACCCTGGCAGGAAATCCCAACGGCCTTCCACATACGCAGTCTGGACAGTCAATTTTTTTTCGAACACATAGGGGGTATCGAAATCCACCTGTGCGGCCTCTAAAAACCATTGCCAATGACCGGTAAGCCATTCACCGTGGATGCCGACTGTGGTTTGATTTTCCTGTGAATCCGCCGTGGGTGCAGCCGGCGCTGTACCGCTGAGGAGATAACCTCCGGCATCCGCGCTGGGGGTCATGAAGGGTCCCCGGGCGAATGATGCACCCAATCGCACACCCATGACCGGCAGGATACTGAATTTACCCATGACCTGATACCCGTCATTAAACCGGGCGCGGGGATTGCCCATACTGCCGGCGGTGATTGCGCCACTCACTTCCAGTCCCGGCCAGAAAAACAGTGCCTCCACCCCAATATCCCAGCAGGCATCATAGCCCAGCACCACACCCGAATGGTGATTCAATACCTCACCCTCCGGATTAATCAAGTCTTCATTTGTCACATACATATTGGGAGTGAGGCCGGTTTTATAATGCCAGAGTGCCGGTACACCAATGAGTGGATTCAGGTTAAAATAGGTGCTGCGCAGGCCATAATTTCCAAACGGCGAGGGAATCATTCCCGCTTTTAAATCCAGGTGGTTTGCAATGATATCTTGGACATAGACATAAGCACCATTCATGCGGACATCGGCTTCATTATCCAACAAAATCTCTGTATAAACACCGATATTTTCTGTCGCCTGCGTGCGGACGAAAAGACGCAGCCGCGTCAGATCAAAGGGATCGTCCCCACGGAAATTGGTGTTCACCGGCGCGTGTTTATCCAATGCCGTTCCCGTGATGGCCAGGTCGCCGCTTATTTCCACCCGTCCCCAAGCGGTACTCACCATCAGTATCACCAAGGTGAGAAGCGTGACTTTTATGCTTTGGCGCGTGTGGCCTTGTAGTAACATCATGGTTTTGGAATCCTTATGGAGAAGGTCGTGCCTTTTCCGGTTTCGGTTTCGAATGTCAATGCCCCCTGATGCTCCGCGATAATTTTTCTGGCAATGGCAAGTCCCAAACCGGTTCCGTGGGATTTACCATGGGTTACGAAAGGTTCAAAAATTGTCTCCCGAATTGCTTCCGGAATGCCGTCTCCTGTATCCGATATGTGAATCAGTACTGCTTGCGCCGTCTCTTCGGTCTTGATGGTAATTTTCCCCGCTTCCCGGGGCTTCATGGCATCCATGGCATTGCGAATGAGATTGTCCAGAATCCGCCGCATCCGGTCCCGGTCAATGTACACGGGCACATCATTTTCCAGCTCCAGAATCAGCGATATTTCGGCATCATCCAGCACATGTTGAACCGGCTCCACCGATTCCCGGATAAAGCGATGTAGCGAAACCATCTGCTGGTTGAGACGATATTCACCACGGGAAAAATCCAGCAGTTCATTAATCATACCCAACATCCGATTAATCTCGCGGTCAATGACCTGATGAAATTCAGCCAGTTTTTCCGGTGTCTGTTCACCCATGGTCATCATCTGGCTATAGAGCGAAATCACCGACATGGGCTGCTTGAAGTCATGGATAATGGCATTGGCCATGCGTCCCACCAATGAAAGCCGCTCGTTGGTAATCAGCTCCTTTTGCGCTTTGTCCAGCGAAACCCGCATTTCTTCAAACGCTGTGGCTAACACACCGATTTCGTCGCGTCCCTGAACCGTCACCGGCTGGGATAAATCACCGGAACCCACCACTCGGGCATGCGCCACCAGCGTTTCTACCGGACGCATAATGCTACGGGAGAGGAAATAATTCAGCACCATGGCTAAACTCAATGCACCCAGACCGATGAGAATGAGCAGCCAGCGAGTCTCCACCAATTGGGCATAAGCCTGATCTTCAGACCGGAAAATTAGAAAATTCCCCAGTTTATTCCCAAGGATGCCATGAATTGGAACCAGGATTCCCCGGTACCGCTCCTCTGAAGTGGTAAAAGTGAACAGATCACTCTCTTGAAGCACGGGAATGGTTAGGTCTGTTGAACGATGGGGGAGATTCTCGATCTGTTTTCGAACCGCCTGTAAAATCTGTGCCGTGGTGGCCTTATCAGCCGTTGAATCCAGGGTGGTGGCAATAACAGAATCAGATTTCAAAATAGCAAATTGGGAGGAACTCAGGGGCACAAATGCCTGCATATAGGGCCGCTGGATATGATTGCCCAGGACCAGAATTCCCACCAAATGATTAGCCAGTGTAATGGGTACGCAGGCAACTTCGTATAATTGTCCACCCACATCCCAGAAGTCTGGTGAATCGAACAGATTCATGGCATCCTGTACCGCCGGTTCATCCCGGTAGGCTTTATCTCCCGCGGCAATCGGTCCCCAGAAGGTAACCAGCTCGGCCTCGTGGGTGAGAATGACGATTAAATCCTCATTTCGAATTTGTTGAATATCCGTGAGTATGTCGTGAATCGTCTCCGGATCGCCGGTGGACACGCTGCCCTTCAGTCGGGTTTCGTGGGACAGCTCGACAGCGTGATCCATAAGAGCAGTAAACCGCGTCTCCCGAAAATGCTCCAGCACCCGTGCGGTCTGAAAAAGCGAGTGGGTGAGATTGGTGGAAATCTCTCGTTTGAACCGGGCATTTACCAAAATGATGGTGAGACCGATGACCAGCACCATCAGACCGGCGGTAAGCACGAAAATTTTATCGCGCAGACTTTCCCGGGGGATGAGGAGTCGTTTTGGCATGAATCAGCGACCGATTGACAGGTTCAGGTCCGTATTATTGGCTTGGGTCAGGTCCACCGGAACGATGGTCTCGCCAGCCAGATCGTGCCAGACATATAAATCATATTTACCAGGCGGAATGCCGGAGAGTTCAAAATTTCCTGCCCCATCCGGCCGGGTATAAACCGGCGTGTCTGTGACATAAACAATAGCGTTCATCTCGGCATGAATATCACAAAAAACCTTTACCACACCTGGTCTGTCAAACATGACCTGGCGTGATTCTCCTTCCGGAAACCGGCCCAGGTCGAACCGTTTGGTGGGGGAGAGGGAAAAAATATTGTGGAAAACATCATCACGGTTTGGAAAACTCACCACCGACCCAACCGGAATAACCAGCATGTGGGGAATAAGCTGCATGTTGCGCTGTTCGATGGTAAACGTGTCAGGTACAAGGGGAATGGCATCAAAAGCAGGTTGGCTGGGGATAAACAGCACCACTTCAGTGATTTCGTTGGGCTTCAGTTTGGGTGCGGACGGTTTGGCGTAGCGTGTACGGGCGTAAGGACTCAGGCTGTGAAGATTACGCTCCACGCTTACCTGTAGGCTGATGTGCCCGGAAATCTTCCGCATTTCCGGTTGTGCCCATCCCTGAGTCAATCCTATAAGAAGTAACAATATGGTTGTACGCATCGTTTTTTGAATCATACCCTGTTGTGTCCT
>JAIPJR010000019.1 GCA_021734045.1 Fidelibacterota bacterium
TTGGTCAGGCGCCGGAATTTTATTTCCATGTGTATAACCTGCTGGGGGATCCCGGATTGAGAATTTGGACAGACACACCGCAGGAAATTCTGGTCTCCCATCCCGACAGTGTGCAATTCGGCGATCGCTCCGTTACGGTGCAGGTTAGGGGGACGAATGGCGAGCCAATTCAGGGTGCTTTCGTCTATCTGAAAAGCGCCATGAATGCGCTGGGGTACGAGACCGATGAGCAGGGACGGGTCAGTTTGCCGGTTGTTGTGGATGGGAGTGATATTAGCCTCACCGTAACGGGGCGAAATTTACGACCCTGGCTGGCCACCATTCCGGTGAGTGCCACGCCCCATGACCTGTCGTTGATTGATATTGACTGGCAGGGCGCTGTGCCTTTGACGGGTGGAGACGAAGGGTATTTGACCCTGGTTCTGGAGGGAGGCACAGAGCGTGTGATGGATGTGGAATTGAGTCTGGAGTGTAACAGCCCGTGGGTTACCGTACTTCAGGCGCAGGATTTGATTCCCATGGTTACTGCCGGTGCGATTCTTTCCCATGATTCCCAATTAGCCATCCGTATCGAAGCGGGCGTTCCCGACTCGACGCTGGCCTTTTTGCGCATTGGTATTAACACCGGTACTGAAAACCGTGTGGAGCAATTTCCCCTGTTACTGCAGAATACTCGCCTGACTTTTCCATCTGTGGAAATGATCCAGGGAAATCCGGCACCGGGTGATTCGGTGCAGGTTCGTTTGACACTGATGAACGGTGGTTCGCTGGCGGCGGAGCCGGGAACGGGCATGTTGGCATTTTCACCGGGTGTGTCCAGCTCGGTGAGCGCGATAAGCTGGCCGTCTCTGGAGCCGGGGGAAGTGTTGCAGATCCCGGAGCCCGTTACACTCCACTTTGATGCGTCGCTCTTTCCCGGGGAAAGCATCACCGCCATGCTCATCGCGGGCATGGATACGCTGCAGCAGACATTTTTTCTCTCACCTCCGGGCCCTTACGATCCTTCTGTACCGGACGCCTATGGGTATCGCGTATTTGACGACATGGACCTGGCTTATTCCAAAGCACCAGACTATGCGTGGTATGAAATTGATCGGCTCAATACCGGTCCCGGACAGCCATTACCCATTTATGACCCGGAAGACGAAAGAGATGCTGCTGTCGTAGTGGACCTGCCATTTCCGGTAAAATATTATGGCCGTACCTATCATGAGGTGACGATATGTAGTAACGGCTGGCTGGCGATGGGGCGCAGCGGGGAAGTGAATTTTAGAAACCGCACGATTCCCTCTCCCATGGGGCCGGCAGCCATGCTCGCGCCTTTTTGGGACGATTTATACACGAATCCGGGACGGGTGAGTCATTACGCCATGCCAGATGGTTCCTCCTACATCGTGGAGTGGAAAAATATGGCCAATGCTTACACTGGTCAGCTGGAGAGTTTTCAGGTGGTCATTCTTAATGACACCATCGCAACACCCACCGGTGATAATGAGATTTTATTTCTGTATCAGGAATTCAACAATGTGGATGGCTATGAAAATTATGCCACGGTGGGTATTGAGTCTCCGGATTATGCCACAGGCCAACAGGTGACTTACGCGAACCGGTACGATTCATCCCTGCTGCCCCTGGGAGCTGAACGCGCCCTGTTATTCACAACTGCTCGCGGGGAGCGTTTGCCGGCGGCGGCGATTATGGTGGATCAGACGGCGTTGCATTTCACCGTAAACCCCTGGGATTGGGCAGCCGACTCCATTGCCATTACCAATGTTGGTGAATCGCCATTGCTCTATACCATCACACCGGTGGCAGAGACGGCAGGTGACATGACGCGCGAAGGGAGCCCATCGATTGCTAATCCCCGGGTTAACACTACGCCTGAGAAAACCAAAGGAGCAGAGGAGCCGCTGGTATCGCGGAGTGTGCGGGATTCGGTGGATGCGTTTGGTTACCAATGGCGCGATCAACATGATCCCAGCACGCCACCCTTCGCCTGGGTGAATGTTGAGCAGCCGGGCAATTTAATCACCAATCCCACCGACCCGGACGACGCGGTGTGGGGACCCCTGCCGGTGGGCTTTGACTTTCCATTCTACGGAGAAAGCTTTGACGAGATTTGGATTTGCAGCAATGGCCTGGTCTCTTTCAGTCATTTTGAGGGACCTCAATTCTACAACTGGCCGCTACCCAGTGTGAATGCGCCGGCGAATCTGATTGCCGCGTGGTGGGATGATTTGAATGGTGGTACGACTGCTTCCGGCAGTCTGTTTGTTCGCTCCAATTCGGTGGATTCGTGCGTGATTACCTACCGGGATTTTCCGCGCTGGGGTACATCCTCTACCTACACATTTCAGGTGATTTTGGAGATTGACGGAACCATCACCATCCAGTATGGTGATATGGAGGGGCCACGAACATCAGCTACCATTGGTATCCAAAATGGCACGGCGGATATGGGATTGACGGCTTTGTACAATAACTACAACACCATTGAAGCCGGTTCTGTCATCCAGTTCCTCCGTCCAAATAGTTGGTTTAACACCAGTGATTGGCGTGGAACAATAGGGGCTGGTGAAACCGGATATTTTTCCGTGCAAATCATTGCGCGGGGGCTCGAACCGGGTAGTTATAGCATGCCATTGCTGTTACAAAGTAATGCCGGGAATGAGTCTGAGATTCCTATCGCCGTACAGGTGGATGTTGAATTGGGCACTCCGCCGCCAGGCGATGTGAATCTGGATTACCGCGTGGATTTGTTGGATTTCAACCTGATGTTGGCGCTGATTACTCAGCAGACAGAGCCGACGCCGACGCAACTTTCAGCCGGTGATCTTTACCCGGATGGTCGGCTTGATGTGTTGGATTTGGTTCGCCTGCTGGAGCAGATATTAAACCAGCCGGCAGCGCTGATTGAACCGGGTCTGCCATAAATTATTCCGCTGTTTTGAAATTCAATCTTTATCAAATTTTAAATTGTTTCCTGCCACTATCAGCGGGTTATGTTCCCGCCTGAATGAAAAAGTGAATCCGGAGACACACCGCCACATGCGGGACTGTATCAGGGAAAAAAGGAACACGAAAGAGAATGGGGCTGAAAATGTATAAGCTGGTCATGGGACTATTGATATCACTCACATTAAGGGCTGCGGATGAAACATTTTTATGGCCGGATAATGGCGTTCCGGTACGCCAGGGCGTTCATATTGAATGGCAGCGTACGGGTGATGCCAATGCAGATGGAACCATGATTTTTGCCTGGTCCGATACCCGTACCGGCGACCGGGATGTATATGCCCAGAAGGTTGATACGGATGGAAATACCCTGTGGGGAGACACGGGCGTGCGACTCTCCAATGCCATGGGGCGGCAGGAAGACCCGGTGCTGGTTTCCGATGGAAATGGCGGTGCTTTTGTGTCCTGGATCGACTACCGGGATGACGAGGGTGGTGATGTGTATGTGCAGCATGTGACAGCGTCAGGTGAAATTTCCTGGGACGCCGCCGGTGTGCCCGTTGCGGTGAACGATGGTTCCCAGCAGCTGGTGAATATGGCCCGGGGTGCTGATGGCTATGCGTATGTGATTTGGTATGATACCTTTTTATCCCAGGAGACCGATATCTTCGGGACCGTGTTGAATCTGGACGGACCACTGGTGGACACGGCAGTGAACGGCTTTCCTGTGGTGACCGCTTCCGGCAGCCAGTCCAGCAATAGTATCGAAACCAGTGGTAGTGAAGCAGTTATTGTCTGGATGGACAGTCGTGAACCAGACAATTCTAATATTTATGCCCAGCGTGTGGATACCACCTTTACCCGCCTGTGGGGGGATAATGGCAAGTTGGTGTGTGGAAATGCCGGACCGGAAGACAAGCCCAAGGTTGTTCCTGCCGACGGTAACCGGGTTGCAGTCGCCTGGAAGGACAGCCGGGTGAATCAGCAGGGTGACATTTATGCCCAGTTATTGGATGAGAATGGTGATGCGGTCTGGACGACAGATGGCATTCCGGTGACATCCCATACCGCGAAACAGGAAAATGTGCGCCTGAAAACGGATGGCACGGCCAATATTTACATCATCTGGGAAGATTTCCGCAATCAATCTGAGTATTCGGATGTTTACATCCAGAGTCTTGATTTTAATGGTACAATTCGCTGGGAGGCAAATGGATTGCCTGTTTCGATCGCTGCTTTTAAGCAGGTCCAACCACGGCTCACTGGCGATGACACCGATGGTGTCTTTGTTGTCTGGCAGGATGAGCGCGATGGCGGTTGGCCAAAATCAGACATATATATCCAACATGTAGCCAGCGACGGCAGTATGGTTTTTGATGAGAATGGCATGGCCGTTACATCCGGATTGACTTACCAGATTTCACCGTTGGTACGCTCCGACGGGAACGACGGTGCTTTTGTAGTCTGGGGAGGTCAGGAAACCGGGAGTATCGGTATAAATGGCCAGCACATCAGCACCTCTGGAACGGTTGAGTGGGACCCCACCGGTGTGGAATTTTACTACGGCATTGACGGTGATGCGACCCGCTCGAAGGTTTTACCATGGGGAGAAGATGAATTTCTCGTCATGTGGGAAGATCACCGCAAGGGGAGTCAGGGCTCCACTGCCATGGCTCAGGTGATGGATAATACCGCTGCAATTACCTACGCGCTGAATGGAAAACCCCTAAGCCAGAATGCCCAACAGGATATTCCCAGTCTGGTTTCCGATGGGAATGGTGGTGGTTACCTGGGTTTCCTTTCCAATGAACAGGGGATTTTGAATCTCTATGCCCAGCATCTGGACCCAACCCTGACGCCCACCTGGGGAGACAATGGTGTGCGCGTGTACGACCAAAACTATTTTGATCAGGATGCACCCCTGTTGGTAAAGGGCGAAGACGGTTTTTTGTATTATATCTGGTCGGAGGTACGCAATTTTTTCGATAACGATGTTTTTGTTCAGAAATTCGATCCCTATGGCAATCCCCAGTGGGCAGATGGAGGCGTGAGTATCGCACCGGATGAGCCGGGTGATGATTATGCCAAAGCTGCGTTGGCTATGGCGGATTCGGGAATTGTGATTGTCTGGCAGACAACCCCTACGTTCGACAATCTTGACCTGTATGTGTCTAAAATGACTGCTGATGGGACCGTGGCGTGGCGTCAGACTCTGGCGGATGCCCAACGGAATCAGGAAAATCCTCGGGCGGTGTACGACGCCGCGCTGGATCGCTTTTATGTTGCCTGGGAAGATCCTCGCGGCACTGACACGGATATTTACATGAAATACGGTGATTCAGACGGTAATCTGTCCCAAGATATCATCATTACGGATGCCGTGAACGACCAGGTGGGCATCAGTCTGAGTATTGCCGATGATGGATCTGGGGCGGTGTGGGCTGCCTGGCAGGATTACCGGGATGGCGTCCAGTACGACATTTGGGTGCGGAATATGACTACTGCAGCACCAGCAGAGCAGATTACGGACCTGCCATCGGACCAGATTGCCCCGGCCATTCGTGTTGTCACTGCTGATCGCTATTTGCTGGCCTGGGAGGATTTCCGGAACGATATCACCTCCGACCTCTATTTTTTCGATAATATGGGTGCTGCGGTGTACTCGGCTGCCAATGGCGCCCTGCTTTGCAATGCTATTAGTAAGCAGACTGCAGTGAAAATTGTGCCCTACGCGGATAGCACACCCGACACAATGAAATATGTGCTGGTTTGGGAAGACAAGCGGGCTTCGGGAAAAACGGAGCTCTTCAATATCTACGCCCAGACCTACTCCAATGACTTTACTGCGCTGGAGGATGAACCTGCCCAGCCCCTCACATTTTCACTGGGTGCCGCCTATCCCAACCCCTTCAATGGTGCCGTGACGGTACCGTTTTCCCAGCCGGTCACTGGCCAGGTGCAGGTGACGGTATTTGATTTGCTGGGCCGGAACGTCTATTCCCGGATACACACTTTGCAAAACCAGTCCTCCCTGCTATGGGCGGGCATGGATAACCAGGGACGTTCACTCCAAAGCGGGATTTACTTCCTGAATGTATGGGTTTCCGGTCAGTCCTTCACCCAAAAAGTGACCTACTTGAAGTAGGTATTTACACCTGCATTTAATTATTGAAAAGGGCGGCTGGGAGGTCGCCCTTTTTACCTGCCGGATACATCGCTCCGTTATGAATCTTTTTACATTTTTAAATTGTGCTTCCCTGGGGGGGGTAAGTTATGTTCTCCGGCAATGCAAACGCCACTCTCCATGACGACAAGGACCTTATTCGTGCGGAACATTTTCCTCCCTCTATTGCTACTGCTTTTCGTGGTGCTAAAACCGGCTACCGGACAGGCTTTAGACCCCCGTTATCATACCTATGAAGAAGTCAACGCTTACCTGGATTCGCTGAGTCAGATTCCCCTGCTTCAGAATATATTGACCGTGGAGGAAATCGGACGATCCAGTAACGAAAATTTCCCCATTATGGTGGCTAAATTGTCTGACAATCCCACCGTGGATGAGGATGAGCCGGCGGTACTTTTTCTGGGGCAATGTCACGCCGAGGAAATTCTGGGGCTGGAAATCACAATTGGGCTGATTGATACACTGGTGAACGGGTTCCAGCGGCACAATTCACACATCATGGCCATTTTGCAGAACATGGAAATCTGGATTGTGCCCACCTACAACCCGGAAGGGTTACGGGTCGTGCATGGATTTGAGGAGAATGGTGAATGGGTACAGGATGTAACCTACCGGAAAAACCGGACGGACAACAATAATAACGGAATTTTTGACTATGAACCCGGTATCGGGTACGATTTTGACGGTGTGGATCCAAACCGGAATTATAGCTTCAACTGGATACATGGCGATGCACTGGGGGTGGGGGACTACGATTATTTCCGTGGACCGGCGCCATTTTCGGAAGCGGAAACGCGGTCAGTGCGTGATCTGGCATTAAGCCAGTATTTTTCCTTCTCCGTCGCCTATCATTCTGCCCGCAGCGGCATTCCTGAAATCATCTATTATCCCTGGGAATGGTACGAAACCAAATATCCGCCGGGGTATGCACTGATTGACGGTATTGCACAGGAATTGGGCAGCCGGATCGTAAATGAAGCGGGTGATGGTCACTATGCGGTGACGCCGGGGAAAACCCTGCGGGGGAATGCCCATGACTGGTTTTACACACAGACCGGCAGCATCTCGTTTCTCATCGAAGTCGGAACCAATAATTTGCAACCCAGTCGCCCCCTGATTGATGATACGATTCAGCGTAATCTGGTGGGCTGTTTTTACCTGATTGATCGCGCGCTGGGATATCCACCGGAGAGCAAATCCCAGATGCGGGGGATTGTGCGAAATGTCCAAACCAGTGAGCCATTAGCCGGTGCAACCGTAGAAATGTGGCGACTGAATGTTTCCCAGGAATATGAGCCCATGGAGGGTTCCATGTTCGCAGCAAGGAAGACCGATTCGTACGGACGCTACCGACGTGTTTTGCAGCAGGGGACCTATAAAGTCGCCGTATCCATGCCCGGCTTCATACCGGATACGGTCGCAGGGATCAGTACGAGTAATAATTACTCCACGGATAGGGATTTTCTGCTCACGCCTTACCCGGTGCGTACATTGAATCTGTCACTCAGCTCCAGCGACGGCGGGAATGATGTCTATGCTGTCATCCTTTGCGATGCAGAGGGACGGGATACATTGGAATTCGGAGCCGGTAACCATGTGCTCACCAGGCAGACGGATAAAACCTCAGTAACCGTCTCTGCGGTGGGGAAATTTCCCCAGACACACCGGGTGAATTTGTCTGCGGAGGAGACTGACCTGGCTGTTGTACTCCACCCTTCAGTGGAATTATACACAGAAGATTATACTGATTTGTCTGACTGGTGGGGGAATGGCAGCTGGAGCAATTCAGCAGGTGTGTTGAAATCCCAGTCCGGATTATTTTACGACGATAACGCCACTTTTTTGCTGCGCAGTCAGGCGTTTTCTATTGGTGGGATGGAACAAATCGGCCTTCGTCTGAACCATCAATACGAAGTGGAATGGGATTTGGACACGCTGGGGTTGCGTTTGGAGACGGCGGAGGGAACGCTGATTGAAAAATCGTGGACCCATCAATATTGGGCTGCTGTAACGGAGACATTTTGGACCAGCATTGAAACGGACGCTGATTCAGCCTGGGTGGAACTGCGGGTTCGCACTGATAGTACAGTGTACTTCCGCGGCTGGGAAATCGATGAGATACTGGTATTCGGTACTGATTCAGTATTTACTGGTTTGGATAACCGTGATTTTACCACCCGGGAGGATGCTTTTTCTGCATCCGCCAAAATCCTCTCGATTGACCCGAATCCAATGAACCAGCGGACGGCGGTGCGCTACGAACTACCCCGGCCGGCGAATGTCTCCATCCGGGTGTTCAATATTCTCGGACAGGAAGTTTTCCAGACCCAGATCGCTGCCGGCGCCGGTGTGAATTCATGGTATTGGAACGGACGTAACCGATTTGGTGAGTCTTTGTCGGCGGGTATTTACCTGGTGCATTTTCAGGCACAGAATTGGCACTTGACGCAGAAATTACTCAAACTTACAACCCAGGGATAAGCATAGATGTTTAAGCGAACTACGAAACGCGTATTACTTTTTACCCTATTCACAACCTTCGCCTGGACGGGTCAGGGACACGGACCCCTGGCGCTTAAATCGGTCATTGAGGCGGTTCCCGAAGCCGCCCAATCCTATAGTCAATGGCAGACCTTTCAACGTGGTGATTATCTGATCATCGGTCAGGATGACGTGATAAATTCGCCGTACATCCCATTTTTTAAGCGTTTCAAAGAAGGTCAGGGATTTCGCGTATCCGTAGCCGGATTGAGTGAAACGGGCGCCACAGCTACAGAAATCAAGGCATACATTCAAAACTTCTACCAGACCCATAATCTTGAGTATGTCCTGCTCATCGGGGATGTGACCGGCTGGGCGGCTTTGCCGTCATTCACCATCGGTTCGGAAAATGATGTCACCGATCTGCCCTATGTTCTGCTGGAAGGCGATGACTACCTCCCGGAGGCGATCGTGGGACGCTGGCCTATCGATACCCAGACTGAATTGGGTGTGATTGTGAACAAGACCATGAATTACAGTCAGACGCCTTACGCTGGTTCCGACTGGCTGGACCGGGCGCTGGTGGTGGCGGGAAATTATGCCGATACGGGGGTTATTCTCACACCGGTCTGGACCTCCAGCTGGCTGGCGCGTGAGCTGGGAAATTTTGGCTACACCTCCGTGGACACCGTCTATTATCCACCCACCACGACACCGGAACAGATTCGCAATATTATGAATTCCGGTGTGGGCATCGTGAATTATCGCGGATGGGGAGACGCCCACGGGTGGCATTTTCCCCAATTCCATGTCTCTGATTTTGACGCGGTTCAGGGGAGTCTGAACAATGGTTTCAGGCTGCCGGTCGTATTCAGTTTTGTCTGTGGAACGGGAAAATTCGATTCACCAATTGATCCTGCTTTTGGTGAGGCACTCCTTTCCCGCGGGACGGTAAGCACACCATCCGGCGCGGTGGCTGTGGTAGCGCCATCGGATCTCCATACCCGCACCAAATACAATAATGCGCTGAACAGTATCATGTGGGATGCTTTGCTGGAAGGCCGCGTGCATGAGTTAGGGCCGGCTTTGACAGCGGCAAAATTTGGATTTTTAAACGAATTCGCTGATCAGACCGGTCCCGGTGAGATGGGTGAGTTCTACTTCCACACTTATAACATTCTGGGCGATCCCAGTCTGCCCATCTGGCTGCTAACGCCCGAGGCAATTGACGTGACTGTGGAGGATTTTGGCGCGATTTCCGAAGATGATGCGGTCATGGTATTGGATTTACCTGCAATCCCAGACGGAGTCTTCGCACTTAAACGAGGTGACACACTCATTGGATCGGGTCGCTGGGAGAATGGCCAAGTTCGTGTTTATGCCTATGATGGGGCGGCTTTTGGAACAGAGGCGCTGACGCTCACATTAAATGCTCCCCAAAGATTACCGGTGACGCTGGATATAACTCCTGCAGCGGGCACAGGAATCGGGATGGCGGGTTATGATGACCTGGTCTATCCGGGAGTGGCTACCCTGACGCCCGTTTTTTCCAATACCACTGGCAGCAGTGTGGATGCCCAGGTGACTTTCAGCAGTCTGGAGAGTGAATATAGTCAGGCCTTTTCCGTAACTATTCCCGCTGGCGGAAACGCTGCCGCCACGCCAGTCTTGGCACCGGTGATTCATATCGGTGACCGTGAGGTAGTCCTCCATGCCACGATCAATGGCGACGCGTGTAAAATCGCTGTTCCGGTAATGCCGGTAACCGCCAGTATGGACCTTGACTTCGCGGCCGGTCATCAACCAAACCCAGGTGAAACATTTGCGTGGGGACTGGTAGCACAATTTCAAAACCTGCCGCTTTCGGGAGATTTAACGGCAGCGGTTTCCTCCACAGTGGAATACCTCACCATCACCCAAAACACCAGCCCGGCTACCATTCAGGATGGCGTCGTAACGATTTCGCCCAATGCCTTTGAGGCGACCCTGACCGATGTGGCCAGCGGGAGTAAATTTCCGCTCCATGTGGCTTTGCAGATGGATGGAGAACCCACGCCATTTTTTCAGCAAACCATTTTGGTCCCGGTGGGTGGACTCACCGCTGCTGAACCCACCCCGCCCGACGAATTTGGATACTGGGCTTATGATGATACGGATTTGGCCTATGAGGAAGCCCCGGTTTACAACTGGACAGAGCTGAGCACCCATGCCGGTGCTGCCTATTACCCGCTGGAGGATGACGACCACACCCGGGTTGAGCTGCCTTTCACATTTACTTACTACGGGAATGTTTATAATGGACTGACCATCTCCTCCAATGGTTGGGCGTCATTCGAAGCGGAAAGTATTGATTTTTTCCGGAACTGGAGTATTCCGTTTCCACTGGGACCAGGCGCCATGGTGTCGCCCTTCTGGGATGACCTGGATTATGTGGACGGGAGCGGTGATTTGATCGATATCTATACACTGCACGATGAAGCGACGGGAAAATTCATTGTGGAGTGGCATGAAGTCCGCAATGGGTTTGGTGACCATAGTTTCAAGGAAACTTTTCAGCTCATTCTTTATGATCCTGCTACTCAGGTTGCTGCGGACGGTAACGGGGTGATTGAGTTTCAGTACGATGAAGTGAATGATGTGGACCAATCCAACAATTATTCCACCGTGGGCATCGAATCACCGGATCAGAATGACGGGATTCAGTATGTTTATAACCGGATTTACGCGCCGGGTGCTGCTGAATTAGCCGCCGGTCGGGTGATCCGGTTCACCACCAATGCTCCCGCCAATTATTACAGCGACCTGGCAGATGAGAGGGGACAAACCCCGGAAACATTTTTAGTGGGGAATGCCTATCCCAATCCATTCAACCCGAGTACCCGTATTCCCGTCGCCCTGGCCGGCGCAGGTGACTTGCAGGTGACGCTCTACAACCTTCTGGGACAGGTGGTCCGTACCTTTTCACGCCATTACCCTGCAGCGGGTGAATATTCGGTAAAAATTGATGGTGAATTGCTACCCTCCGGTGTCTATTTGGTTGCACTGCGGGTAGGTGAACACCAGCGGATTCAGAAAATTACATTTTTAAAATAACAGCCCGCAAATGACCGTAAAAAATGGGTTAATTGAGAATGAATCGCCAATAGTTGGTAATGGAAAGTAAAGCGGATAACCATTTTTGGCATAATGGGAAAGCAAGTTTTAATCTCATTCCGTAAACGTCAATTTCCCGTATTATGATAAAAATGTTAAATTCAATCAATTTGTAGGGTTAGGGGCCGTTCCTATATTTTTGCCCGAACAACCAATGGAAACACAGAGGAGCCTATGCAAGTCACATCTGTCCGGCTGAGTCGTTTGACTGGGATCTCAATATTCATAAGTACATTACTTTTTGCCAATCAGGCAGCCCCTATTCAACCCTTACAGATTGAACAATTCGATGCGGATAAATCGGTCTTGCATTATCAGATGTCGGATTTTTCGCTGGGAGAAATTTCGCTGGCCAGTGGAACATATGACCGGATTTTATCACCGATGCAGTCCACTTTGCGTGAGCCCGGCGCACCGGAAATTCCCACTGCCGTTACATTCCTGGCCGTGCCACGGGACGGGGCAACGACGGTTTCGGTGGAAATCCTTAACAGCCAGATCGTTGAAGATGTGAATTTGCTGCCCACCCAGGCGGAACAGTTAGAAACCGAAAAATTCGGAACCAGTTTTTTGAAAAATGACGCCATTTACACCCAGAACGGCTGGTATCCCCAGTCGGAAGCGGTACTCCATGAACGGGTAGTAATGCGGGATATGGTTATGGCGCCACTGGAAGTGCGCCCTTTTCAGTATAATCCGGTGACCAAACAGCTCCGGGTTATCACCGAACTGCAGGTTACAGTGAACCATGAACAAAGACTCACGGCGCCGGATCGTCCCATTTCACCTCTGTTTGCGCCATTTTACGAAGCTGTCATCGCCAATTATCCCCAGGTTGCGGTGGAGGAAATGCAACGCCCCACCTACCTGTTTATCGCGCCCAATAACTTCGCCGTCACCGGTATTTTAGCGCCTCTCATGGCTTGGAAACACGAGAAGGGCTTTAATGTCCATCTGGCCACCACCAGCGAAACCGGTACCACCACCAGCAGCATTAAAAACTATATCCAGAATGCCTATGATAACTGGTCAGATCGTCCCGACCTGATTTGTCTGGTCGGCGATGCCGGCGGCAGCTTCAATATCCCCACGTTTAATGAAAACTGGTCATTTTATCATGGTGAAGGCGACCATCCTTACGTCGAACTGGAGGGCGTTGACTATATAGCCGATGCTTTCATCGGCAGGTTGACTTTTGCCACAACCACGCAGTTACTGACCATTGTAAACAAGATTCTGGCTTATGAAAAAACGCCCTATATGGACAACACGGACTGGTTCACCCATGCGGTTTTGGTTGGTGATCCCGCCTCCTCTGGCCAGTCAACCATCACAACAAGTCGCTACATCAATGAAGTGACGGAAAATTTTGGTTTCGACAACACATTGATTTTTTCCGGTTCCTTCACCTCACAGATGGCCACCGGGTTAAACCAGGGTGCCTCCTATTTTAATTACCGTGGCTGGCTGGGAATGAGCGGCTGGTCCAACACGAATACAGCAGCTCTTTCCAATGGCTTCATGATGCCTTTCGTCTCGATTTTAACCTGCGGAACTGGTAGCTTTGCCAGCGGTGAAGCGCGTTCTGAAGCTTTTTTGACAGTAGGTTCACCCTCCATCCCGAAAGGCGGAATCGCAGCAGTGGGAACGGCCACCAGCGGAACACACACGCTTTACAATAACTGTGTCTCCGGTGGGATTTACCACGGCATTTTCAATGAACACCTGTATTACGCCGGTGGCGCTTTGGCCCGCGGCTGGTTCAACCTGAACCTGAGCTATCCTAATGATAACGGGAATTATGTAGAAATTTTCACCCACTGGAACAGCCTGATGGGCGATCCGGGTGTGGAGCTGTGGACCGGTGTCCCGCAGACGATTACCGTTACGGTGCCCGATACCATCCCCGCATCTGCTGATTACCTCACCGTTAATGTGACCGGGGGAATGGGATTCCCCATCGAAAACGCCTGGGTAACGGCTCTGCAAGGATCCGATGTGGTCTTTGAGTCAGGTTATACTGATGGCTCGGGTGTTTGTGTATTACCACTGGATGGACTTCAGGCTGGCACACTTCGACTTACAGTCACGCGGCATAATGCCATTCCGGTCCAGAACGACCTGGTGGTTGCGAACCTGGCGCGCGAGATGGCCGTGAATGATTTTTCAATTGATGACGCCACCGGTAATAATGACGGACAGGTCAACCCTGGCGAATCCATTGATGCTACGGTTAACCTGAAGAATTTAGGCACGCTGTCTGTTGATGATTTGACCGGAATTATTCGCATCAACGATGGCGGTATTAACCTCAATGATACGCTGGCGCTTGGAAGTATCGCCGCCGGCGATAGTGTGGATATTACCGGTATCACGCTGGATGTTCCGCTGGATTATCCCGGCAATGGCCTGATTGATATGTGGATTACCCTTACTGCGGACACACTGGTCTGGCAAGACCATGTGATTCTGGAGGTTTTTGCTCCCAAACTGGTGGTGCATTCACTGGCAGAGCAGGGTCAACCCAATCCCTCCTTTGATCCGGGCGAAGCAACGACATTGGTCATATCCGGAACCAATATGGGACGATCCGGCACCAGTAATCTCACCGGAATCCTGATTAGCCTTACGGACGAAATTACCGTGGAAGATTCGGTAGCGCCATTTACTGATGGATTACCGGATGAGTCCATCTCGAACAATGGCACGCCATTTACCATCAATCTCAGTACTCAGATGACTGTCGGTATGCAGGCACCATTGGAGCTCCAGATCACCGATGATTCCGGGTTTGAGCAGACAATCAGTATTCTATTACCGATTGGTACGCCCACGATTGGCGATCCACTGGGACCAGATGGGGGCGGGTATTTTTGTTATGACGATGAAGATTTGGCCTATGCACTGGCCCCCACCTATTCCTGGAGCTCTATTTCTCCGACCAATCTGGGATCTGGAACGCTGGTCCCGTTGAATGACCATGGGGAAAATCAGGACGATATCGCCACGATTAGTCTGCCCTTTTCATTTGGATTTTATGGACAGAATTATTCCCAGGTTTCAATCTCGTCCAATGGTTACGTGGCGCTGGGAGTCAGTGAACAAGGGACATTTCGGAACTGGCGAATTCCCGGTGCACTGGGGCCAAATCCCATGATTGCCGGATTCTGGGATGATTTGATGCTGGGGACTGGCAGTGGTGTGTATACCTACTTCGATGTGGTGGAACACAAATTCATCATCGAATACAACCGCATGGTGAACCGGTATGACAATTCTTCGCGTGAAACCTTTCAAATCGTGCTCTACGATCCCCAGTACTACGGCAGCAGCGATGGAAATGGCGATATCCTGATTCTTTATAATGAAGTTCACAACGTCGATTCGGGAACAGGATCCTCATCCTCACATGGCAATTATGCCACGGTGGGAATTAAAAATCAAACCGGTACGGTTGGGTTGGAGTACACGTATGACAACGATTATCCGGTGGCTGCCAAACCGCTGGAGAGCCAGATGGCACTCTTTTTCACAACGCGTACGGATGATATCCTGCCTTGTCCGGGTTGGGGCAAAGGCGATGTGAATCACGACGGTTGGCGCAACGTGCAGGATTTGGTGGCTACGGTGAATGTCATTTTCGGCACCAATCCGGGCGAATGCGGGATGTGGGCTGCTGATATGAATTCAGATTCACTGGTGAATGTCTCAGATGTGGTCCTGCAGGTAAATTCCATCCTGGGCGCTACACAATTAGCGAAGTCTGTACCGATTGAATCGGCGGTTTTTCAAAAGGGAAACGGTCAGGTTTTACTGAAAAACGCAGGTGGTGTAGCCGGATTCCAACTGGATTTGGTTACCGAAACGAAACCGGAACTCATGAACCACCCGGGACTGCATCTGCGCCTGGGTGAGACGCCAGTGGGATACCGGATAGTGGGGTACTGGACTGAAACACCGGCCGCTGAGTACATCATTGCACTCACGTCTGACAACGAGGTTGCCATGGACGCGGCGTTAGTTTCCGATGCAACCGGTAAGAGTTTCGCTGCCAAAACTGCACTGCTGCCGGAATCCTTTGAAATTGTCAAGGTCTTCCCAAATCCATTTAACCCGTCGGTTCAAATGGAATATTTTTTGCCCGAACAATCGCTGGTAACGGTCACGATTTACAATCAACTGGGGCAGCGCGTAGCGACGCTATTGAGTCAGGAACAATCAGCTGGTCAATACTCCATCCGGTGGCGGGGCACGGATGATCTGGGACGCATGGTAAGTTCCGGTGTCTATCTGGCTCAGGTGCGGGTCGCGGATCAGGTTCGGGTTGTAAAACTCACATTAATGCGTTAGCGAGGAATTTTCACCCGGGGGAGTGATGAACATGAATAAGTCTGTACTATTGATCGAAGATGATCCGGAGATTATTGAGGTTCTCCAGGAAAACCTGAAATTTGAAGGTTTTGAAACGGCCGTCGCCAAAGACGGGAATTCAGGTCTGGAGAAAGCCCGCCGCAATGATTACGGATTGATTTTGCTGGATTGGACACTGCCAGAATTGTCCGGAATTGATCTGCTGAAAAAATTGCGTGAAGATAAAGTGGTTACCCCGGTCATAATGCTTACCGCTCGTCATTCGGAGCTGGATAAGGTTCAAGGGCTGGAGTATGGTTGTGATGATTATATTACCAAACCATTTGGTATGCGTGAATTGATTGCCCGGATGAATGCGGTTTTGCGCCGATATGCCAGTCGTTCCGAAGACGAGCGTACTGAAATTCCACAAATTGTACGGGGCGAGATGGTCATTGATCTGGAGAAACACAAGGTTTTCATGGGTGAGCGTGAAGTTCAGCTCACTGCCACCGAGTTCGATCTCTTGGCTCTTCTGGCCCGTCAACCAGGGCGCGTTTACAGTCGCAAAAAACTTTTGGATTTGGTCTGGGACTATTCTTACGAAGGGTACGAAAACACGGTCAACACGCATGTGAACCGGTTGCGTGCAAAAATCGAAGTTGATCCCAATAAGCCCAAGTATGTTCTTACCGTTTGAGGGGTAGGCTATAAATTTACCGAGGAATTGGTAGATTAGGTCCACAGCAGTACTTTGAATAATGTTTCGTCGCATGTGTCTTTTTTCCGGACGCTGACATTCAAACTGTCAGCGGTTCTGGTGATATTCTTCTCTATCAACGGGATTGCTTTGGTGTTGTGGGATCAGCGTGACCTGTTAAGGGATATCAAGCTGGATACACAGATTGCTTTCGCGGATGAGGGCATAACACTGGCAAATGAATTAACACCGTTAATTCAAGACCCTGAGGCCACACAATCATTCCTGGATTCTGTGGCTTATTATTATCAGGGCATGGAGTTATTCATTCTTGATGTCTCTGGCAATGTATTACACCATGCCAGCGATATCCCCTCACAGGTTAAGCGACCGCAAATCGATATGGAGCCGATCCTCCATTTTATCCGGGGCAGCGAAATGGATTATCCCATTGATGTGGAAATCCCCACCAGCGATGATCTGGAATTCGTATTCTCCGCAGCAGAGATCCCTGAAGCAACCGAACCCCGGTACGCCATGATCACCTTCCTGGGAGGCGGAGACGACCCGGTACTCTCATTCTGGGATAAATACGGTGCGCTGTTAATTCGAACTATTCTGTTTTCACTGGCGATTGCGGCGATAACCGGTGCCATCATTTGGGCTGGTTTCACACGCCGTGTGAACCGTGCAGCCAGTAAGGTCCGACGATTCAAAACGGGTAATAACCATGTTAAGATTGACGATGATTCCCGGGACGAACTGGGGGCTGTGGCTGCCGCGTTTAATGACATGGTGGACCGGGTAGATCGAATGTTGAAAGAATTGGAATTGAAGGAAAGGAGTCGCAGCGAGCTGGTGGCGACGGTTTCACATGAGCTTCAGACTCCCCTCACCGTCATCCAGGGCAATATCGAAACCATGCTGCTCCACCAGCAGGAAATCGATGGCCCCACCATGGACCATAAATTGCGCACCATTCACGACCAGATTAATCACCTGAGCAATCTCATCGGGGACTTGTTCACCATCTCTATTCTTGATACCGGTCAGATGCACATCAAGCCGGAACCCTTTCTGCTATCTGAGCTTACCGAGGATACACTGGCGGAATTTGATCATGTTATTACCGACAAGAAACTCACCATTAAACGCAATTTCTTACGCCCACCTGAGCCTGTGCTTGCCGATCCAATTCGGATTCGACAAGTCCTACGGAATCTCCTGAGTAATGCCATTAAATTCACACCGCCGGAAGGGACCATCACCCTGTCCACGCAAAGGTCAGGTGATAATTTGGATTTTACCATTTCGGATACGGGCAGCGGTATTCCACAGGATGAACTTAAGCATATTTTCGATAGTTTTTACCGCTCCCGTGACACCCACAAGCAAAAGGTGAAAGGAACTGGTCTGGGGTTGACCATTTGTCAGAAAATCCTGGGTTTACACCAGTCCATCCTTACGGTGGATAGTAAAACGGGGGAAGGTGCGACATTCTCCTTCAAGCTCCCGTTTTTTGCCGGTCCGGAATAATTCTCGCACCATGCAGTTAGCCGGTTTCCATGAAGCCATTTCAGCCAACGATTTGGTCCTGGCCTATTGTTCCACACCCACCTGCAATGTGTGCCAGGTTCTGAAACCACAGGTGCAGGAGATGACTGCAAATTTGGAGGAGTGGGAATTTGTGTATATCAACACCGTGGAGAGCCCGGGAATCGCCGGTCAGTACTTGGTTTTTACGGTTCCCACACTGTTATTATTTGTTCAGGGGCGTGAAGTTAAACGGTTCAGCCGTCATTTTGGTTTGGCAGATTTACAGGTGATACTCCAACGCTACCTTGATTTAATCCGTTCCTGAATCACTCTGCTCATTCGACCCAGAGCTCTCCTGAGATTTCCGCTCCACAAGTGACGGCCCGGCATCGGTGGCGCTCTGCATTTTCACGATATTTTCAATTTCAGTTTTAGTGTACAATCGACCTTGTCCAATTCCCTCACATTCAAACTGCGTTATTCTCCAGCGATACTTTGACTTCAGATTGGTTGACCAAAAAGGAAAGGTTTGGCACTGAACCGGTCTGACCGGGTAGACCGTACAGGCGTCATTTTCCAACAGTATGCAGGCGTCACCATTACTTTTCAGTACATAGCGGGATTTATGAATGTCCAAATATTTATCCGTGAAAGCTGTAAGCGAAAGTTTCAAATACCTGGCCATGGCTTTGATTTCATCATCTGTCACATAAACAAATCCACCCGCCAACTTACAGCAGTTCCCACAACCGGTGCATTCAAAATGCAGCCCGTCAGCATAAAAGCGCTCTTTTGGCATGCGTTATTGAAAACCCCGGATTAAAACAAGCTTTTCACAAATCCGCCATCCACTACCAGCGACTGACCTGTGATGTAACCGGCCCGGGTCGAAGCCAGAAAGGCGACTGCTGCCGCCAATTCCTCCGGTTGCCCTAATCGCTTCATGGAAATGTCTTTGGCAATGAATTCCGGAGTGAAATCGTCTCCGTGTATCTCCCGCAACCTTTCGGTGTCATGAATGCCAGGCAGGACACAATTTACCGTAATTCCTTCAACAGCGGTCTGGCCGGCAAGTGTCTTGGCAAATCCGGTGAGTCCGGCCCGGGCGGTATTGGACAAGATTAGATTTCCCAGCGGTTGCTTCACGGAAACGGATGTGATAAAAATGATGCGTCCCCAGCGCTTTTTCAACATGCCATCAACCACCTCCTGGGCACTCTCCAGCATGGCGAACAGGTTATTGTCTATGGCTGAATGCCAGTCTTCCCGGGTGAGTTCATCATATTTACCCGAAACCGGCCCACCGGAATTAGCCACCAGAATATCCACTGTACCCCATTGTGCTAAAATCGTTTCCCGGGTCTCATCCCTGGCGGACGGGTCTGTCACATCACAAACGAGTGGCAACACCCGGCCGTCGGTAGCCACTCGAATACGATCAGCCGCCGCCGAAATATTTTCCTCTGAACGCGAGGAAATGGCTACTGCAACACCTTCCCGCGCCAACTCCAACGCACACGCAAATCCTAAACCTTTACTGGCGCCCTGAACCCAAGCAATTTTATTCTCAAGTCCAAAATCCATGATATCACTCCTTGAGATTTATCGGATGTAATCTTAGGGTAGTCCCGCCAATTCAGCAAATGTTAATCCCCGGCAGCATTCATTTCATTCTCCCTGCTGTCCTGTTTGGCAACCGGTGTACCAATCTGGTGTCAATAATATGCCCCACTCGGAAGAAATTCACACGGGGAGCAGTTCCAGGCAAGTTCGCAATAAAATGGAGGTGATTTATGCAACGAAAATCAATCGGCTTGGCCATCGGGCTGACCCTTCTGGGAACGGCTTTTCTTGCTTGCGCCCAGTCCGCCAAAACAGAAACCGACAACCCGCACAAGATTGAGAAAAAAGTCAGTGTTGAGGTGGTCGCCGACAGCTCGGAAATCGTGAAAATCATCATTAACGATAATGGTGAGGAGAAGATGATTCGTCTGGACAAGGGTGCGATTAGGGATCTGGCAGATCTGAAAGATATCCTGGTGGAGCTTCCCGGTTGGGACAGCACACGACAGTTCAGGTTTGAGTTTCCCGAGTTTACATTCAATCGTACATACCTGGGGGTATCAGTCCAAAGGTTGTCGGCCCAACTCCGTGAGTACTTCAAAACCGGTGATGATGTGGGTGTTCTGGTTGTGGAGGTGGTGCCAGACAGCCCCGCTGAGAAGGCCGGTATCCGGGCGGGCGATGTAATTACCGCGGTGGATGACGCAGAAATCGAGGATCCGAGTGATTTAACGACCGCTATCGGGAATTTTGAACCTGAGGATGAGGTGACCATTCATCTGATTCGCGATAAAAAGTCGAAAAAAGTGAATGCTGTGATTGCTGCACGGTCTAAACCTGACCGGCAAACCTGGTATGAATTTAAGGGCCAGAAAATGCCTCGGGCGCCCCATGTATTCCCTAATCCTCACCAGAATGCGCTGCAGGAAGAATTGGATGAGTTGCGAAAGGAACTGGATGAACTCCGTAATGAACTGGAAAAACTTCGCGAGCGTTAATATCGCAGCTCGCATCGTTCTGTTTGTTTTCTGACACCTTCCCTCCGGCCCGTCATTCATGTAGCTGAACCAGGAAGATTCTTGCTTGGTTTCAGGTGCCAAAGGTATAATTTGCGCATCCATGGCCGCACCGCACACCACGCAGGACGTTTCCATTACCATCGTTCAAAATCAGCGCGAACTTGATGCCGCCTTCGAAATTAGGCGCCGCGTGTTTGTTCTGGAGCAGGGCTTCGCGCTTGCGGATGAGTATGATGAAGATGACGCCCGGGCGATTCACCTGCTGGTGTACCTGACGGATAAACCTATTGCAACGGCTCGCTTTGTTCCCGAGGGTGAAATTGCCCGCGTCGGGCGCGTAGCGGTTTTGCCGGAATTTCGGGATGCCGGTTATGGCCTGGCGCTCATGAAGGCTTGTGAGAACACAGCAAGGGAACGCGGATTGAAAATGGTCGAACTCCATTCACAGATTCAGGTCCAGTCTTTCTACGAGCGCGCCGGGTACGTGACCCGTGGAAATATTTTTGATGAATGTGGTTGGCCACACATTACCATGGAGAAAGCCCTAATCACCCAGTGACCAGTTAAAATGTGTGTGAACAATAGACCTTTGTATCAATACATTTAATCCTGATGACGATTCGATTTCCGTTAAACCATTTTTACACCGCCTGGGACATGGAAACTCTGGGCGAGCGCACCATTTCTGAAGGCGAATATCGAAATGCCTTTGAAATTGACCGGGATCGGGTGATTCATTCTACCGCTTTCCGGCGGCTGCAAGGTAAGACACAGGTCTATGTAACGGGCCAAAATGATCAGTACCGAACGCGACTAACCCACTCCATTGAAGTCGCCCAAATTGGTCGCTCCATTGTGAACTTCCTTAATCGCTCCAATGAGCAGATGAATGAGCGCTTTTTTATTGATCCGGCATTGGTTGAGGCTATTTGCCTCTCCCATGACCTGGGTAACCCGCCCATCGGTCATCAGGGGGAATCGCGGTTGAACGAATTGATGGATCCGTGGGGCGGTTTTGAGGGAAATGCCCAGTCATTACGCATTCTCACCAACATCATCCGTGGTGAATCCGTGGGCATGCGCAGGGGTGGGCTGACACCGACCCGCGCTCTGGTGGACGGTATTCTTAAATACAAAGTGGTGGGCAAAGAAAATACCCCTCGGCGGGCAAAATTTCTCTATTCTGACCAGGCCGGTGTTGTGAAATGGGTTCACCCGGATCCGGAAATTATGACCCGGTGTCAATCGGGGGACAGGGTGCGTTCGGTAGAATGTGATATCATGGATTTGGCGGATGATATCGCCTACACCACCTCCGACTTATTCGATGGCTATAAGCAGCGGGTTTTGCACCTGGCGGATGTGGAGGCGTTTATTGCTGAGCATGGCGCTGGTATTGATGAAAAACTGAGCCGCAAGCTGATCGCCGTGTTAAATAACGACTATTCCATGGAACGACTCGTCGCCACACTCATCGGACGCTGGATTCATGGTATGCGGCTGTCGTATGAGGACGCAGCGACCATTGACTCAAATCGGTACAAGTTCCGGTTGGTATTTGAAAAGGCACTCCGGGATGAATTGCTGTTTTTCAAAGCATTGAATTTTCGTCTGATTTATCAATCCACGTATGTGAAGGAACCGGAGGCGAAGGGTGTGAAAATTCTTGAAGCGCTGTTCTGCTATTTTCGTGATGTGGTATTGGGTGAACAGACCCCTGTGGATGCCGTGCGTCTTTCGCCCGGGCGTCAGCAGGCTATTGATCAGGCACCCAATGAAGCCGCCCGCATGCGTCTGGTCTGTGACCACGTCTCTGGAATGACCGATTCCTACGCAATCGGTCTCTGGAAAAAATTAACCAACCTGTAAGTCTCTTTAAAAACAACTCGCTTTATTTGGTATGAATTCACTCAAAAAACCCCTGACCGCTGTACTTATCGGTGCTGGTCATCGTGGTCATAAACCCTTTGGTGAGTATGCACTACATCATCCGGACGAATTACAATTCGTGGCTGTTGTCGAACCCGATGATCATCGGCGGGAACGGTTTGCCCGGCTACATGGCATCTCCGAAACGGCGCAATTCATAGCAGCAGACCAGCTTTATCAACAGCCGCGCCTGGCGGATATAATTGTGAATGCCGGTTCAGACCGGGCGCATGTGGCAACCACGCTTCCGGCATTTGAATTGGGATACCATGTGTTAATGGAAAAGCCCATAGCCGCCAGTTCCGTCCAGGTGCTACGCTTTTTCGAAGCAGCAGTTTGTAGCAGATCTCAAGTGTGGGTTATGCACGAATTGCGTTGGTCGCCATTTTTTCAGCATGTAAAAACCCTGCTGGAGATGAATACAATTGGAAATCCTGTCACCTGGCAGCACACGGAATCACCGGCTTACTGGCACATGGCTCACTCCTACGTGCGGGGAAATTGGCGTCGTCAGTCGGAGAGCACACCTATCCTGCTGGCGAAAGCATGTCATGACCTGGATTTGCTGGTTTGGCTGTTGGCGCGACCGGTAAAACAGGTCCATTCGTTCGGCTCACTGAACGAATTTCGTCCGGAGAATGCGCCGGAAAATGCGCCCTTGCGGTGTACCGATGGCTGTCCTGTGGCGCAGTATTGTCCCTACGATGCGCAACGCATCTATCTGGGTGAAAATACCGGCTGGCCGGCATCGGTGATTAGCGAGGATTCCAGTTTGGCAGCCCGACGAGCTGCGTTGGAGGCTGGTCCCTACGGCCGCTGCGTCTATTATTGTGATAATGATGTGGTGGACCATCAGGTGGTGAATTTGGAATTTTCCAATGGGGTGACCGTGGCGTTCACTTTAACCGGACATGGGCCTGAGAATACACGTGAATTCACATACGATGGTACTCAGGGACGACTTACGGGCAATTTTGAACGGAATGTTATCACAACCTGGCATTATCCTGATTCAACGCCGCAAGACTTTAAAATTGACGCGGATGAAACGGGCCACGGCGGTGGTGATCCGGCCATGATCCGGGCATTTTTGCACGCGATTCGTACCAACCGCTTACCTGATTATCAAGCCCTGGCGCAGGGGGTTTATGCCCATGTGGTGGGTTTTGCCGCTGAGGATAGTCGTGAAAATCAGACTGTCATTGACCTGGATGTGTTTGGAAAAAATGTGGATGCACGTATTTGGCAGCGGGTTCTGGATACGGCATTCCCTGTTCAATCAAACCCTGAGGAAATTCGTAACGAACCGGTCGTTTCCCGAGGTATCCGGGACTAATTTATCCATCCCATGAAACTGAAGTGTTATCTCAACCTGTTGCCACGGCTCCTGCTGAGCGGCATCCTCATGGTCGCCGCGCTCTCAGCAGAAATTCTGGAGGTGGGACCTCGCTTTGCTTCCATTCAGAGTGCCATTGATAGCGCCGGGGATGGCGACGTGATTTTGATTTATCCCGGTTATTATTATGAAAATTTGAACCCTCAGGGGAAGGCGCTTTGGCTCCGGAGCAAAGCGGGCGTGGAACAGACTTTTATTCGTCCCGGAGATCCGGATCAACCCACACTGGTAATTCAACATGGCGAGGGACCGGCGCTCATTTTGGATGGCCTCACGTTTGAGAAAGCACGCCAGAATGCCGTCCAGATCAGTGGTGCATCAGGGACATTTATCAATTGTGATTTCAGGGAGAATGAGGGTGAGTACGGCGGCGCACTTGCTTCATTCGGCGGGACCCCAATCCTGATTGGCTGCCAGTTTTATGACAATATCGCCCGTGGGAAATATCCCACCGGAGGTGCCCTACACCTGCGGGGTGGCCGTGTGATTTTGGAGGATTCTGACTTTCGTCGTAATGAGGCCGGATTACAGGGCGGTGCAATCCATGGCGATGGTGCGACGCTGGTGGCGGAGAACTGTACTTTTTACAATAATCATGTGATTTTGGATGCGCGGGAAAAAGCGGTAGGCGGGGGTGCGGTTTACTGGCAGAATGGTGATTTCACCAGCCGACGCAGTTATTGGCTGAAAAACCAGACTTCCGAGCGGGGTGGAGCCTGGTATATCATCAACAGCTCGGCTGATATTCGGAATTCTGTATTTGCCCGAAATGTGAGTGTGAAACAGAACGGCGGTGCTGTTTATCTCGCCGCATCCCAACTGCGGTGTTTTAATAGTGTTTTCGCGGAAAATGAGACACCCACAGCATCCGGAGGAGGCATTTATACCAATCGCACCACCGGAAACATTTTGAATACCATCTTTTGGGCGAACCGGGCTCAATCCGGGTTTCATCTTTTTGCCAACGGGGACGCTGTAACCATGGATTATTCCTGCGGAGATGGGTTGCTGGACGGTTTCCTGGCGCACCCGAAAGAGGCTTTGGATTTGGGTGGTAACATGATTTTTGAAGAGTGGGCGTTCACCCGGGATACGCTGGGGCTGTACCAGCTGACGCCTGATTCGAAAATCCGCCAGCGTGGTTACCCTGGAACCGGTTGGGAAAATCCCGACCAGACCCGCAATAATCCTGGCGCATACGGCGGACCATTTAGAGGAAAAATGGGCGTGCGACCCGTAATCTGGGATGAAGCCGCGTTAAATGACTTTCGTCAGCGGTATGCTCAGGAACTCACGGTCTGGGGACAGACCATGATTTTGCACTATATTCAGTCTGTTTTTGGGACCAGCACCACCAGTCAGATCAGTGAATTGGGAGAGACTACTGCAGCCCTGGGCAATGTGGAACTGGCGATCCGTCAGTTTCAAGGGGCTTTGAAATTAGATCCGGGGAATGTGGAAGCCTTGTTGGGATTGGCGCGAATTTATAAAGAAGCCGGTTATATGGAGCTGGTGGAAGATGCTTATCGTCAGGCTGCCCAATCGAATCCCCGGCATCCTGGTGTTGCGTTTCATTATGGTCAGAAGGCGTATGAAAACGGAGATTGGCAGAGCGCGGTTGAACACCTGAGCGTTGCCATAGAGACCGACAGTGCGAATACTTTTGCCTGGCAGATGTTGGGTCATGCAGCTTTGGAGAGGGGTGAATTTAAGACTGCTCAATGGGCATTGGAGGAAGCTATAATGAACGATTCCACCAATGTGATGGCATACCTGTGGTTAGCGGAGCGCGGAGATTGGTTGGATAAACCGGCGGTTGCCCTGTACTGGCTCACTGGTGCTAAACGGCATTTAACACCGGAAGCGCAAAAATGGTTGGCGGATGAGCGGTATCTGGAGATGACACGCAAGCAGGGCGCATTTAAAAAGCTCTTCGCGGATATTTTGCCCTGATTCAGTAGCCTTTTTTTCTTTCAATTATGAACATATGTTCATAAAATTGGGCCATGGCAAGACCACGCAAAATCCGTCAGGTTCAATTCCCACCACGGTACAACAGCTTCAAACCATGCGGTGTACCCAGTCAGGGTTTATCCAAAATCGAATTAACACTGGATGAGTATGAGGCGCTGCGCCTTGTGGATGAACAGCAGCTGGATCACGAAACCGCTGCAGCCATCATGGAGGTGTCGCGCCCTACTGTAACCCGATTGGTGGAAAGCGCCCACAACAAGGTGGCTCGCCTGCTTGTACGGGGTGGTATGTTGGTCATCCAGGGCGGTGATTATCAATTGAATGGCCACCTCTACCATTGCCCCAAATGCCGTAATTTTCAGGAACGGTTACAAAAAATACGCACGGCGAATCAGCCATGTCCACAGTGTAAAGAGAGTCATTTGGTGGAAATTTCCCTACCAGGGGCACGCCAATGAATCTACAGGAAAACCTGAAATTCGTGGGTGGCATATTCGAGCACAGCATCGCCATTACCTTCTTCGTGTTTGTCATGATGGTAATTGTGGAGGCGGTCCATGTGCTTTCCCGGGGGCGCTGGGAGGCCTATTTTTGCGCCCGGGGTGGTATCCATCAATACATCTGGGCAATTCTCCTGGGTGCGCTTCCCGGTTGTCTGGGGGGATTTGCAGCTGTCACCCTATTTCAGCACAGGCTCTTCTCTCTGGGGGCTTTGGTAGCCACCATGATTGCCACCAGTGGTGATGAGACCTTCGTCATGCTCGCGTTATTCCCCAAAATGACCCTTTTTCTGACCGGTGTGCTCATGGTCGTGGCATTTGTGGCCGGTTACCTGACCGATCGTGTCTTTCATACCGCGCCCGCTGTTACCGACGCGTCGGGATGCGATAAACTGGAAATCCATCCCAAGGCCGAGATTCCACCGTTTCGTCCATGGGCGCTTATCCGGGCGGAGTGGAGGCAACCGGACTGGCTTCGCTTGCTCACCATTCTGACCCTGTTCATCTTGTTGGTGCTGTTTGCCTTTGGTATTCTGGGGCCGGCTGTCTGGAACTGGAAGCGCATCACTTTCCTTGGTTTGGGTGGCTTCACACTTTTGGTTCTGATTTTTTTCCCGGGGCACTTTGTTCAAACCCATATTGTTCAGCACATCGTCCGGGAGCATGTCCTGCGGATTTTTCTCTGGACATTTGGCGCGTTATTGCTGGTACAGGTTAGCCTGAAATACCTGGATCTGGACAGCCTGCTGAATGCAAATCCAACCCTATTAATTCTGAGTGCCGGGTTGATTGGCATCATTCCGGAATCGGGACCGCATCTGGTATTTGTGACCCTCTTCAGTAAGAATGTCATTGGGTTCGTGCCACTGTTGGTAAGCTCTATCGTCCAGGATGGGCATGCCATGTTGCCGCTATTGGCCTTTTCCCGTAAACGGTTTTTGCAAATTAAAGGTATCAATCTGCTGGTGGGACTCATCATCGGTGGTTTGTGGTTGGTATTTTAAAATAAATCGTCCCTACAGGGGACATTTCAGGAGGCGGAGATGACTAAAAAACTGGCGTTCGCAACAAACGATGGCGAAACGATTCATGCCCATTTTGGGCAGGCGCAATATTATGAGATTGTTGAACTTGACGACTCGGGCATCACATCAAGGGAACGTGTTCCCAAATTCGGTCTCCATGGCAGTGATGATTCTGCATCCCATGGGCATGGTCAGGGTCAGGGTCACGCGGAGCGACATGGCGGTGGTGGTATGGGACACGGAATGGGCCGAGGAGAACGACACCGGGCAATGTTTGAGCGAATTGCCGGTTGTGATTATCTGGTAGCCAGGGGCATGGGTGAATCGGCTGTGATGAATGCCGCGGGAACCGGATTGCAGGTTATTCTGTGCGATGAAAAGACCATTGACGCAGCAGTTGAAAAGTTTCTACGGGGCGAGTTGATGCATAATAGCGGACGGGTTCATAAGCACCATTAATCGTTACCATTTCCGTACATAAACCGAGGAAGAAAAATGAAACGCTCTGGTGTGGGTTCCCTTTTTACCTGGTTCTGCTTCCTGCTGACGCTTTCAGAGTCGTCAGTCTTCACGGCCATAACGAGGGACCGCTTCCGGTTCCCAATCTTGAATCAGCCGTAAGAATCGGTGCGCGAGGTAACAAAACCGGCTCCGAAGTCATCCTAAATCGGTAACTGTCTGAACACAGCATCTACCTGCTGAATGAGGGCTTCTTCGGTGGATGCGTTTTTTACCACATAGTCGGCCCGGGCTTCCTTATGAGCCTGAGGCCACTGGAGGGCGTTGCGCGCCATAAAGTCAGCGGATGAAATGCCGCTGCGGTGCCGCACCCGGATCTTTCGCAACTCGCGCGGTGCCGTGACCACCAATACGGCGTCCAATTCACGATCCAGACCGGTCTCGAAAATCAGCGGTGCATCCACCACAAACAATTTTACGCCGGCTTTTTCGGCATTCATCATCAAATCCCGGGTCGCTTGGCGTACCCGTGGATGCAACAATTCATTGAGGAAATCCTGCCCCGTCTTATCCTGAAACGCTGCCGCGGCCAGATTTTCGCGACTTAAATTTCCGTTCTCGTCCAAAATCTTCGTGCCAAACCGGCGTAGTAGTTGGCGTTGAATTTCCGCATCCTCAAACAAAATTGATTTGGCCAGCTCATCGGAATTACTCACCTCCGCACCCAACACAGCCAGACGCCGGGCAGCCGCGCTTTTCCCGGCACCGATACTGCCGGTAACGCCCAATTTAAACATGATTGGAGATAAATTTAATCGGCATGTTGGTGCGATTCCAGAACCTGCCGGATTCGACTGAAAACCTCGTCCACGCTCCCCACCCCGTCAATGTGCTGGACAAGTCCCTGCTTGGTATAGTGTTCTATCAAGGGTTGGGTCTGTCGTTTGTAAACCGCCAAGCGGTTCCGGACAGTTGCCTCTTTGTCATCTTCGCGTTGATACAATTCCCCACCATCCACGTCGCAGACACCTGGTGTTTTAGGAGGATTAAAGGTCAAGTGATAGCTGCGACCGCAGGTACGGCAGGTCCGCCGGGCGGTAAGACGAGCGACCAGTTCTTCGTCCGGAACATCCATAACCAGAACAATATCCAGCGTTTTCTCCATCCGCTCCAAAACATCATCCAGTGCGTTTGCCTGAGCGACGGTACGGGGAAATCCATCCAGGATGAACCCATTTTCAATTTCCGGTCGTTCAAATTCAGCCGCCACCATTTTCAGAATCAACTCATCGGGAACCAGTTCTCCGGCCGCCATGAAAGACTGGGCTTGCCGGCCCAATTCGGTCCCTTTTTTTCTATGCGTTCTGAGAATGTCCCCGGTGGAGAGGTGCAGGAAGTGGTATTCAGCGGTAATTCGCCCGGCTTGCGTCCCTTTTCCGGCGCCGGGAGGTCCCATAAATATTAACCGCATCGCTATAAATCCTTCTGATTGTTTTTGCCGTCATTCATCTGGTTGTTAAGAATCATAAAATAACTGCAATGTTCTGTTATCAAATCGGCTTTCACATCTCTACCGGAATGTTTAGAGCATTAATCCGGCTAAACTGGCCGTGAGCCAGGATGCGAGCGCCCCGCCAAACATAGCCCGGAAGGCCAGAGCCGCCAAATCGCCCCGCCGGGATGGTGCGATCCCGCCGATTCCACCAATCTGAATGCCCACTGAAGCAAAATTGGCGAATCCACACAGCGCATAAGAGGCTATTATTTCAGATTTTAAGGAGAGGGGATTGGCCGCCGAGGTCAATAATTCAGACAGATTGGAGTAGGCGATTAATTCTGTAAGAACGAGTTTTTGTCCCATCAATGAGCCTACGATGCCGGCCTCCTGCCAAGGTACGCCCATGGTCCATGCCAGGGGCCTAAAGACCCATCCCAAGATCTGCTCCAGGCTCAGACCCATCAGCCCCAGTAAAACATTCACTCCGGCAATCAGCGCAACGAATGCCACCAGCATGGCGGCCACATTCAGCGCCAGTGTCATGCCATCGGTAGCACCGCGCCCCACCGCTTCCACCAGATTGGTGTCCATGCGCTTCACTTCCATTTTCAGGTCGCCGGCGGTAAGCGAATCCTGCGTCTCTGGGTAAATAATTTTAGCGATAACCAGTGCCGCCGGCGCGCTCATGATAGAGGCTGCCATCAGGTGTCCGGCAATGCCGGGAATGTCCGACAACATTTTCACATATAAAGCCATCACACCCCCGGCTACAGTGGCAAATCCGGCCGTCATAATTGCCATCAGTTCTGATTTTGTAGCACCTTCAATGAAGGGGCGGATAAGGAGCGGGGATTCGGTCTGACCAACAAAAATATTAGCGGAAGCACTCAGGGTTTCCGAACCGGACGTCCCCAGTGTTTTTTGCATTCCACGGGCGATCCATTTGACAATCCATTGCATGATCCCCAGGTGGTAAGCCCCGGCCATTAATGCTGAGAAAAAAATGATGGTGGGCAGAACACGAAACGCAAAATTCATCAGTGGCGCCTCAACCTGACCCGTTACATAAGAGGAAAATAAAAAATCACTGCCTTTGTCTGACAAGCTCAGCAACCCACGAATGATGGTGTCCACCCAACTAAAAAATGGTCGGCCGATGGGCGTCATGAGAATGAATGCGGCGAACGCGACTTGCAGAACGATTCCCCAGATCACCAGCTTCCAGTCAATCTGCCTGCGATTATTTGAAATGGCGTAAGCCAGTCCCAATATTGCTATCATGCCCAGAATACCCATAAAACGGTGCATGCTTACTCCTCCTCCGGTGGCGCTTCGAAACAATTTCGGCAGCGCGCTTCATAGCTGTCGGTTTCCCCGATCAAAACCTGCTCTTTGGATGCCACCAGCCGCTGGGTGAATCCGGCTGGATTTCCACAAATCACGCAGATTGCAACTGTTTTGGTGACAAATTCCGCCTCTGCCATGAGGTGGGGCATATGTCCAAATGGCTGTCCACGAAAATCCTTATCCAAACCTGCAACAATCACCCGTTTTCGTTGTCGCGCCAGGGTTCGGCACACCTCCACGATACCGGCATCAAAAAACTGGACTTCATCAATGCCCACCACCTGGGCGTGCTTCGCTAATTTCAGGATTTCACCAGTGGTTTTAACGGTTTGGGATTCCACGCGCAGTTGGCTGTGAGAGACGATGTGATTCTCACTGTAGCGCGTATCTATCTTTGGTTTAACAATGACCAGATTCTGCCGGGCAATCTGAACCCGCCGCATGCGACGAATGAGTTCCTCGGTCTTACCGCTGAACATGGGTCCTGCGATAACTTCTATCCAGCCGGTATGTGTGTGGGGAATCAGAATAATTTCCGCTCCTTGTGATTTATTCAGGTACTGTAGCCTGACCAAAGAAGGCGGTCAGGTGATCCCTCAATTCCTCGATTATTGGTGCAAAAGATTGACTGCCTGTTACTCGAATATCGGCAAATTGATTTGCCGGGAGCACCCAGGCTTCCTCAGCGGGAATGACACTTTCCACCAACCGCCGCTTGATCTGGTCCAGGAAAAGTTCACGTTCATTAACATCGGTTTGAACACGCCGGATCATGCGGATACGAGCGTCGGTTTCCACCGCTATTTTCAGGTGGTACAAATCGCGAAGCGCTGAATCAACCAGCGCCATAATTCCTTCAACGATTAGCACTTTCGGTGCATTCACACCTTCAGACATGGGACTGCGCTGGTGTGTGTGATGGTCATAAATGGGCAGATAGGTGACCTCACCCCGTTGGAGTTGCCGAATATGTCCAGCCAGTTCATTTAGATGGAATGATTCAGGTTGATCCATTTCCGGGAGACCTGTGGTGGTTTTCGGGAGGTTGGTGAAATCACGAAGATACCGGTCGGTGCAGAGGTGGTAGATGGGGAGATCAAGTTGTTTCATCAATTGGGTGGCCAGGGATGATTTCCCGGCCCCGGTGGCTCCGCCAATCCCAATCGTGAATGTCTGATCACCAGGTTTCATTTGCGCAGCATGCTTTCGTTGAATGCACCAGGCAGTAAATCCCGTGAGGTAGTGCGAGTCGTATTTCCGTTTTCGTCTACCAGAATCACCGGCACGTCCCCACAGAGTTCCCAAATCACCTGCCTACAAGCGCCGCAGGGCGGAACGCCATCTTCTGATGCTACCACCAGGCTGTTGAATTTTTTCTCGCCGGCGGCGATAGCCGCGCTTAATGCATTTCGCTCAGCGCAAACAGTAAGTCCGTAGCTGGCATTCTCCACATTACAGCCAGTGAAGAAATTACCATTATCTGTCATAACAGCCGCGCCCACTTTGAACCGGGAGTAAGGCGCATAGGCATTTTCCTGGACCTTCTGTGCCGCTTGAATCAGTTCGGTATTATTTTTCATTTCTCTATATCCATTCATGAATTTTTAATTGCCGGTAAAGCAAGTATAGCACCATTCCGGTAATAAATCCGCCGATATGTGCCATGTAGGCTACGCTCTCACCGGCGCCAGCCCGGGCCTGGGAGAGAAATTGGAGTGCAATCCAGATGCCGATGTAATAGACGGCGCTGATTTCTTTGAAAATTACAAAGAATAACCAGGTGAGAATCTGCGCGCGCGGGAACCGGATGATATACGCACCCATAATGCCGCTAATGCTGCCGGATGCACCCACCAGTACACCAGGATTATTCGCACCAAAACCAGGATCAAGGTGCACCTCCATCAGCGCCGCACCAATCCCACAGAGCAGGTAAAAAACCACAAATCCGCCGTGTCCCATAGCGCCTTCGATATTGTCACCGAAGATATAGAGGAAAAACATATTAAATACCAGATGAGCCAGGCCACCATGGACAAACTGATAGGTAAAAAGCTCGATAAAACCCAAATGACTGCCGGTTAGTAATCGGTCTTCCCACAATCCCAGGTTATCCAGCGGGACAATTAGTCCAAGCAGATAAAGGATGATATTGACAGCAATCAGGGTGTAAACAACTGTGGGCTGCAGAAGGCGTGGGTTATTATCACGGAGGGGGATAAACATTACTGCACACTGAACGAATAGCGGTTCACAGATCGGTTGCCGGCCTGATCTGAAAGTGTGATCTCTAACCGGTAACTGCCCGCTTGCGTTTCGGGCAGCAGCCAGTATGAAATTTCCTGGCGCAAGGGGTTGTAGTCCGGGAAAATTTTTTCATTGTTCAATGTGGCTTCGTCAATTCGCACCGTAGCAGTTCGTTCCGGTAAATTATCAGTTATCTTGAAGAGAAGTTTATCACCGGGTCGGTATTTGGTCCCGGAGGAAATAGCTGTAAGCTCAGGTGATGTCGTATCGACCAGCAGGAGATATTCACCGGCACCGGGCAGCTCACCTTCGAGCCACGGTCCGTTCGTGTCCGTGCGAATTTTAATCAGCCGGTGACCCTTTCGCTTGTACAGATGCCAGACATCAACTTTGCCTGCTCCCACATAAAAGCGGGTATCCGCATACACTGAATCATCCCCGTTGGGCAATGTAATCCGAAAACCCGGCCAGACAGCGCCGTCAATTTCCATGGCCAGGGTATCAACCTCAAAAAAAATCCTGGATATTATATTGGAACGCGCGGCTTGTAATCGCACGACCAGCGCCCCCTCCATTAATTCTACATCCAATGAATCACCAGACAGGAGTGCTTGCCATTTCTGCAGGTCATACACGCGTGTTTTGTCCGGGGTAACACGCAGGGAGAACTGGTGATACTTCAACGCATCCTCGGCCGAAATCGCGTGACTTTCAGCATGGGTGTCTGAGACGGTATTTAAGGGTATCCGGAGCGTATCCGTATATCCCACAAGATCTATGTAGGGGGGGAAATACCAGGGTGTGGTGGTTACAAGTTTGAGTAATTTACCATATGGCGTTGCCGCCCAATTGTACTGAAGCGCTGGTGGCAGTTGATTTTTCGGCTGGAGCAACTGGACCCGTTCAGTTGGGACCCCTTCGCCACGACTGATTGCCTGAATTCCCGAATCTATCCCCTCTGGTAATTCAAATTCCCAGGTGGTGCGCTTGGTGTTGTAGTAGATTGTTTTCGGCAGCAGAGGCTCTCCCGGATTATTTTGAAAGTCAATCTGGACCGGTCTCGCCATTTTACCGTTGCGGGTGAAGCGATAAAGCGTCTCATTAACCTTTTCGGCGGACCAGATTGCAGGAATCGCCTCTTGGTTATTTGTGGTTCCCTGCACGGTCGTCTGATTGCCGTTATAGTCTTCCAGAACCAGTTTCCACCTGTAATCACCGGGTGGCGTCCGCAGATAACCATTCTCCCCAGGCAGAAAAAAATCCAGTCCGGGTTCGATACCATTTTGATAAAGTCGCGTGAAACGCCAATTGGTCAAATCGGCATAGAGCGGGCGATGAGATGACACCAAGTCGGCCGTCTCGAAGGGAAGTTGATCGTAGGTCATTTCAATCACCAGTGAATCGTCCAGAAAGAAGCGCGCTTTATAAATGGCATACTTATTCAGTGTCCCATTTGACACATCAAAGCTATTGAATTCAATACCATAGGGATCGGCAGTATGAATAGATTCTTGCACCACATAATTTCTTTTCTTACCCGGTTCTGGAATGTTGATGAAATAGGGGAGCTTGCTACCATTAATCCTGCTGTGTTCACCCAGGGGAACAAATGCCAGAAAATTAATGAACGGAGCTTGTGTATCTCGGATCTGACTATAGAACTGCATGGGATTGATGGGAATATTGGCTGAATCCCGCACTTCAAAATGGAGGTGAGGAAATCGGGTTCCGGAAACTCCAGACCAGGCGAGAATCTCACCTTGATTCACCCGCAGGTGATTTTCAGGAAATTTAATGTCGGTTGCATACCGTTGTGATTTTTTCTGTTCAGCGCGCAGCTGTTTTTCAAGCACAGGCGTGAAATGCTCCAGGTGCGCGTACACCGCACGCCTGCCGTCATCCAGTTTTAAGAATAAAACTTTGCCATAGCCCCAATAACCAGCACTGATTCGTTCGATGTATCCGTCTGTGATTGCCTGACAGGGGACGCCCATTTCACCCCAGGTCTTGACGTCAATACCGGCGTGAAAATGTCCATCACGGTACTCGCAGAATGTGGCTGAAAGATAGGGCTTGGCTTTTAATGGCCACACATAGTCAGAAGCGGTTAGCGTGAGGGTGCCCAGCAGTAGAATAGAGAATAGGCGTAACATGGGCGGAAAATTACATGAACAGCCAGGAAAAACCACCTGAAAGAAGCCGTATCCTCTATTGGTAAGGCTGTCTTCCGCGCGTATTTTTCCGGCGATGCTGAGTCTGTTTACCACAAGAAATCCCAAAATACGACCGGAGCCGGTAAGCATCAAGAAACGCCTGGCTGAAGTCCATCGCATCCTGCTTGTCTATCCCTTACATATCCCACATGCCCGTGTGGCACGCTACACGCTGGCCCGGCTCACGGTGATGCCTAATCCATTTGAAATTTTTGTGGCAGCTACGGAGCGGGTTATCAAGCATGTTCACCTGGAGTCCGGTAATATTCTCCCCATCCGGGTTTCATCCCGCAGCGGTGATGTTGTTGCTGACAGCGTTTCCAGCTGGTCTGTGCAGTCTTTTGACGCGACAGTGTGCCTTGCCCCAGAGCCGGGCGATGATTTAATGGCATTGGTACGACGCATCAAATCTCCGATGACCATTGGGTTTTCAGATGGCGGAGGCGATCATCGTTTTACCGTAGAAATGGTGAAACGTGAGACCGAGTTTTTGGAAAACTCTTATGGGAGTGTATTGGGGTTGTTTGGGTTAAAATCAGTTAGGTAGAATAATCAACTAAGTGTATCAGAAAAACCGGCTTACTGGTTGTTATTATTGCGCTGATTAGCAAGCTCTTTACAATGGACATGATACTTGGCAATGGGGACTGCCATGAGGCGTTGTTCCTCAATGAGTTCACCGCAAATTCCACAGATACCATAGGTTTTATCAGCGACGCGCTCCAGCGCTGCTTCAATCTCTTTCAGATATTTTGCCTGTCGGTGGGCAAACATGCTGGTTTTTTCACGCTCCTGCATATCCGTTCCCACATCTGCCATGTGGTAAGTCATGGAAGAAAGTTCGCCTGAGCCATCCGTAATGGTCTGGTGAAGCTCGGCTTTTTGATAATCAAAATCTTCCAGAATCTTGTTCCGCTCGTCCACCAGGAGGTCGTTAAATTTTTTCAGTGTTTTATCATCAAATTGTTTTGCCATGGTCATTTCCTCACCGTTAAAGCTTGGTGAATATAGAATACGAGACACTTAAGACAAGGAATTTCGGCAGGTCCCGAAGGCATTGAAATTGTGCAGTTTCGATGCTGGATAAAATGTTTGGTGAGCGGTACTGTCCCACATATATTTGCGCCGCTTTGATAACGCTAATAAAACATATCATGGGATAGTTTTTATGGAAAGTATTATCTGTCCGGAATGTGGTGAACCGTTGACTGAAGAGGGACTGGCGAAGTCGCTCATCTGTCCCCATTGTGGCACGAATTTAAAAGATAAAAAGTACATGGATTTTTTGGAGTTTTTGATGGTCTCCGAGATCGTTGAGGACATCGATTTTTTTGACGAGAGTGTTTACGGGGAAGAATACATCAAATACGAAGCCACTGAATTTGATGACATGGAAGAGTCAGCCCATCAGCCTAACCCACCTGAGTGGGATAATGAAACAGAAGAACAGGAAGAAGAATGGGGGGAAGACAGCGGCAACAAGTGGGAGGACTGATCCCGCGGTCAGGTCGTCTGGATTAATATGGAAAATAAAAAGCAAAAACCGCAGCAATTACAGATTCACGTCGGCGAGAAGGTCGCCGATGGTGAATACGCCAATCTGGCGGTAATCACCCACTCAAACGCTGAGTTTATCTTGGATTTTATACGGGTAATGCCGGGCTCACCCAAAGCAAATGT